>NZ_CP049039.1 GCF_011040495.1 Pseudohalocynthiibacter aestuariivivens | reverse complement strand
CTGCCGGGTCGCGCCGGTCCAGCATCGCGTTATAAAGCGTCGGGACGCAGAGCGTGTGGGTTGCGCCACTCAACAGGTGCGCGAGCGCGTCCACATCCCGCGCTTCCCGCTCGGTTGGAAATACGAGGGTACCACCTGTTGCAAGCGTCCAGAAAAGCCCCGCGACACTGCTGTCGAACGCAATGCTCGACAGCATCGCGAACCGGGTTGGTGGGGCATCATAGAAAATGTCGCGCGCATTGGTGCTGTCCGAAAGCTGCCGGTGGGTGATGCTGACTCCGCGCGGAGCGCCCGTCGATCCAGAGGTAAAGATCAGGTAGGCCGGATCGTCGGCCTTTGGGGCGGGAAAACGGGTCGTCGGGCCATTCCATCCACCACCATCAAGGCCATTTTCGGTGACGCCAAGGCAGGGAATGTCCATGGTCCCTTCTGCCGCCGCCGGGTCGTCGACGATGGCGAGGCGTGCTTTGGCGCCTGAGACAATCATGCGGACACGTTCGGGCGGATAGGTGGGATCAACCGGGACATAGACCCCACCCGCCCGAAGCACGCCCAGCATCGCGGCGATCAGATGCGCGGACCTGTCCTTGCAGACAATCACCCGGTCCCCGGAACCTATGCCCGATGCCCGCAGCCGCGTTGCGATGGCCTCTGACCACTGGCCCAGTTGCGCCCAGTTGATGGTCTGCCCGGCGCAGGTCACTGCGGACGTATCCGGGGACTGCCGGACGTTCTGCGATATCCGGTCCAGGATCAGCCGGGTATCTTTCAGGGCGGGCCCGACCAGCAGGCTCCGGTTTGCCGCCGCATCTCCGACGCGGCTTACAGTGTCGTCCGGCGACCGCACGGCACGGCACAGGGCATCTTCTGCGCGTTTGAGAATCGTATTGGCCACTTCTTGGCCGATTGTCTTGCCGGAATATTCGATACCAATATCGACAGTGTCCCTGCGCAACTCGACAAAAACTGAAAGGTCCGTCACTGCAAAGCCATTGAACGCGACCCTTTGCGTGACGATCCTGCCGTCCAGTTCGGTCGGGATCGCATCGTCGTAGGCGACCAGCACGCGCAGCGGCTCTGCCGCCAGCCCTGCGGCCCGGCGGTCCTGCAAGATTTGCGTGATAGGATAGGATCGGTGCGGCAACGCACGCCCGACAGCATTCCCCGCTTGTTGTGCAAGCTCAGAGAATTTGCTGTCCTGTGCGCAATCGAGCCTGAGTGGCAGCGGATTGAGAAGATATCCGAATAGCGGCTGTGCATCAGGGTGATCACGGGTAGAAGCGACAATGCCGATCTCCAGATCATTGCCTGTCGTGTACAGGCGCAGCGCTGCAGCGGTCGCCGCCAGAGCCAGCGAAACAGGTGTCTCTTTTGCCGCCCGCACCTCGTTCGGTGACAATGCGCTGCGGCAGGTCAGAAATCCGTCGGGCGCGTGCGTTACGGCAGGCGCGCAGAGCAGGGCGGATGGTGGCTCTTGCGATCCGCACTTGAGCCAGAAAGCACGATGCGCCGCCTGCTCTGTTTCAGCCTGCCAGTGACAAAAGGATGCATAATCGGTTTTCAACTCGGGCAGAGGATGACCCGCCAATGCGTCGATCAGCTGTGCCCAGAGGCGATCAAAGCTTTCGTGATCGCCGCTCACATGGTGGATTGCAAATGTGATGATGGTCGACCCGTCCCGTACGGGTTGAACCAGACACCGCAACAGCGGGCCCTGCGACAGGTCAAACGGAGCGGTCTGGAAATCTGAAATGGCGGCCGGGACGGCCTCGGGTGTGACCGGCTCGCGAGAGATCACGACTTTGATGGCGTCGTTTGGTTCGAGCTTGCGGCGCGGCGTTCCATAGCTCCATGACAGCGGTTGATGCTGCGGGACGACGGTCCGCAACGCGGTCTCGAACCGGGGGGCATCGACTGCGCCTGCCACGTGAAAAACCCGCGCGACATTGTACATCAGTGCCTCAGGGCGCGCCCGTTGGTCAAAGAGCAGTGTTTGCTCGCCCACCGATAGCGGCGGGGCTTCATCCGCGGGCAGCTGAGTGATGTCCGGCAGTTGCGCAGTAGGCCGGACCGCCCCCCCGGATGCCAGCAGCCGGTCGATCTCTTCGGCGAGCGCCCGCGGCGTGGTGTGGGTAAAGGCCAGATCCTCGCGGATGCGCGCGCCAAATTCGGCGCTCAGCCGCACGATCATCTCCAGCGCGGCCAGTGAATCGCCGCCAAGCGCAAAGAAACTGTCATCGACCCCGATGGGCTCGATCCGCAACTGCTTCTCCCACGCGGCGATGATCGTTTCCTCGGTGGTATTCGATGGCGCGGCGACCGGCTCCAGCGTATGGCGATGGACCCGTTCCGGCCCCGGCAGTGCCGCCATGTCAAGCTTGCCATTGCGGGTCAGTGAAAACTCCGGAACCGCCACGAACGCGGATGGCATCGCATGTGCTGGCAGGGTTTGCGCCAGAAAGGCGCGAAATTCGGCCGCCGAGGGCGCCTGCGTCACACCTTCGGTCAGTTTGATCCATGCGGTCAGAGTCTGACGTGGCGCGGGATCATAGCCGATCTCTGACAGCATTCGCGCCACATCATCCGCATCCAGATTGTCGTCCAGCTCCGCCATCGCCTCGTCGCGGGTCTTGTGCCCCAGACGCACATCCCAGGCATAGGGAACCGCGTAATTGTGATATCCCTGTTCGATCTTGTGCGTGTGGATGCCGGCGGCATTGATCAGGCAGTTGGTCGACCGGCCGGTATCGGCGGGTCGCAGCCAAGGGGTGCGTTCCGCCAGATAGTCCAGCATCGACGTCAGATCGACATCGATGTAGCGGTAGAAATCCAAGTACTCGACCTGCTCGAACACCGCATCATCCCGGAAGGCGCTTGTATCGAGCAACCGGTTCGCGACATCGTCGATACGGTGATAACTGCGTCGTGCATTGAGCACGGCCCGGTCGATGGCATCGGGGTCGAACCGGTCCAGCGCGAACTGTTGCGGGATCAGCCGTGTCTCAAAGAGCTGCCCGCGCGACAGGCCGGTGACGATCAGCGGAATGCCCAGCTCCAGCGCGCGATTGGTGGCCAGTGTGTAGATCGTCTTGAAACAGCCGTTGCAGACGTTGGAATACGTCGCCAGGGAGTCGCGGAAAATCGCGTTCATCGCCGGGGTGGTGGCGAATTCGTGGTCGATGCCAAGCTCACTCACGATGCGGCGGATGTTGTCCTTGGCCTGTTCCGAGATATAGCCGTTGTCGAGGGTCAGGGCGTAGGGCGTGAAGCCCAGATCGATCAGGCGGTAGAGGGCATATGTGGAATCCTTGCCGCCGCTGAGCAGGTGCATGCAGTCATATTTGCCAGTGGCGCGCGCGCGTGCGGCCGCCTGCTTGGCCGCCAGGTCATCCTCGGTCCTGAACCAGCTGCGGGCCACCGGTGCAACACGGTCGAAATCCCGGCAGGTCGGGCAGATTTGCGCATCATCGAACGCAATACCGGGGACGTCATCCGGCAGCCCGCAGCGCGCGCATTGCGCGCGTGCGGGTTTTTGCGACGGTGCCCAGCATCCCGCCGCGACATTCGCCACCGACGGATGGCGGCGCAGGGCATGTTCGATCTCTGTCAGGTCGATCCGGATACCGCCAACCTTGATCTGGGTGTCGAAGCGTCCGAGGTATTCCAGCTGCTGATCATTGCGCAGCCGCACGATATCGCCCGACCGGTAGTAGCGTTTGCCGTCCAGTGTCACGAACGGGCCGCCCGCGGTATCGCCCAGATAGCCGGTCATCACGCCGGGATGGGAAATCAGCAATTCACCCGCTACACCAAGGGGGACACGTTGATCATAACGGTCGACGATCCGGAGGGTTGTGCCGGGGGCGGGTTTGCCGATCAACACATCGGTCCCGGCCATATCCGCGCCGAGACGGTAGATCATGCAGCCGACCACAGCCTCGGTCGGGCCGTATTCATTGAAGATTTCGATACCAGGATTGGCGGCGCGCAAATCCTCGGCGATGCGCATCCCGAACGCTTCGCCGCCGACGACCAGCGTTTGCAGCGCGTGTCCGGCGGGCATAAGCCGGGTCAGGATCTTCAGGTGCGAGGGTGTTGCCTTGCACCAGGTGATCGCGGGCGTGGCGGCAACCTGCGCCATCGCTTCGGCGCCGCTACCGGGGCAGATGACCAGCTGCCCACCGGCAAGGATCGGCGCAAAGACCGTCGTCAATGTCAGATCGAAGGTCAGCGAACCGAACAGCGGCGCGACCGGTGGCTCCGGTGCGTCGAAATAGGATGCCAGCGCAAAGCGGATGTAGCGCGCCAGCCCCAGATGGGTGATCGGCACGCCCTTTGGCTCTCCGGCCGAGCCGGAAGTAAAGAGCAGGTAGGCCTCGCTCTCGTTCTTGGTCGGATGCGGGGTAGAGGTGGCATGGCCGCGCAACCCGTCGATCTGATCGGGAGAGGTAAACACATGGTCCAGCCCCGCCCGGTCGGCCAGCCGCGCCCGCCGCGCCGCAGGTTGGGACGGATCGATGGGAACAAAGGACGCCCCCGCCAGCAAGATACCGTAGATCGCGACCACCGCCTGGATGGACGGGTCGAGTGCAACGCCAATGCGGGCGCCCGGTTCGGCCGTCTGGCCAATCGAGGCGGCCACCGCGCGGGCCCAATGCCACAACGCGTCCCCGGTCAGCGTGATACCGCCTTCCTTGATCACCACAGCAGCGTTGTCGGCCAGAGCGACCTTCAGGTGGTCGGGCAACAGCATCGCCTCACCGTCGATATCCGGGGCGGATTCCCATTCGGCAATCAGGGTCTCATCCGCCGCGCTGCAGAGCGACGTCGTTCCGATGGCGCTTGCGGGATCATCCAGCAATGCATGCAAGATCGCTTGCAGATGTCCCGCGACACGGTCGCGATAGCCATCGCCCGCTGCACCATGACTGACATCGAGCGCAAGGTTGAAGTGCTCAGGCGTGGTCCCGCAGGCATCAGCATAGGGTGTCGAATGCAGCCGCAACGCCTGTCCGGCGTCCATCGCGCCGCAGTGCAACCATTGTACGCGGGCGGTGATATCGCCAAATTGGTTTGGCGCGGTTTCGCGGGGCAGGACGTTGACCAGTGCCGCATAGTCCGGTGCGGGGCTGGTCCCGGGGATCGCGAATTTGAGGGTATTGAAAACAGCCCCTGCAACGCGCTGATGAAATGCCTGATGCGACTCGCCCGCAACGATTTCGATATCCACCGGGAAAACCTCGACCAGCGCCCCGATACAGCGCCGCGAGGCCGCATTCGTCCGGTGACTGACAGGCAGACCGATGGAGAACACGCAATCGCCGCTGATCCGGTGGATCAACAGGGCCATGGCGGTGGTCAGCAGAACCGTATGTGACAGGTTGCCGACGGGAATCGCGTAAGCCCCTTGCTCGCGGGTGCCCACCAGATCGCGCAACGCATCCGAAAGCGGAACGGGTACCTGCGCGGCATCGGGGGTCGGCAGATCGGACGCCGGGTAGAGCGTACCGGGGCGCGGTGCCGCGGTCCGTGTTTTCCAGTGTTGCAGCGCGCGGTGCGCCATCGGATCAGGGGCGCTCGGCAATGCCGTGGCCCAGTCATAATAGGAGGTCAGCCCGAGCGGGCTGTCATCGCCGTAGGCTGTGGCGACAGCCTCGAACACAAGAGCGGAACTGCGGGCGTCAGTCAGCGTATGATGAATATTGAGATACCACGAGGCGGTATTGTCCTCGTGCTGCAGCAGGACGCTGTCATAACCACAGACGCCCATGTCGAGCGGTCGCGCAGAGCGCCGCCGCGCCCATTCCGCAACCTCGTCCCGTGCCAGCGTCATTACCTCGGCGGGACGTGGCGGATCAGCCAGAACCACGGCCGCTGCGCGTCCGTCGGACATCATTCGCGAGCGCAAGGCATCGGACGCCTGCACAACCGTACCGAAGGCCCGTACGAACCGGTTGCTGTCGATGGCGCCATTCAGATGCGCAAGCACAGCCATGTTCTGGACAGGCGCGTCCGGATGCCGTGTCTGAGACGCCCAGAGAACTCGCTGCATCGCAGATAGCTGCAACTCGCACTGGTTCGACGGTCCCGTTGCCGTCATGTCCGTCTTCTCAGAGCCATCCAACGAAGTGTTCCCCATATGCATGAATCACGATGTTAGACGACATCCAAGCTTGCGAGAAGGCTCGAATTCCAGCTGCGCGTCACTGAAGCAAATCGTTTCGCGCAGGCAAAAACGCTGGTGATGTCGCGATTGCCTTCGGAAATCGAAGCTTGATTGGAGGGAGTGATTGATTAAACTGATCGTCAGGTCCTCGGATGCATCCCGATGCTGTTTAGAGGTATTTGAAAAGGATTTTTCTATGCGCCCGAGGCCGCTGATTTTATTCGTCTTGGCTATTGTGATTGCCCCGACACTGGCAACGGCCCACAGGAAAGGCGAAAGTTATGTCTACCTGAATGTGGGCGAGGCATCGCTTTCCGGTCGGTTCGAGATTCTGCTCGACGATCTGGGGAACGCCATGGCGCTTGACGACAATGGGGATGGCACGGTTTCCGTGCAGGAATTCGAGGCGCATAGTGCAGACATCTATGCGCGGATGCAGCCGAACCTGACATTCTTCATAGGCGATCAGAGCTACCCCGTCGAAATCACCGGGCACGACTTTGTTCCCGTGGGTTTCGGTATCTTCGCCACGCTGAATTTCACCACCGCGGTCTCTCAGGCCATGCCTGACGCCATCGAAATCGAGCACCGGCCGTATTATGCGGGCGGCGGGCCGGAACAACCGGTGCTGCTGATTATCGAGAGCAACGCGCGCTCGGGTCTTGAGGGGAACGAAGCACGGCACCTGTTGGTCTTTGCATCCGAAACCGAACGCAGAAGCGTAGATCTGACGGCTGCATCCGCACTTGATATGTTCAAGAGCTTTGTCATCTACGGTGCCAAACACATCCTGATCGGTTACGACCACCTGTTTTTTCTGCTCGCTCTGCTCTTCCCTGCGGTTCTGGTCTATCGTGATCGACACTGGGATGCAGTGGAGGGGTTGCGTCCGGCATTGATGAATGTCGTTGCGGTCGTGACGTTGTTCACCATCGCACATTCTATCACCCTCAGCCTTGCCGCACTTGAAATCCTGAGGTTGCCCGAACGCTTGATCGAATCGCTGATCGCAGCGTCCATCGCCATCGCCGCCGCTGCAAACCTGATCGCGGCACCGCGTCGCCAGATATGGATCGTGATCTTTGGGTTTGGGCTGCTGCACGGGATGGGCTTTGCCAACGTTCTGGCCCCCTACGGCGTCGAGCCGACCAATATCGTCGTCACGCTGTTCGCCTTCAACGTCGGGGTGGAATTGGGACAGATCCTGTTCGTCGTGCTATGTGTCCCGCTGCTCTACATGCTGCGAAAGTCGCGGCTTTACGTGCCGGTTGTACTTTACGGCGGCTCATCGTTGTTGATCCTGATCGCGCTCTACTGGTTTGTCGAGCGAGCATTCGGAGTTAACATGTCTGTGTCCAGCCTGCTGCCTTGAGCACTGTCCAAAAAGGGGATGCCATATGACCGAAACCGAGGACGCGTCTGTGCGCGCAGACATCCGTGCGTATCTCGCCGGGTCACCACTCGCCGGGCATGAATTTCAAGACGGGGACGAACTGCTACTCAGCGGGTTGCTGGATTCGCTGTCGGTGATGCGCCTGGTGGCATTTCTGGAAATGGAGTTCGGGATCACCATCCCACCCGAAGACATCACTGTGACCAACTTGGCGAGCGTTGATGCGATGGCGGCATATCTCGCCCGCGAAAGGGTCTGAGCTGATGGTGGGTAGGGGAGAAGGAATGGATTTCGACCCAACCGATGAACAGCGCGCGCTATGTGCATCGGCACAGGAATTTGCGCAAAGCACCCTGAACACCGGACTGGCCGAGCGCGACAGGCGCGGCGCGGGCCAAGAGGACGGCTGGCGCGATTTGTGGCAGAAATGCGCGGACTATGGCCTATTCGGTCTTTGCATCCCGCAGGAATATGGTGGCGCAGGGCACAGCACCCTGACCACGATCATGGCGCTCGAGGCGATTGGCCGGGGTTGTGCCGACAATGGCCTGACCCTTGGGATCAATGGTCAGATCTGGGCGGTTCTGAAACCGATCATCAGTTTCGGAACGGACACGCAAAAGCGGAAATACGTGCCCGGCCTCATCGACGGGCGTCTGGTCGGTGCGCATGGGCTGACCGAGCTTGAAACAGGCTCTGACGCCATGAGCCTGAAAACCACTGCCGAGGCCCGCGATGGCGGGTATGTCCTGAACGGCACCAAGGCGTATATCGGCATGGGGCCGGACTGCGATCTGGCGCTGGTCTTTGCCAGCACGGCGCCAGATCACGGCGCATGGGGTGTTTCCGCCTTTCTGGTCGAAGCGGGCGACGTAGGGTTCGAGCGCGGCCAGCCCGAAGAGAAGATGGGCCTGCGGTCGGTGCCGCTAGGCGGGCTGCGCCTGACTGACTGCTGGGTGCCCGAGGATCGGCGGCTGGGGCCGGTCGGTGCGGGCATGAGCATTTTTCAGCACACGATGGAGTGGGAGCGCAGCTTTATCTTCAGCAGCCACGTGGGCGCGATGGCACGACAGTTGGACGAATGCGTGTCGTATTCCCGAAGCCGCGAAACCTTTGGCGCACCCATCGGTGACAACCAGTCGGTGTCGAACCGTCTGGCCGAGATGCGTCTGCGCCTCGAGACGTCGCGCCTGCTGCTTTATCGCGCCGCGTGGCTGAAGGACGTGGGTCGTCCTTCAGCATTGGAAGCCGCAATGGCCAAGCTGCACATTTCCGAAGCCTTTGCCGCGTCGAGCCTTGATGCGGTTCGGATTTTCGGCGGCCGGGGGTATCTTAGCGCCGACGGTATCGAGCGCGATCTGCGAGATGCGACCGGCGGGCTGATATATTCCGGAACGTCTGACATCCAGCGCCAGATCATCGCCCGGTTGTTAGGCTGACGGATGGCGGATCGGCCTGCGGGACCTTTTGCGCCGCTGTCAAAGGCCGAAGTGCAGGATCACCTGATCAAGGCAATCCATGACCATCGGCTGGAAAAGGAAGTAGAGATGCTGCTGGCCCTGCCGCCAGCCGCCATCGTAGACGATGCTCGGGCCAGTGCTTTGACAGTCGTCGCAACCCTGGCAATGATCGCTTCGGAAACCCAGCAGGCGCAGCAGGCGATTATTAGACACCTTGCCGCAATGGAGGTTTCGGCGCAGCCCGAACAGGCCGGATCTGCGCAATTCCAGATGTTCACCCAGCGGATTCCTGCAGACCGGATCGAAACGGCGCTACAGGCAGCGGCGGCAGAGGGGTATGCCGTTCCGAACGTATTCGGGCCTGCGGCACTTCGGGCGCTGCGATACACGCATGGCGAAATCGCTCTGATGAAACGCGATGCGGTCACGACACGGATGACGCTCCGGTGGGGCAGGGTGCTGCCGCGCGCCATGGCCCGTATCCGGCGCGGCCTGTCGCCGGGGCTTGCGGATTTCGCCGCCGCATCTCCGCCCGCATGGCTCTGGCCCACCTATTTTGCGATAAAACCGGTGCGGGTGGTCCGCGATATTATGCGCGGTGGGGGCAGACAGGCGGCGCGCGGTCGCTATGACCCCGGGATCAACCTGGGGACACCACTCCCCCTCGTCGCGCCACTGCTCAAAGTTGCTGGTGTCACCGAAGCTGACACGCTGTTCGATTTCGGATGTGGAGATGGCCGGATCGTGACCGAGGCCGCACAGAGCCGAAACTGCGCTGCGATCGGCGTTGAGCAGGATTCGAGCCTTGCGGAAATTTCGCGCGCAGCGGTGCAGGCCGCAGGCGTTTCGGATCGCGTCCGCATCATCACCGGCGATGCCGCAGCAGCAGACATCGCCGAGGCCACCGTCGTCTTTCTGTTTCACCCCATGACCGCGTTGAAACCCCTGCTTGACCGAGTGCGCACGGAATTGCGCCCCGGTGCCCGCATTCTGGTCCATGAACAATCGCCGCTGGCACCGGGGTTGCACCCTGATCTTTCTGTGCCAGTCTTTGCCGCAAATGCGCTGACGGTCGCACATATCTGGTACTGTTGACCGATCCACCACGCGGCGCTTTGCCGGGACGGCAAGAACACGGAGGATGAACGCAATGAGAGTGAACTTGCTGCACGAGATGATTGACCGATCGGCAGATCGAGACCCAGAACAGGAAGCATTCCGATTTCTGGGCAATAGCCTGACATATCAGGCGCTGGCGAGCCTCAGTTCCCGGCTTGCAGGTGTGTTGATGAATCACGGCGTGCGGCGGGGGGATCGCGTTGGCATCTACATGAACAAGGCGCTGGAAACACCGGTTGCGATCTTCGGTATCCTCAAGGCCGGCGCCGCCTATGTACCTATTGATCCAGGCGCGCCGGTCGAGAGAGTCGCGACCATGCTCCAGCATTGCGGTGTGCGCCATCTGATCACCGGCAACGACAAACGCACCCAGATACAGACGCTGCTGGACGGCAAGGCAGGGCTCGACTGTGTCATTGGCCTGTCCGACAGTCCCAAGGGAGGCGTGCAGAGCATTAGCTGGGACGCAATCCGGGACGCGCCGCCTGTCGCACCCGCAAAGGTCATCCCCGAAGATATCGCCTATATCATGTACACGTCCGGCTCGACCGGAAGGCCAAAGGGGATCACCCATACCCATTCCAGCGGGCTAAGCTATGCGCGGGCCATCGCCGATCTCTACGCCATCACAGCGTCCGACCGCTTCGGCAACCACTCGCCTCTGCATTTCGATATCTCGCTCTTTGACTATCTGTGTGCCCCGCTCTGCGGAGCAACGACAATTATCATACCCGAACCCTACACCAAACTGCCGGCGAGCCTGTCGGAGCTGATGGAGACAGAGCGCATGACGGTCTGGTTTTCCGCGCCCCACGCGTTGACCCTGCTATTGCTCCGCGGTGTGCTGGACAAGCGCGACCTGACCACCCTGCGATGGGTGATTTTTGGCGGAGAACCGTTTCCGCCGAAATACCTTGGGGCGTTGATGGCGCAATGGCCCCACGCGCGTTTCAGCAATTCCTACGGCCCGGCCGAGGTGAATATGTGCACCTATCATCATGTGGATGAGCCTGTGATCGAAGCCACCGAGACCATCCCCATCGGGCGCGCCTGGGGCATCGCCGAAGCGCTGATCGTGGACGAAAACGATCATCAGGTGGTCCCCGGTGCGCCAGGTGAATTATTGATCCGTTCCCCAACCCGGATGCGAAGCTATTGGCGGGCGCCCGCGCTGAACGCGGCTTGTTTCTATCGCCGCAACGTGACCGATGACATCGAGGACGTGTTCTATCGTACCGGTGATATCGTGGCTGAGGACAGCGTACATGGCATGCTATTTCTTGGGCGCAAGGACCGGCAAATCAAGATCCGCGGCTTTCGGATCGAGCTGGATGAGGTGGAAGCCGTACTCGCCGAACATGACAGTGTCGAAGAGGCCGGCAGCTACACCGCCCGCGACGGAACCGAGATCGAAGCAGCGGTCACGATACACAATCACAGTTCTGTTGCGGCCGATGATCTGCTGCGTCATTGCGCCGACCGGCTACCGCCCTATGCCATCCCACAGGCTGTGCACATCATAGACGCTTTTCCGCGCACGACTTCGCAGAAGATCGACAGGCGCGCGCTTGCGGCGCAGTTCGATGCCGAGGAGACTGATTGAGGAACGTTGCGCGATGCAGAGATGGACGGGACCGCAAGGGGGGTAAGATCAAGAGATGCATGAGAATTTCGATCCTTAAGACCTGCAGGAAACCCCCGAACTCAGTGCTGAGGCGAAAAGGCGAAGTCGAAAACTGCGCACACCAGGCCTTTCTCAAACTCGAAAAGATGCGACTGATTGCAGGTTGGAAACGGGCCAACCTCAAAGTATTTGGTAATGCGCTAATGGCGCGAGCAAAGTAGTCACCGCAGATATGCATTGGGTTTTCATCATGGCAGATCCCATGCTCAAAGGGATGGATCATGCAAGTCTGTGGCATGACAGATAGCATCTCCGTTGATTGCGGAGGATATACGAACTCCTACCGTGATGATCCTGCATCGCTTCGCAGTAAAACCAGTACCGTTAGTGTCGAATGGACCTAGGGTTTTGGATCGTGGTTGTTTATGGTCTGGAAAAATGGGCACCAAACACGAGGGTTCGAAGTGAGAGGCAAGCATCCTGTTGTCATGGCTGCAGCAACGGCTCTGCTTGTCAGTGCACCGGTGTTGGGTGGCGCGGATAATCTACAGACGACCCAGACAAATATCTATGGGACACCCGGCGGGCTGATCGATATGCCGACCGCCGAAGTTGCGCCTGAGGGACAGCTTTCCACAACGCTATCGGCTTATGGCGCGGGCAATAATCTGACCACACGCACGACGCTCAGCTTTCAGATTCTGCCGCGATTGAGTGCCAGCTTTCGCTATTCGGGGGTAGGTGGCCTACTACCCGAGCCTGGGCGGCCCACGTTTGACACACTCTATGATCGTAGTTTCGACTTAAGCTATCGGCTAATCAACGAGGGGCGTGTTCGGCCCGCGTTGACCATCGGCCTCCGCGACCTTGCCGGGACTGGCGTGTATAGCGGCGAGTACCTCGTTGCCACAAAATCCATCGCTGACCGGTTTCGGCTTTCCGCTGGGGTGGGCTGGGGACGGCTGGGAACCTACGGCACCTTTAGCAGTACCGGCAATCGTCCCGCGGTGACGCTCGGCAAGGGCGGCATCCCCAGCTATGATCGCTGGTTTCGCGGCGATATGGCGGCTTTCGGGGGCTTATCTTGGCAAGTGACACAGAAGCTGAGCTTTGCAGCTGAATATTCCTCTGACGGATACCAGCGGGAGGTGCGTGCCAATGCCTTGGAACGCAAGATCCCTTGGAATTTTGGCGTAGGCTACAAGGTTAGCGATAGCCTGCGCCTGAATGCCTATTCTCTTTACGGCAGTGAATTCGGTGCCGGGCTGACACTCAGCCTCAATACACGAAAGACTGCGGTCAAGGGCGGGCTGGAAGGGGCGCCGCTGCCGGTGGCGCCACGCGCACCAGGCAGTGCCGCCGATCTGGGCTGGACCACCGACCAGACCCGTCAAGCCCAAGCGATCGGCTCGCTCAAGGGATTGTTGGATCGTGACGGGATCAAGTTGCACGGACTACAGATCGAACCGAGAAGTGCCCATATCCAGATTCGCAACACCCGCTTTGATATGCGCGCTCAGGCGGTGGGGCGCACTGCGCGGGCTATGTCCCGCTCTCTGCCCGCCTCGGTGGAGACTTTCACCATCACCCAGATGATTGAAGGCCAGCCGACCACTTCCGTCACCATGTCGCGAACTGATCTGGAACGGTTAGAGAACGCGCCCGCCACTCAGATACTAGCAGCCAGCAGGTTCCAGGATGGGGCAGTGACCGATAACGGTGTCACGCTGATGCCGGATGCCTATCCGCGTTTTGACTATAGTATTGGGCCTTATCTGCGTTTTTCGGTCTTTGATCCGGAAAACCCACTGCGCTACTCTGCCGGGATCAAGGCCAAGGCTGAATATCACATTGCACCGGGTTGGATTGCTGCGGGCTCGGTCTCGCAGAAGATTATCGGCAATCTCGGCGACATCACGTTGCCAGGGCCCTCGGGACTGCCGCGGGTGCGCTCGAACGTAGCCTTCTACAACCAAAGCGACGAGCCGACGATAGACTATCTGACGCTTGCCAAATACGGCCGCCCAGCCAAGAATTTCTACAGCCGCCTGACAGTGGGATACTTGGAGCGGATGTATGCCGGTGCCTCGGCCGAGTTGCTGTGGAAGCCGGTAGACAGTCGCTTTGCCTTGGGCGTAGAGGTCAACTATGTCCTGCCTCGCGCCTACGACCAGCAGTTTGGCACCCGCACAAGGGCTACCCCCACCGGTGTGATCCCTGAATGGAACGGGCATGTCTCGGCCTATTACGATGTCGGATACGGGTTCCATACGCAGCTCGATGTCGGGCAATATCTGGCCGGTGATTTTGGCGCGACCCTGTCGGTCGATAGGGTTTTTGCCAATGGCTGGAGCGTTGGTGCATACGCCACCAAAACCGATGTCAGCTCGGCCACTTTTGGCGAGGGTTCCTTCGACAAGGGTATCCGAATCGTGATCCCGTTCTCGTGGGGAACTGGCTCGCCGAGCCTCCAGAAATCCGAGACCGTGCTGAAATCGCTGTCGCGTGACGGTGGCGCACGCCTGGAGGTCGATGGCAGGCTCTACGACAAGGTCAAGGACACCCATCGTCCTCAGATGGCCAAGACTTGGGGGAAATTCTGGAGATGAGTCCTAAATCCATCCTGCGCGGCGGCACCCTCTTTGCTCTCGCCTGCCTGAGTCTTGCTGCCTGCAGCAACAGAGAGAGCAGCGACGTGACCGCGACCGATATGCTCAAGGGAACGTTCTCTGCCATCTTCAAACGGGGTGGGCCGAAAGCGCCAGACCCGAATCTGATCGCTCAGACCGCCGCTAAAATTCTTGCCACAACCTCCGGCCAGGTGATCTTCATTGCCATTCCATCCCGTGATGCGATGACCGTGATGCAAGAGATCGAACGCAACGGTCCCTATGTTACCTTTGGCAGTTCCGACCGGCGCAGCATCACCCTCAAGGGCGGTATCGTGACCGCCACGCGTGGCCTCGGCAACGACCTGATGTCATCAGATGTTGACGCAGTCGCAGCGATCATCCGCGCGCGACAGGACGGCGCAGCATCCCGGGTAAACCGCTATCTTGATGGTGAGAACTACACCGTCGCGCTTGATCCTTATTGCCAGATTAAATCCGAGGGCGGCGAGCAGGTGTCACTGGGCGAAGTGCATACATCCACCACCAGAATGCTGGAATCATGCATCGCAGATAAGGACGAGTTCCGCGACACAACGTTCCAGAACAGCTATCAGGTTACGCCCGGCGGGCGGATCGTACAGTCACGCCAGTGGATCAGTCCGTTGAACGGATATATCGTAATCCAGTCGCTGCGCTAACCGCAACAGACACCGTTTCTAATCGCATAGATGAGAGGGTCGCAAACCCGATGGCAGAGATGTGCCGTCAGGCCCGGCTCCGTTTGAGACCGTTACATCCAATAGCTCTCTCCAGAGTGTCCCTATTCTGAACGACCTGTCAGAAACACAAAAGGCCGGGCAATTCTGCCCGGCCTTTGCATCAGATAAGTCGTTCTCTGGCTCTGTTGCCTACTGCACCGCGAGCGCGCCACCCGTAGTGAGGATCGACGGTATGAACTGCTGCAACACGCGGTTCCAGCGGGTGATCGGTTGCTCGGCGATAAAGATCACGTCATTGGGACGCATCTGCATCTTGGTGGCCAACAGGAACTTGCTGGCATCAGAGCCATTGAGATGCCAGGCGGTGACCAAATCCGGCTTGCCCGGTTCCGGTGAGCCGCGCAGCACGTATAGTTGGCTGGGATTGGCTGTTTCATTGCGGAAACCATCGTTGTCGAACAATGCGTCCGCCAGCGATGCGGTCTGACCGAAAGGCAGCACGAACCGGCTGGGCTTGACCACTTCACCAGTCAGATAGACATAATCACGGTCCACCGCATCAAACTCGATTTGGGAGCGGAAGTTGTCACGCGATTCCTGCAATACGGCGCGGCGCAGGCTGACTTCGGAGTTCAACTCGTTCAAAGCCTGAATGCGGGCGGTCTGACGGAATTGGGCCAGTGTGATCTGTTCTCGGAAATAGGCTTGTGCCTTGTCCAGCTCATATTCGGTGTCGACAAAAACGCTGTCGCCATCCACCAGCCGGGCCTTTTGCACAGCCGGGCGGCGCAGATACTCGTTCAGCGGGATTTGATAGAGTGTGCCGTCGCGGTACAGCCGGATCGAGGCATAATCCAGATCCTTGGTATTGATCCCGCCAGCGGCGGCCAGCGCAGCATCAAGCGTGAGTGGCGTCAGTGTCACCGGTGCCACGGTCGGTTTGGCCACGGCCCCACCCAATGAAACGCGCTTGGAGTTGAACTCGGCAATCTCAAGGCTGAACGTCGGGTCGATCTGATTTTCGACAAGGCTCTGGAACAGCTGCGCCTCTGCCTCTTCCAGCGTAAGACCGGCGATCTGAACGCGCCCCACATCCGGGATAGCGATCGCGCCATCATCTTGCACGGTATAGCCTTGGCGGCTGTTCTGGGCTGCAAGAAGGCCGCTCAATTCCTCGACAGTGTTTCCCGGTGTCTTGGTTGCCAGTAACAGCACATCCCCAACACCGATCTCGTAAGGGCCGGGATTGACGTTGGGTGGCAGGCGCATCTCTAACGCGGCAGGCCGGTTCTGACGATCAAGCGACGCAGGTGGCGTTGCCCCTGCTCCACGCAGTCCGCCACCGCCACCGGCATTGGCAAAGAAGACGCTGGGCAATTCCTTGGGTCGGTAGGAAGAGCCGTTGGCGACCCGGACACTGTCGGCAGTCAGAGGTAACACTCGCACCTTGCCATCGGTTTCGGTGACACGCGGCGAGATATAGGCAACACCGCATCCAGTCAGCGTCACAAGACCAACAGCGAGTATAAAGTATCTCAACATCATGTTATCCCTTTGTGCGATCCGCGATTTTCACCGCTCTACCCTCGTTTGCACGAAATCCACTGCAAGCTGCAAGTCAAAGAACCCACCTAACTCTGATAAAAGTCCCCGCTTGTTACAGGAAGGCCGCATTGAGAGGTTTCGTGATGGGTCAGAAGCCATGCGTTTTCGTAAAATGCCTGAAAAATGCAGAATCTTCTCGAAATCATTGATCTGGCCCAAGGATAAATCGATCGCGACATAAGTCTGTGACAGACGATTCTGGACCTGATTTTCGCTTGGCGGTCTGAGCGGTGTTCCGCCCGATTAAGTCGGTGCGGGCAGCTTAATGCAGATAGTGTTCCACTTCGGCAAGAATTCTTGAAACGGCCGTTCTGGGACGTTGGCCCTCGACATCGCGCCTGCCGGTTCTGATTTCCTTCAGCGCCACGGCGATTGCATCAAAATCCTCTACGGCAGTGCTCATGCCGAAGTCGCCGAACGGAGCGTCTTTGCTGAAGACCGAGCATTCCACGCTCAGAACGGGCGTTCCGGCAAGATAGCCTTGCAAGCCAACGGTTGAGCCGATGACAATCACGACATCAGCGGCATGGACCAACGCATTAATATCATCCGACCGAGGACTGGCATAGACACGCTCACCGGTCGCGATGGCCTGATCTTCACTGGGGTGTCGGCGGATGATCAACTCGTATTGCGGATCAGCGTCGATCAATTCGCGCAGGTGATATTCCAAATCACGCGGCAGGGCGGGATTAGCCGGTTCACCGGTAAACGGGTGCTTTTCTGGCTCGGGCGAGCTGGCGTAGAGCAGGCTGATCCTGCCATCCTGACCCCAGCCCCGATCGTCGCGCAGGCGCTGTCCCGCCGCGATCGTGGCGGGATCATACAGGCTGTCGAATGCTGGATTCCCGGTCACGACGATATCCTCGGCAGGCCGTCCATGATTGATGAGCATTTGTCGGACGCTTTCATCGAAGACGAAAAGCTGTCGGCCAAAACCAGGTTTTTTGAGCCAAGCCACTTCTTGTAGTGCGAACATATCCACCAGACACAGCGCCGGTATTCCCACTGTTCCGGCCGCGTCGATGGCAGCCTGTTCCGATCGTGGAGAGTTCGTGGCCATGATCAGTCTGGGCGCCAGATTTTCCAGCACACGGATCATGGTGGGCAGCGGAAAGAAATGCTGCCGCCCGCCGTTTTCCCACGCCTGATCCGTCTCTTCGGGCCCCAGCCTGGCGACCATGTCCAGATAATTTATGCCCAGATAGGCTTGGGTTTCGGCGGCGGGAAGGACGTTGTTTGCAGGCATCTGTGCTGCCAGGCGTTGACCGGTGGCGATGACCGCCTGCTCGCGCGCTTGTGGTAGATCCGCATAGGTGAAATAGGGCAGGCCGGATTTCTCGACGACGGCGGCGGCAGTTGTCAGCGCGAAAATGCAGATATTTTTTCCCGCGTCATGCAAGGCCTGCGCTACGGGCAGAATTGCCTGAATATGCCCGCCCCCATAGCTAACGAAGAGAACATCCAGACTGCCAGACTGCGGGTAGCCGCGCGCTGTACTCGGTGTGGGTGATATCATAACGCCAGAAAACCGGCCAGAAAGGCTTGTCCGCCATTTGCAGAGCGTTCGGGATGGAACTGAACGCCTGTGATATTATCGCGCTGTATGGCGGCAGTCACATGGCCGGTACCCACGGGTACTGTCGCGGCGACATCGGCAGGATCAGAGGCATCCACTGAATAGCTGTGTACGAAATAATAATCCGTTTGCGGAGGCGTGGAGGCAAACGGCGTACCCTGCCAGCGGTCCTCTGTAGTGGGAACCGGCGTATTCCAACCAATCAGCGGCACGCGCAGTTTTTCGCCCGTCTCGTCGGCCAGATCAATACGCGTCACCTCACCCTTAAAGAACCCCAGTCCTTCATGTGTACCATATTCCTGCCCGCGCTCCATCAACACCTGCATGCCGACGCAGATCCCCAGAAAGGGGCGTTCCGTCGCGATGAATTCGCGCACGATGTTGTCGAGACCCATATCGCGCAGCGTATCCACCGCTTTGCCGAAGGCACCCACGCCGGGCAGGATGACCCGGTCGGCCGCCAGAATGATATCCCGGTCGGCACTTAGTTCCACGTTCGTTCCGAGCTGGCGCAGGGCCTGCATGACGGAAAAGACGTTTCCGATCCCATAATCGATCACAACACAAGAAGGCGATTGCATCAAAATGTCCTTTTGCTTTTCTATTCCACCTTGCGGGCCGGCAGACCGATATATGTGCCAGGCGCGCTTATATCACGGGTGACCACAGCGCCAGCGCCCACAGTCGTGCCATCGGCAATCGTGATCCCCTGCAACACGGTCGCATTGGCGCCGATCCAAACATCAGCCCCGACATGTGCGTCCCCGGCCACGACAGCGCCCGGCGCGATATGGCTGAAATCACCAATGTAACAGCCATGTTCCACGATCGCACCATTGTTGATGATCACGCCTTCTCCTATCCGGGTTTCGGCATTGACCACCGCCCCGCTGAGAACGACGGTGCCAAGCCCTGGTGGCGGTGAGAAATATTGCCCCGGATCAGCGATGAACGTGGTTAACCGACAGCCAAGTGCACAAGCCTCAACCTGATATTTGCGCCGCACATCTGCCGCCCCGATTGTGATCAGCAAATCATGCGCCGCGACATCGCGCAGATCAGTGAAATGCACATGAGCTTCGCCAATCATGGTCCCAACCGGCAGGCTGCCATCGGCAAAGACGGGCATCACACCGGTGATTTGCGCAATCTGCGCCGCGATCCCGCGCCCATGGCCGCCGGCACCGAATAAGCAGATAGCAAGAGAATCCGGGCTGCCTGTCATCGGTCAGGTCAGGCGGCGGACAAAGCAGTCATTGGCGTTCAGCGTGTCGCGCAGATCAGACATATTCAGCTTCTTCCAATGCAGCGCCTGCGCGACAGACGCCGCCGAAGCCTGAGTTTTGTCGATCAGATCGGACAGATGGTCGGTGGTTCCCAGACCGCCACCACTAACGATCGGAATTCTCACTTGTTCGGTCACCAGTCGGATCAGGTCCAGATCGTAACCGTGCCCCAAGCCCTCACGGTCAATGGAGGTGATGATCAATTCGCCCGCGCCGCGCTCTTCGGCTTCCTTGGCCCACTCGATGACGTTGCGCCCAGTGTGGTTACGCCCGTTATCTGTCATTGCCAGCCAGCTACCCTTGTCGCGGATCGCTTCTATCGAGACAACAGTAGCCTGTGCCCCAAAGCGGTTGGCGACATCGGTGATCAATTCGGGATTGCGCGTGGCCGCAGTGTTCAGCGCGACCTTGTCAGCCCCACAGGCCAGCATGGCGCTGACATCCTCAACTGTGCGGATGCCGCCGCCGACCGTCATCGGCACGAAGACTACTGAGGCGACCTTACTTACGATGTCATGCAAGCTGTTGCGCTCGTACAGGCTCGCAACGACGTCCATGAACAACAGTTCGTCAGCGCCGGCATCGGCATAGGCTTTGGCGTATTCCGCCGGGTCGCCGACCTTTCGCCAACCTTCCATCTGGACGCCCTTGATGAGCCATTCCATCTTGACGTCGAGCCGCGGAATGAGACGCAAATTACGCATGATTCCGCGCCTCAGATCTGTTCGATGCGGTGACGCAGCGACCAGTCGGTGCCGTCATGCTGCCACAGGTGAGGGGACCGGAACTTATTGGTAAGGGCTTCGAAATAGGCACGGTCCATGATGGGATGTTCGAACATCTTATGCGCTTCGGGGAAGCTTTTCTCGTCGATGCTCAGGTATTCGAATATTTCCTCGGCCCAGCGTTCGGGGAATTCGCCATCATATCGGCGGATCAGGGCCACGGCTTCTTCGCGGGCGATATCGCCAGAGCGGACTTCTTGGCTGGCGTCATAGGTGGCGCGGCCGATTCCGAATTTGATGTAAGTTGTATAGTAATGGAAATCGTCGATCTTATCGTCGATTGAATTGTATTTGGAATAGGTGCCAGCCGTCCGTTCCGGCGATGCTTTGAAGCCACCGTTCTCAACTGCAAAGTAATAGGCCGCTTGCGGGTGCCATTTTAGGTAGTATCCCAGATAATGTACCTCAGCGCCCAACTTGCGCAGCGGCTCAACATCCGAGGGCAGATAGGGGGTCAGGTCGGCCTGGCTCATCCCAAAATCGGCCTTTAAGCTGGCGACGCTTTCGCCGCCCAGGAACATATTCTCCTCGCCTGAGGAGGCGAAGTAGTCGTAGGACCGCTGTGCTTCGGCATTGTCGTCGATCGGATTGCCATACTCGGCCTCGTTCTCACCGTAGAAGACCAGCGGAATCTGGAACATCAGGGCCATCTTTGGCGCAAAGCATTTCTGACCAATGATGAACGGCTGGAACGCGTGAAATATGTTCTCAACCGCGAGTCGCGTGAGCAGACGCTTGGAGCGTCCGGAGGCCGTCATCAGGTAGTTGTCCATGCCTGAATGAATCCAGGCATCAAAATTATGCCGCCCCCAGTCTGTATAGATGTTAGGAGCCCAGGTCACGGTCAGCGGGTTCATGCCGTATTTGTATTTCAGCATCCACGACTGGTAAAAGCTGTCCTTGCCGCCGGACCCCGGCACCAGGCAGTCGTAAGACCCATTGCGGCTCCGGAAACGATCACAGAGTGCGACCAGCTTCGCCTCGCGTTCATCCCAGTCGATTTCGGCGGTTTTGCGCTCGGCCGTACGGCAGGCATCACAAACGCCGCTATCGTCGAAATTGATGGTCTTCTTTTCAGATTTCTCGGTGTGCTGAAACTCGACAGCCGAGTTCGGGCGTTGATTGGACACCCCGCATTTGTTGCAGAACTGCACCCGCTCGGGCAGGCCATATTTGCGCGGCAGATTCGATGCTCCCGGCTCAAACAGGGACATATTCAGGTTAATATCGAGCGCGTTAGGTTTGCGGGCCATTCGCAATAGTCCTTTCCGTGGGTCAATTATTCCCGGCATCAATAGGGCCGTTCTCTAAAGGAGATTATATATCTATCACGCGGCAACTTTTCAGGGAGATCGAATCTTTGAAATAGAGAAACCGAACATAAATGCGATACATCCAGCCCGCAAAATGCTGCCGGATAACGCACTGATATGGAAGGAAAACCTCTCTGATACCTATATGATTGAATTCGGCCAACCGCTTTGGCCACCGGGGACCCTATTAATCAGATGTATAGTCGGAATCAAGTCTGCTTTCCCATTGCTGCGCGCGAAGTAAGTTGATGATAGAATACGGTATAATTATCAATCAGTTGACCAAACAGAAAGGACGTAGCGCTGCGCGGAGCCTAACAGGCGCTGCCGTTTCTGACCCTAATCGTCCGTGCCAGAAGGTGTGGGGGCCTATGCCTGTCGCCAAGAAATGTTCCCGGCACAGGAAATTCTGACATTGATCTGGCACTGATAAAGCGTCAAACGAATAGCGATGGACAAAATCGGCGCACAAGGGCACAAATTCGACTCTGGTGACTCGCCTTTCGGGGCGGTCTGGGGGAGCGGTGGGCCATACCGATCTACACCCATAGACATGCAGGGCAGCCTAGACTATGAAAACGCAATCTATAGATATCCATAGATAATTTGAGAAATAATAGCGTGATTTTCGAGAACCATACCATTTCATCCCGGACGACAATTCGCTCCGCGATGGAGACGCTGGACAGCTGCCAGATCAAGTTATGCATTATTCTGGACGCCGACGGTCATGCCGTGCGGACCGTGAGCGATGGCGATATCCGGCGCGCCCTTCTGGAAGGGGCGGATCTACAAACGCCGATGTCCTATTTCGGCGCAAAACGTCCCGTCATGCTGCCTGAAGATGCCAGCAGACAAGCGATTCTCGAAACGATGCATGCCCATGCGATTCAGGTGGTCGTCCTGTGCGACGCCAAGGAACACCCTGTGGGGCTTGTTGACCGGACCTCTCTGGAAGGCATGATCCTGCTGTCACCGCCACATATCGGCATGGCCGAGATGGATTACATCCACGAAGCTTTCGCCGACAATTGGGTCGCTCCTGCGGGCCCCAACCTAGAGGCCTTCGAGCACAGACTGGCCGAGGTCAGTGGCCGTAAGTCAGCGCTGGCCTTGTCGTCGGGTACGGCAGCGCTGCATCTGGCATTGCGGGTTCTCGACACAGTGCCGGGTGACCGTGTCTATGTATCTGACCTGACCTTCGTGGCCTCGTTGCAACCGATCCTCTACGAACATGCGGTTCCGGTGCTGATCGATGCCGAGCCGGTCAGCTGGAATATGTCGCCGCTGGCGCTGGAGCGTCAACTGGTTCTCGATGCGCAGGCAGGCAACCTGCCCAAGGCCATTGTTGTCGTGCATCTTTATGGCCAATCGGCGGATATGGCAGCCATCCTGCAACTGGCCAACCGTTACGGTGTGCCCGTTATCGAGGATGCGGCAGAAAGTCTGGGTGCTACCTACCAAAACCGCCCCAGTGGATCGCACGGCCTGCTCAGTGCGTTTTCCTTCAATGGCAACAAGATCATTACCACATCGGGCGGTGGTGCCTTGGTATCTGACCGAAACGATCTGATCGACCGGGCGCGCATTCTTGCTACGCAGGGACGCGACCAGGCGGATCATTACCAACATTCACAGATTGCCTATAACTACCGGATGTCCAACGTTCTGGCGGGGATAGGGCGCGGGCAGCTTGACCTGCTGCCAGACCGGGTCGCTGCCCGGCAGGGGGTTTTCCGACGCTATCGCGATGGACTGGCGGACATCCCCGGCATTGGATTTCAGAGTGACCCAGAGAATTCGATTGGCAGCCGCTGGCTGACGGTGATCGATCTCAATCCAGATCTGATCGATCTGCACCCTTATCAATTCATGCGTTCCCTGCGCGCACAGGGAATCGAAACCCGCCCCGCGTGGAAGCCGATGCATATGCAACCCCTGTGCCAAGGCATGCGCTTTGTTCCTCATACAGGCAGCGACGCGGTTGCGCCGGGGCTGTTTCTGCGCTCGCTTTGCCTACCATCGGGTAGCGCTATGAGCACCGCAGCCCAGGACCGTATCATCGACGCTGTGCGTCTTATCGCGCAGGAAGGCTGACGCTAATGTGTGGAATTTTTGGATCATTCAGTTTTCAGCGTACGCCGCTTGCCGATGACATAATCGCTGCGATGTCGCACAGCATTGTACATCGTGGGCCGGATGCGCAGGGGTATTTTAGCGACGATCTGGCCGTGGTCGGCAATCGCCGCCTGTCGATCCTTGATCTAAGCGAAGCCAGCGATCAGCCGCTCTATTCGGAGGATGGGCAGGTCGTCGTGGTTCAGAACGGCGAGATATTCAATTTCATTGAACTGCGCGCAGAACTACAAGCGCTTGGCGCTGTGTTTAATAGCACTGGCGACACTGAGGTGTTGCTGCATGCCTACCTGCATTGGGGCCCCGATTTTGTGACCCGCCTGAACGGTATGTTCGCCATCGCGGTCTACGATATTGGCCAGCGGACCCTGCTGATCTATCGGGATCGTCTGGGGGTAAAGCCACTCTATATCGCTGGCACACCCGAGGACGGGTGGCTTTGGTTCGGATCGGAGATCAAGGCGATCCTGGCGAACGGACAAAGCTACAAGACCGACATGACGGCAATCGCGCAGTATCTGGCGCTGAACTACATTCCCCAGCCCAGTACCGTCTTTGAAGGTATTCGGCATCTGCCGCCGGGCCATATGGCCCGGATCAGCTGTGCGGACGGGATTGAGATTTCGCGTTATTGGGATCTGCTGGATGTCGTGCCCGAGCCTGAGATGACAGAGGCGGAAGGCAAGGCCGGATTGCTGAGTCTGCTGGATGACGCCACACGCATCCGTATGCGTGCGGATGCGCCCTTTGGCGCGTTCCTGTCCGGAGGGTTGGACAGTTCTTCGGTGGTCGGTTTCATGAGCCTTTACCAGACCGAGCCTGTGCACACTTTTTCGATCGGGTTTGACGATCCACGTTTCGATGAGACCAGTTATGCCAAGATGGCCGCGCGGCGATTCGGAACACAGCACGAGATGCACGTGATGGATCACGATACCACCGCCTTCTGGCCGCGATTCATTTGGCATTGCGACCAACCGCATGGCGATGTGTCCTTTATTCCGACCGATCAGGTGGCCGGATTGGCAGCGCGCGACGTCAAGATGGTGTTGACCGGCGATGGCGGTGACGAGTTGTTTGCCGGGTACGAGAAATATCTGGCACTGTTCCCCGACGGTAAAACCGATCACCTGCAACCGGGTTGGGAGGACGCGTTCGTCCGGACGTCTGGTCTGCTTCAAAACGATGAGCCGGATCGCCTGCTGACGGGCGATCTGCACGCTGCCTTTCACGACACGAACCCTTATCAGGCGCTGTCGGACGAAATCCGCCGCGCGCCGCATCAAGACCCAATCAACCGGGTACTCTTTGCCGAAACCAACACGCTGTTGCCCGGCAACAATCTGGTCAAGCCCGACCGCATGGCGATGGCCAACTCTTTGGAGGTACGCTCACCCTTCCTCGATTATCGGATGGCTGAATTCGCGTTCCGTATGCCCGGCCACCTCAAGCTGAGTGACGGCCAGACAAAGTGGATTTACAAGAAGGCGGTCGAGCCGCTGCTGGGTGCGGCACTGACCTGGCGCAAGAAACAGATGTTCACCGTGCCGGTCGGAGAATGGTTCCGTCAGGCGCTGGCAGGCTATTGCCGCGACGTGCTGTTGGACGGGCGTCTTGAGGGCCGCAAAATCGTGAACACCGCCATGGTCGAGCAGATGATCAGCGACCACATCGCTGGCACTGCTAACTATACCCGGCAACTGCGCGCGCTGATTTCGCTGGAAATCTGGTTCCGGCTTTTCGTGGACAACGACGACGCTTGGATCGCCAAGACTGCTGCCTGATTGCCCAAAGGACACAGCATGCTTTTCTATATGATCGCCGACGATCCGGCTATCGCACAATTCGCTAGCGCCAATGGCGTGGACCGGATTTTTGTTGATCTGGAATATATGGGCAAGGACGAGCGTCAAAAGGGATTGGATACCTGGAAAAGCCGCCAGGGCCCGGATGATGTCACCAAGCTTCGGGAGGCTGTTCCCGGCGGGCATATACTGGTGCGGGTCAATCCGCTGCATGATGGCTCGGCCCGCGAAATCGACGATGTGGTCGCGCGAGGCGCAGACAGTGTCATGCTACCGATGTTCCGCGGTGCCGATGATCTGGCGCGCTTCATGGACATGCTGAACGGGCGCGCCGAGGCGCTGCCGCTGGTCGAAACCAAGGCAGCACTGGACGCACTACCTGAGATCGCCACGCGCATTCCGCTGAACAGGCTGCATATCGGCCTCAACGATCTGCATCTGGACATGGGGTTGAAATTCATGTTCCAGATAATCGCCGATGGCACGCTGGAAGATGGTTGCGCCGCCCTGCGCGCGGCCGGTATCGCCTTTGGCATCGGTGGCCTGGCACGCGCGCATGAAGGGATCGTGAATCCTGCGGTCCTGTTGGGTGAGCATGTTCGGCTCGGGTCTACTGCCGCGATATTATCGCGCACGTTCCATCGCGGTGCCGAAAGTCTCGCTGCATTGCGCGAGGAAATGGACTTTGCCGCCGAGGTCGCTACTCTGCGCGGCATCTACCGCGAGTTTCAGGCGATGAGCCCAGATGCGCTGGAACAAAACCGCCGACTGGCTGCGGACCGGATCAATGATGTGGTCCACTTGCTGTCCAAGCGGTAGTCAGTATTTGCAAAGCACGAGGACCCGATGACATCTGAACCTTCCATCCAGCTGGGAAATCGTACTGTTGCGGCAGACCGTCCCTGTTACGTGATTGCCGAAGTCGGAGTGAACCATAACGGTGATATCGATCTGGCCCACAAGATGATCGATGCCGCCGCCGCGGCCGGTGTCGACGCGGTCAAGTTCCAGACCTACCGCACCGACGATCTTGTTCTGTCCTCCGCACCCAAGGCTTCCTACCAGCAGGACAAAACCGGCGGCGGCAGTCAGAGCGACATGCTGCGTGCACTCGAATTGACCGGGGATGATTTTCACGCCCTGCGCCGTCATTGTGCCGATGCTGGGATTGATTTCATGTCGACTGCCTTCGATCCGCACAGCCTTGAAACGGTGATCGGGCTTGACCCGATCTGCCTCAAATGGCCATCGGGCGAGCTGAATAATACCGGTCTCTTGCGGCAGGCGGCCAGGTCCGGCTTGCCGATCCTGCTGTCCACCGGCATGGGGAGTCTGACCGAGATCGCCGCGGCGCTCGATCTGCTAACAACTGAGGGCTGCGACGATGTTGTGGTCTTGCAATGCGTCAGCAATTATCCCGCGCGCATTGAGGATCAGAACCTGCGCTGCATGCCCGCCATGTCGCGAGTTTTCGGCCGCCCTGTCGGGTTTTCGGATCACACTGTCGGCCCCTATGCCGCGGTTGCGGCGCGTGCCCTCGGCATGGCCGTTCTGGAAAAGCACTTTACACTGGATCGCACCATGGAAGGCCCCGATCACTCAGCCTCAAGCGAGCCTGCTGATTTCGCCCATCTCGTGCAAATCCTGCGTGCGATCGAAACCGGGCTGGGTGATGGCGTCAAGCGCCCGAATGCCGCCGAGGCGAACGTGCAGGCAGTGGCGCGCAAAAGCCTGGTTTTTCGGCGGAATCTAAAGGCAGGCCATGTTCTGGATGAAGCCGACCTGACCGCGAAGCGACCCGGCACGGGTATCGCGCCGAACCGGATCGATCTGTTTCTTGGATCACCCCTGACCTGTGATGTGGCGGTAGACGACATGCTGTCGATGGATCACATCCGCTAGTCTGCGTTGGGACCCTGCAATAAGGCCTGCGTATACAGTCAAAGGCTGTTGCGCTTTACCACCTTCTTGACCGTGCCCAGCAGGATGCGCAGATACATCCCATAGCTACGGTTCTGCACCCATTCTAGATCCTGCGCGGTCCGCGCGGCCATGCTATCGACACTGGGGTCGATTTGGGCCAGCCCGGTGATACCGGGGCGGAGCATATGGCGCAAAATCCATTCCTCCTGCGTATAATCGGCCTGCATGACCGGCACATCGGGTCGTACACCGACCAACGACATGTCTCCCTTCAGCACATTCAGCACCTGCGGCAGTTCATCCAGATGCAAGGGCCGTAGAACGCGGCCTATACGGGTGATCCGGGTATCCCCCGGAACGGTCGTCTGGAACTGTGCGCGATCCTCGGCGCTGATGTTTTCACCACCAGTACCGCCGATGAACCGGGACGTATCATGGGTCATCGTGCGAAACTTTGCGATGCTGAACCGTGCACGGTTTCGTCCAACACGGGGCTGGCGAAACAGGATCGGGCCGCGATCCTCAACGCGGATCAAAATAGCGATCACAAGCATCGGAATGGCTGTGACAGCAAATAAACCCAAAGCCAGGATCAGATCTGTTATCCGCATCAACGTATCGGCAGGGCGATAGGTCGCGATGTCGGAAGGCAGTGGATTGGTGGTTTCACGTAAGGGCATGGAAGGCTCTGATTATGATGGTGCCGGATAGTCCGCTTTATGTGCGATGCAATGCAGAAGGCGCAATGGTCCGCGACGGGGACACTCCTGTCTTGGAAACATAAAGCGTAACAAGAACCAGGCCGGGGACGGCGGCAATGGACAAGGTAGAAAAGCCGAACGCGCCACAGGCGCAAGCAAACAGAAAAATAGCCGTAAGATGTGGATAGCGGACCAGTTTCAGCAGGCGTATGCCAAGCAGGATAATGGCTATCAGAACCGTTACAAAAAGCCAGCTAGGGACACCTTGGATAACATTCAGGAGGATGCGTCCGTACCCGTGATGCAGCATTTCTGCAATGCCACCATAGAAGGTAAGGTTCTTGATCATTCCGATCACCACTGAATTGCCTATGGTATAGATCAGCAGGGTGGTGACCAGCAGAAGAATGATGTTCGTTCGGGTTAGCTGCATCCGGGCGACAACCGGCGCAATATTGATCCCCAGGGTCATCAGAAAAACACCGACGGCTGACACCAGCACCCCACTGCTGACCCCGCACAAGATTACACCGCATAACATCATCATCCCGGACTTCAGGCTAATGCGCGCGCTCCGGCGCGATTCAAGCAGGGCACGCAACAAAAGCGAATATCCCAGAAAGGCAACGGATATGCGTCCGTTCATCAGAAAAAAGAGACCGACCAACCCGCCAAAGACGATCAGACTGGACATGACGTTCTGACGGAAACCCGGCCGACAAAGTCGGATCGCTTCGATGCAGTTGCGGCCGGTGAAATAGACGATCACCAAGATCACATAGGAAAACACCTTGTCAGCCGATATTCCTGTGTATTCGGATGACCACATGATCGGATACATCAAGGCGTATCTCAGGCCATGAGCCCCGAATTCCTGAAACCCGGTCAGCAAAGGTAGTCGTGATTGCCACATATAGGTGATTTGAGGCCAGATATCATAGGTCTTCAGGCCCGAAATAACCGCCAGAATCAGAGGCAGCACAATCAGAAAGCCGACAAAGCTGTGTTTTGAGATCTTCATGAATCCCTCTGTACGTGGTTTTGCTGCGCGGGTCAGGTCGTATCTATACGCATATGATGCAGGACACGGAAAGCACTTAGATTGACAGCACTCAGGCACAGACCACACAAAATGAGCAGACCAATATCCAGCCAGAAGGACGACAGTTCCGGAAACCAGATCCTGTAAAGGACAAAGGGCGTCGCTGCGATACCCGTCTTTATGACCCCCCAGAATATCCCGTGCCAAGTTCCCCAGATCAGACAGCGCTTGCCCAGGATCACTCCGATATTCAGGATCCCCGCAAAGATGTGAAACGCCACGAACCCGACTGGTGCGCTAAGTGTGTTGAACGTAAGCTGCAGGAAGAAAGTCACTGCGAAGCTGAGACCTAAAGCAATCAGCGTATTTGTCAGCACCGTGCCGACACGGCCCTGAGCACTGAGGGCAATCGCCCCAAGATGCATCATCGCGTAGAATGGCAATGCAAGGAAGAATAGCTGTGCCAGAAGGGTGATATGTGCTGTACCTGCCGGGGTCATCGCCCCATGCAAGTAAATCAGATCGGCGATCATCGGCATGAAGATCAGCCCGCTGATTGCAATGATGCCGACAAAGGCCAGCCCCGCGGTAAGGGCTTGCTGCACATGGTCTTTTACATCACCATCATCTGCATTCACCATGGCCGCCAGCTTGGGCAGTAGAATGGTAACCAGCGGTGCCACCATCAGTGCGGTAGGAAGGTCGAACAACTTCTTCGCAAAGCTGAAAACTGCAAGATATCCTTCGCCGCCCGTGGCATAGATTGAGCGAAATATGATCGGAGCTCCGACGATCACGCCATAGCTGATGACTCCAAAGATGAATTTCTTCAGCAGATCGAATGTCACAAGGTTGCCCGGACTGGAGACCTCCTGAGGCAGGCGCCTCAATGTCTCGGGAGCAAAGATCATCTGCGACCCCAAGCGCGTCAACGTGGCGATAACCAGAATGAGCGCAAGCCCCATCAGCCCACCCGTGGCGGACACAAAAAACGCCAGATAAAAACAGATAATCAGATTGAAGATCAGAACACTGATATTAGGCAGCACAAAGCGCCCGACCGTGTTCAGATAGCTGGTTTGCGCACCGACATAGGCGACCACCGGCAGCGCCAGCAGGCTTACCCGGAACGCGTCTGCAAATCCGGGAATGGGATTGCTGATCAATGCCGGCGCCATGAGGGCGATGATCGTGTCCGCCGTGAGCGCCATGCCGACGGCCAGCAAGGAAAACAGCAACACCGTCAACATCGCGATGCGCCGAAACAACCTGATGCGCGCGGTGCCGACGCTTTTCTTCAGGGCCGGTACGATGGCAGCGCTGAGTCCCCCGGCCAACAGGAATCCAACCATGAAATCCGGGAAGGTCAGCATCAAAACAGCCGCATCAGATGTCTTCCCGACACCCAGCTGGGATGCGAGCAGTAGTTCACGCAGGAATCCTGTGAGACGGCTGAGCAGCAAGACAAGGCCAATTAGCGCAGATGTCACCAGAACAGAACGGGCCAAAATCGATCCCCAACTACAGAGTGGCCATGTGTCTGGCCCAAGCGTTTTCATCCAAGGCTGATATTGCCTCTAGGAACCCGCTCTATGCATCAGTTATACGAGAATAGAAACGGATTATTAGGCACGAAGTGAAATGGATTTAGTTGCTGTAATTCCAGCGCGCGGGGGCTCCAAACGGTTACCGGGCAAGAATATACGGCCTCTGGGGGGGCTTCCGCTGATCGCTTGGACGATCCGGGCCGCCATTGAAGCCTCGATCTTTGACGAGATTGTCGTCACAACCGACGATTCCGGGATCTCGGCCTGCGCGCAGGATGCGGGCGCGCGCGTCATCGATCGCCCGGCAGTTCTTGCCAGCGACACCGCCTGCTCTGCAGATGTGGTGCGCCATGCCATTGACCTGCTGAAGCTGCCCGATGCGGCCTCTTTCATGCTGATGCAGCCAACATCGCCCTTCCGCACCGCAGAGCATATGCGCGAAGCGTTGGCACTGCGGGGTCACGGATGCTCTTCTGTGATGGGCATCGTTGCGGGAAAGCCGCTTGGCTGGGCTCTGAACATGGATAGCGACGGCATGCTGCATCCAGCCCTGTCCGCGCAGGCCGTGTTGCATGACGATAGCCCCCCCTACCGCCCGAACGGAGCGATTTACCTGCAGAACTGCGGGCTGTTCCGACAACACGCCCAATTTCACGACACGGCGACGCGGGGATATGTCATGCGTTTCACCGACAGCATCGATATCGACGAGCTGGATGAGTTCGAACTGGCCGAGGCCCTCGTAAGCGCCGGCATCAAGAAGAGACCCGCATGAAAATACATTATGTCACCGGAAGCCGCGCCGATTTTGGGCTGATGGAAAAGACTCTGCAACTTCTCCACCAGACAGAGGGGTTTGAAGTCGGGATCATTGCGACCGGCCAGCACCTTGTGGCGCGCTACGGACAGACTCTGTCTGATATTGAGGCCAGCGGTCTGCCGGTTGTTCACGAAATCCCTGTCTCGCTGAGCGGCGTGAGCGGTGCCGAGATGGCACAGGCGCTGTCAACGGAGCTCAGCGGGCTGGTGTCCTTCTGGCAGCAAAACCGCCCCGACATAGCACTGGTGCTCGGGGACCGTGGCGAAATGCTGGCCGCAGCCCTTGCTGCTGTGCATCTGGGCATTTTCGTCGGCCATCTGCATGGTGGCGAAGTGTCCGGAACGCTTGACGAGAGTTTCCGCCACGCGATCTCAAAGCTCTGCCATTTCCACTTTCCAGCCACGGATGAATCCCAGGACCGCCTTGTGCGTATGGGCGAGCATCCAGACCATATCTGGACCGTCGGCGCGCCCGGGCTGGTCGGGCTGACGCAGGATCGTCACCATGTACCCGGCTGGTTCGATGACCGCTTTGGGCTGGCACCTGCGGCGCACCGGATGATGATGGTGTTCCACCCGGTGGTCCAGGAGGCAGATCAGGCGGCCGCGCAAGTCGCGACCGTCATCGCGGCGCTGACTGAACAGGATTGTGGCGGCATCATCCTGCGACCGAACTCCGATGCCGGCGGCGCGGCAATTGATATGGTGCTCGACCAGTTGCCCGACGATGGCCGGTTTACCGTCAGGGATCACCTGGAGCGTGATACCTATCTGGAATGTATGGCCAACCTGGACCTTTTGATCGGCAACAGTTCCTCGGGGATCATTGAAACGGCCAGCTTTAATCTGCCCTGCCTCAACATCGGATCCCGCCAGAATGGCCGCCAACGCAACGCGAATGTCGTCGATTGCCCCGATATCACAGCACAAAGTGTTTCCGATGCCCTGCAACAGGCTCTGACTCTGGGGCGTGGTCCATATGTCAATCTCTATGGCGACGGACACACGGCGACCCGCTTGCGAGACATCCTGAAAGGTCTGACTTTGAACCCCGCCACCTTGTCAAAAACCAATGCCTACTGAGGCATTTGGGCTGTTTTCAGTGGTGGGGGTAATCGGATGTTTTTCGGTATTCAGAAGGCCGTCAGAACCCATAGCTGATCTTTGGTATCGAGGGTTCCTTTAACCAAAATCAAGTGGCGGAAATCTCAGCAGCCGGTCCCACACAGCACACTACCGACGGTGCGCAAGATGATCACAAGATCAAGTCCCAGACTGTGATTGCGGACATAGTAACAGTCAAGTTCAACCCGCTGCGCATAGGGCAACCGGTTGCGCCCCGAAACTTGCCACAACCCCGAAAGACCCGGACGGCAGGACAGGTAACCAGGCATTGCTGTGCCATAATGCGCATACAATTCGTCCCATGGGACAGGACGAGGGCCAACAAGGCTCATCTCGCCGATCAGGACATTCCAGAGCTGCGGCAATTCATCCAGGCTATAGCGACGCAAGAGTCGACCCAAGGATGTGACACGCGGATCGTCAGGGAGTTTGCGGTGACGGCGCCATAGATGTGCCATTCGGCCATTCTCGGCCAGAAAAACAGGCAAGGCAGCCTCGGCTCCGGGGTGCATCGTGCGGAATTTCCACAGACGAAACATCCGGCCGTGCCGCCCGACTCGCCATTGCGCATGCAAAACCGGCGCCCCTTGCAGGGCCAAAACCCCCGCCACCCCTAGCCCCAGTGGCAGCAACAGCGGCGCTAACACCAGCAGCAACAAAATATCCGTACACCGCTTGGGGTCGAACCATACAGTTCGAGGCGGGCAATCGACAGTATGCTGGCATGATGTCGGCATGAGGGACCAAGGCTGAAAGCGCAGCGTGATCCTATAGAGTCAGTAATTAAGCCTCGGTAAAAGCTACCAGAGAAATCACAGGAACCGGCAAGTTCCCGCCCCGAGGCATATTATCAACAGGAAAAGTGCCAACACATCGTGAATCTGGCTCAGCAGAGTGAGCGCGCCATAGAGTAAGGTAAAGCGCCATATAGAGACTGAGGGGAATCAAAAAAGGTATCGACTGCCAGAAAAAACAGCGTGCTTAGTTGGGCAAGAGCGCATGAAAGTTGGGGAAATTCATCTCTCCGAATCTCTTCTATTTGGCAAAATAGACACCTCGGTTAGTATCTCTTCTAGCCGCCTCTGCAAAGTTTCGATATGCCTATGGGCGGGAACGAGTTGATGTCCGCCGCCAGAATGGCGAAACATCTTGCCAGAAAAATGTGTCATTGCCATCAGACCACGGTTATGTGAAAGCGACGCAATATCCAGAACAACAGCGGATGGTATGATGAAAGATAGCACGTTGTCAGCCCCGGCACACCAGATCACTGCCCCGCAGGATAGCGCCGAGATTGATCTGACAGAACTTATACGCACGCTATGGCGCGGGAAATTCTGGATTGCACTTTGTGTCTTTATTGCCATCGTTTTGGGCGGGTACTACGCTTTTTTCAAAGCCGTGCCAGTCTATACCTCCAGTGCCGTGGTCATGCTGGAAAGTCGCCAGGAACAAGTGGTCGACCTGGAAAGTGTGATGACCGGCCTGTCCGGCGATCAGGCCACGATCAACACTGAAGTCGAGGTGATTCGTTCACGCGGGTTGATCGAAAAATTGGTCAATAAACTCAATTTGATGGAAGATCCGGAATTTAACCCCGCACTGCGACCTCCCCGGGTATTCTCTCCGGGCCGGATCATCAACCAAGTACGCGAGATGATAAGCGGCGAGCCCACCGCCGTCCGCCAGCCTCACGAGCGTGAAAGTCTGGATGCCGTGATCGACAGCGTAATCAATACGATCTCGATTACAAATCTTCGGCAAAGCTATGTTTTCGAGATTACAGCGGCCACCAAAGACCGTGAAAAATCTGCAGCCATCGCCAACACATTGGCCTCACTTTACATCTTGGAACAGATTGAGGTGAAATTTGCCGCCACCGAGCAGGCAACAGAATGGCTTAGCGAACGCGTGGGCCAGCTGCAGGTCGAATTGGAAACCGCCGTCGCCAAAGTCAAGGAATTCAACTCTGGTACAGCGCTGATAAGCCCTGAAGCATTAGTCGGGTTGAACCGACAGCTGAAAGAGACTCGCGACCGGCTGCGTGAAGCGCAGCAATCCAAAGCCACAGCCACGGCCCGGATGGCGGAACTGGAAGCGGTTCAGGCGACCGGCACGCCCGAAGAGATAGCAGAAGTCGCGAACGATACCACGCTCACCCGCATCCTGCGAGTGATGGAAGACGGCAACCGCAAAGCCTTCGACACACGCTTCAGTCAGGTGCTGGAGCGTGCACAACTGGACGTTACCCGTGCCGACAGCCAGATCACAGCATTGGAATCCTCGATCAAAACGCAAGATGCACAGATCGAACGGCAATCTGCAGATCTGGTAAGGTTGCAACAGCTCGAGCGCGAAGCAGAGGCCAGCCGTCTGATCTACGAATACTTTCTCAACCGGCTGAAAGAGACCAGCATCCAGCAGGGCATTCAACAGGCCGACAGCCGTGTTCTGTCGCAAGCTGTTGTCCCTTTGCGCCCTTCATCGCCGCGCAAGCCTCTCATTCTGGCCCTGTCGATGGTGCTGGGTCTCTTAATCGGGGCTGCCATCGTGCTGATCCGCGAGTTTGCACAGAACACATACCGCGTGGCCGAAGATCTGGAAGCAAAGACCGGCTATTCAGTCCTAGGCCAAATCCCTGCCATTCCCGCCCGCAAACGCAAGAACGTCCTAAAGTATCTCTCGGATAAGCCCACCTCAGCCGCCGCCGAGGCGATCCGCAATCTGCGGACGTCAGTGTTGTTGTCGAATCTCGACCAACCACCAAAAATCATCATGTCCACCTCGTCAATCCCGGGCGAAGGCAAGACAACCCAATCCATAGCACTCACCCAAAACTTGGCCAGAATGGACAAGAAGGTGTTGCTGATTGAGGGCGACATGCGTCGTCGCATCTTTGCCGAGTATTTCGATATCAAGGACCGCAAGGGGCTGATATCCGTCCTGTCGGGCGATATGGAATTCTCCAATGCGGTCATCCGCGAACCGGCATTACAAGCTGATCTGCTGATCGCCGAAAAGACCACGACCAATCCGGCGGATGTATTCTCCACAGAGCGTTTCCGATCCTTCCTGGACAATATGCGCGAGAAATATGACTACATCATAATTGACACGCCGCCTGTTCTGGCGGTGCCGGATGCGCGCGTCATCGGGCAATGTGTGGATGCCATCATCTACACCGTAAAATGGGACAGCACGTCACAGCGTCAGGTGCTCGAAGGGCTCAGAGCTTTTGAGAGCGTGAATGTCCGCGTGGCCGGGCTGGTTTTGGCCCAAATCAGCGCGAGCGGTATGAAACGCTATGGCTATGGTGACAGCTATGGCGCCTACAGCTCCTATTATGACAGCTAAGGCGTTTCAGGCTCAAGCCGGGCAGCCCTGAAGGCGGAATGCTGCCCTGCCGACAAACAGACCAACGTGCGCAGAAGTAGGGATTTTCTCAGTTATTGAGAGAATGATCAGATGTGTTATTCCACGCCTGATCAGGGGGTCTTTTCATGCCCGGCTTTTCCGACTTCTCCACACACCTTGCGCTGCCCTATATCCAACCAGCCCAAGCCCAAAAACACATCACCCATAACGAGGGAATGCGGCGGCTGGATGCCCTCGTACACCTGTCCGCCACTTCGATGAGTATAGCCACACCGCCCTCCGCTCCGAACTCAGGCACGCGTTTTATCCTACCCACCGGCGCATCAGGTGCTTGGGCCGGGCAACCCGCAAGCATTCTGGCGGTATTTGAAGACACGACATGGATCTTTTACGCGCCGCAGCCCGGCTGGACCGCATGGATCAAGGATATCGCCCGCCATCAAGTCTTTGACGGTAGCGACTGGCAGAACCTGACCAACACGCCCGACTATCAAAACCTGCCGCAGCTCGGCGTGCAAACCACAGCCGATTCCATCAATCGGCTGGCCGTCGCAGGCACGGCGACATTGCTGACCCATGCTGGGGCCGGTCATCAAGTGAAAATCAACAAGGCCGCTACGGCCGACACGGCCAGCCTGCTGTTTCAGACCGGTTGGTCGGGTCGAGCAGAGATGGGCATCGCTGGATCAGACAATTTTGAGGTCAAGGTCAGCCCCGACGGCACCACCTTTCACAGGGCCCTGATTGCCGATGCTGCCACGGGGCGGGTTCGCTTTCCGCAGGGCGCGGATGGCCTTGCGCCCGAAGGGTTCGGTACCGGGCCGGTCCTGACGACGGATTATGCCGCCGCACGCGGCACCGATCTGGTAACTAATGGCACCGGCCTGCTGGGCAACACTTACAACTACCCGCCAGAATTCAGCTATGATGCGACGACCGCGCCGAACCTGCCCGCCAGCTTTTCGTTTGCCGGGTATTACAACAACCGGGTGCAGATGCTGGAGCCGCTTCCCATCGATCCGAACCGCGTCTACCGACTGGAATCCTATCTGCGTCAAGAGCGGTTACCAGGGGATTGGTCCGCATATGCCAATGGTGAGCGGCACAGCCAGTATATGGGCCTGATCTGCCTCGATCTGGACGACGAGATCATCATGGCACATCATCACATGCGCTATCGCAAGGGTGGCGTCGACAGCCTGACCACGCTGACGGCACCACTGGCCCCAGGTGATACGGTGATCCACCTGAACGACACATCGGGCTGGAACGATACCTTTACGGCCTCTTATTACCGGGGTCTGATCATGTTCGGGTACCGGAACTCTTTGGGCTTTACCTATGACCGTTACAGTCGACTGGTGGAAATGGATATGTTCGACATAGGCGATGTCGACAAAACCACCCATACCGTGACACTCAACAAACCCCTGCCCGTCAGCCTGGCGAACCCGGACGACCCGTCAGGCATCTGGCCCATAGGCGCGGAAATCGCCAACGCCTCCAGTGGCAGCACCTATAAATATGCCTTCTATAACGGACTTATCCTGTCCGAAACCGACCGTTGGTACCGCACCGAAAGCTATATGGGTGGCATCGACCGGTCGGGCGGCAATGTCTTGGGGAACTTCCCGCCCGGAACGGCCCGGGCCCGGGTCTTTTGGATGCCCAACCACACCAACCGTTCAGGCGGATTTTCCAGCCATCCCGATACCGGTCCGGCGCATCGTGTGTGGTTTTCCGGGGTCTCGGTCACGCCCGAAACGCTAGCGTTGACACAGGCGACCGCATCTGGTGCCCAGTCGATCAAGGTGCCGCAGGGTGATTTCGCCGCAGGCACGCTGGCGCTGGCTCCCGCCTCATCTGTGGTCGAGCCCATTTAAAAGCACATAACACATCCGCGTTGACATACCCTCCGCCAGTCATATGATATCAAGCCATCCGATTATTTTTGGGTGGTGTATCCTACCTTTTCACAAGCCCTGTTCTTCGGGCTTTGCTCAATTTCTGCTTGCCTATCTAAATATTTTGAACCTGTTACGAGAATTTAAATGCCACAGTTTCGACCATTTCGATGCCGTTCCTGTCAGCACCGATTGCGTTTCGGCGCAGGCCAGTGCGGTCGCTGCCATGATGACACTCCTTTTTACAACCGGTCGACCGCCTTGCTGCTGGGAGCCATCCTGATCCTGCTACTGCTGGCTGTTCTCATGTTTCCTGCTTGATACGAGTCCGCATCAACCCAAAAAGCGCCGCCGATAGAGCCAGTCCAACAACGCCATCGAGACACTGATCATCCACCTGCCCCTTGTGTGGCGCTCGATTTTCCAGCCCTCCATCAGGCTATCACCGCAGCCTGCGCAGTCGCGGGTGCAATGATCTGCAAGGCAGGACGACACCTGACTGGCTGAGGCCTTACCGGTGCGGTCGCGACCCGCCTGAGCGCCGCGCTGAAGGTGCATTTGTTTCGCACGCGAAACAATTCCGGGATGCGTTTGTGGCGCGGCACAAAATGCCATGACAATAGGGGCATTGCTGGGCGGAGGATTGGGGCAGCACTGAAGTGCGCCCGTTGATCAGCATGTTCAAATACTGTAGGGCATCAGGGTTGATTGATACAGGGCGATATCAAGCCGTTCAAACTACATTTGTAACAGAGAGATTTTACACAGATGAGCCTCAAAAAACGCCTGTTGAAGCTTGAGCAAGCGTATCCGAAGGTTTTCGCGACTTTCAACATACGGACTATCTTTTATGTTATTCGAGACATCGTGATCCTAAGCAAGTTCCTGCGCGTGCTGCTGCTGGCGCCAGTTGCGTTTCTGGTCGCCCGCTTGCGGCCCGCAGGTGATCCCTTTGTCATGATTGCAACGCGCGACGCGCATATCGGTCCTTGCTCACTGCAACTGATCCAGATGGTTTGCGCCGATCCAGACCGTCAACTGGTCCTTAGCGTGCGCAACCGCGCGGCATTTGACGAGATCAATCAAAGCCTGATCACAACCGGCGGGTTTAAAATCATGGATATCGTAGAGCAGGATAGTTTTAAGTCTCTGTGTCGCGTCTTTCAGGCCAATGTGCATATAGCGTTCGAAAATGTTTTCGAGACATTCATCTTTGCCAACCGTCTGGGCGTTTGGTCAGGCAAGCGGCCAAAGCCTGTTCTGGTACCTGACGGGATCGTCACCAAGACCAACGGAAGTCTTTTGTCGTCAGACAAAATCGTCGGCACAGGGCTGAAGGTGTGGCTGGTTGGCCGGGCGGCTAAGCGCATCACGTATGTGTCGCAGTCGGGTGCCGATAATTATCGCACATGCCTTAACACGGGCATTCGTTCGCCCAGTCTGATGCGTCCGCGGGGCCTGCCGCGGTTCATGCGCGCGGCGGCGCTGAAATCGGAAAATACCCAACCTCTGTTGACGCCCCATTTTCGGGAAATGCTGGCCGAAGATACTGCCCGGTTCCGCATCATGGTCGCCTTGACCAAGAACAAGGAAGCCTCGGATCTGGTTTATCTGCTGAAGCAGATGAACATGACCCTGCTCGACCTGAACACCCTTCTGGCCGAGGCCGACACCAGCCTGTGGATCAAGTCCCACCAGTCGACCCTCCCATTGGACGATGCGGATACTACGGTGGGAAATCAGGGACCCAAACGGATCTTCGCCGTCGGCACGCCTGACGGACTTTCATCAGTTGATCTGTTCCCGTCATTTGATGGTTTGCTCACCGACATTTCGTCAATCTACGTTGACTTTCTGCCCTTCGAAGGACACATCGGTTTTGTCAGCTACGACACATGGAAAGCGGAGGGCCGGTTCTGTTACCCGGATAGCCCATTCTACCCCGGAGCGAAGCTCAATACCGTCGACGACCTGCGCGCATTCCTGGAGGGCTTGTCAAAGCAGGACCCGATAATGCAGCAAGAGCGTGACTATGCCCGTCGGGTTCTGTTGGGAGACGGTACAGACTCCGATTACTGGGCCGCACTTCTGGCATCCTGACACGCGCAACCCGCAAGATAGCAAAAGAAACACTTACATGACGCATTCTTCCTCTGAATTTACCGACGGCAGCCAAACGTCGCGATTGATCATTCTGAACGCCGGAACGCCCCATCAGAGTAGCGCAGATGCCGAGGCGGCACTATCGCGTGCATTGCCCATGCATGGGAAACGGACATTGGACTGGATCATCACCACGTCCGGTCTGAAAACGGAATCTATCACGATCGTCTCTGGCTATCAGACAGAAGAGACACGTACGCAGTTCAGCGAAATCAATGTGGTCGAGAACCGAAGCTGGCGTGAAACCGGCAGCGCAGGATCGCTGTTTTGCGTTGATCTGGATGGGCTTACCGAGTTGCTGGTTTGCTACGGCGATATCTTGTTCCGGGACAAGATCCTTCGGCAGTTACGGGCGAGCGATAGCGATTTGACGGTCGCATGGGACAGCCAGTTCCGGACCCGGTACACCGACCGTCAGGACGAGGATCTGGAGCGTTGCGAGAAGGTCGTTGCGCGTGGTGACACCCTCGCAAGCCTAGGGGACGACCTGCCAACCGATTGGGCATCGGGCGAATTCATCGGCTTGGTGCGGTTCTCGGGCGAGGCCTTGCGACAGCTCGCAGCCCTGACCGACAACCAAAAAGAGATGTTATCAACGCTCAGTCTGGCGCGGCTGGTCGAATGGTTCCGCATTCATGGCCACAGCGTGCGCGGCTGCGACGTAGGCGGTGACTGGGCAGAGTTGAAGGAATCACATGATATTGCGCGCTTTGTGTTGGGAACCAAGGCCGAATCTCTGGCGCGGCTCAGCACAGTGGTTAAGCAATCCGTCATTCAACCCCAAATCTCATTTGACGTCGCCGCATGGGAACGTGAGCCCGACCAGATTATTGACCGCATCCGCGCGGCCTTTGAGGCGCAACAGATCATCGTGCGCTCTAGTGCGAAAAGCGAGGATTCATTTCTGCACTCCAATGCGGGCGCCTATACCAGTCTGCTGAATATTGATCCGCAGAGCGATCTGCATGGCCCGATCGACGAAGTCTGCGATTCCTATGAGAACAAGCAGATCGACGATCAGGTTCTGGTTCAGCCGATGGTGCCGGATGTCGTGATGAGCGGGGTCGCTTTTACACGCACGCTTGATTTCGGCGCGCCCTATTATGTCATTAATTACGCGGAAAGTACTGAAACCGACGCCATTACCGCAGGCAAGGATAGCGACAGTGTTACCTATGTTGTACGGCGCGATATCAAGGACGGCGCGATACCCTCGCCACATCTGAAAAAACTGCTGTGCGCCATCCGCGAGATTGAATGGCTGCTGAGCTATGATGCGCTGGATATCGAGTTTGCCATTGATGCAGACACGCAAATCCACATTCTTCAGGTTCGCCCCATCACAGTGAAAAAATCGGGCGGTGGCGTGACCAAAGCTTGCCTGTCGATGGCAAGGCGTGCCGAGAAAAAATGGAAGGCGCACCAACAGCCCAGGCTACGCGTCAAGGGTGATCTGCCGATTTACGGGGTCATGCCAGACTGGAACCCCGCCGAGATCATCGGTACCAATGCGGGCAATCTGGCTGCGAGCCTTTATCGCTACCTCATCACTGACGATATCTGGGCCACCCAGCGCGCTGAATACGGCTACAAGGATGTGCGGCCCCAGCCCTTGCTGGTCAATTTCTGCGGCAAGAACTACGTCGATGTCCGCGCCAGCTTTAACTCGTTCATTCCGGCGAACGTGAGCGATGCGTTGCAGGAAAAACTGGCGAATGTCTATCTGCGGCGTCTGCGGGACAAGCCACAGTCGCATGACAAGGTCGAGTTTGACATCCTGCCCACCTGCATGAGCCTTGGGACGGTCCACTGGCGCGATACGCTGGCCGGCGAAGGGATCAGCGACAAGGCCGATCTGAATGCGCTTGAGGACGGTCTCAGGCAGATAACACAGAACGGCATCACACGAACCCCGCTGGATTTGGCCGAGGCCGAAGCGCTGGCCGACCAGCTCGACAACTTTAAAAACACATTCGAACATGCCGGTTTGGCCCGCGCCCGCTACCTGCTGGAGGAATGCCGCCTGCGCGGGACGCTGCCGTTTGCACATCTGGCACGCAGCGGATTCGTGGCAGTCACCCTGCTGCGCGATGCCGTGGCCGAAGGTGTGTTAAGTCAGGCAGCCAGCGAGGCATTCCTCGCGTCGATCCGCACGGTTTCGCATGAGATTGTCCTTGATGCTGCGCGGGTGGCTGATGGGGCACTAGATTGGGACAGCTTTGTTGGCACCTACGGGCATCTGCGCCCCGGGACATACGACATTCAGTCACCAGCCTATGCCGAAGCACCCGAGCATTACCTGCGCCCGATGGTCATACAATCGGGACAAGCCCCGTCGCACGACCATGATATCAGTCTCTGGGACGGGCAAAAGCAGGCGTTCTTTGACGCTGTGTCGGCGCTTGGCATTGCGGCTTCCGGCGACCAGATCGAGACATTCCTGCGGCAGGCTATCGAAGGGCGCGAGAAAAGTAAGTTCATCTTCACCCGCTATCTGTCGGCCGCGCTGGATGATATCCTGCTCTGGGGCAAGGAGAACGGCCTTGGACGCGAGACACTGTCACATCTTCATCTGAGCGAATTGATGGATCTGGCGGATGGCCCGGTATCGGCACAGAGAAAGACCAAGGCGCTGGCAAAGGCTGCCAAGCGTGCGGCTAAATCCGCCCGTGTCTCGGCTGCTTGTCAACTACCGGAACTGATCACCAGCAAGACCGATTTCAGCATCTTCCGCCTGCGCGACGGGCAACCGAACTTTATCGGTACGAACGAGGTTCGCGCGTCAAATGTCGCCTTGGGTACGGGGGACGCAGAAGTGGCTGGTCCAGTTTCGCTGGAGGGCTGCATCGTGATGATCCCGATGGCCGATCCCGGCTATGATTGGCTGTTCGGTCAGAATATCGCTGGACTGATCACCATGTATGGCGGGGCGAACTCGCACATGGCGATCCGGGCGGCAGAGTTTGCGCTGCCTGCGGCGATCGGAGTCGGTGAGAAGATATATAATTCGCTGGTAGACGCCCACATGCTGGAGCTGAGCCCGCGGAACAAGACGATACGCGTGATCAGCTAATGCGACGTATCGGCATCTCTCAGCGGATCGATGCGTATCCCGACCGCGATGAGCGGCGCGATGCGCTGGATCAACGTTGGGCCGAGCTGCTGTGGCAATGCGACATCCTCGCGATGCCGCTCAACTCGCTTTGCCCGGATAATACGGCCTATCTCGATCTTCTGGCGCTCGACGGCTATATCCTGAGCGGCGGCAACGATATCGGACAAGCTCCGGAACGTGACGCGCTCGAGGCGGCGGTTCTCGATCATGCGGTCCAAAACGGCCTGCCTGTGCTGGGCGTTTGCCGCGGTATGCAATTCATGAACCATCATGCCGGGGGCCAGTTGCGGCCTGTTCGCGGGCATGTGGCACAGATGCACCCGATTACCGGCCCCTTCGCCGACGATTACGGGCTAAGCACCGTGAACAGCTATCACGGGCTGGGCATGGTCGATGCCGATATGGGCACCGGGCTGAATGCCACGGCACATAGTGCCGACGGTATTGTCGAGGCTTTTGCGCATCACAACCTTCCGTGGCTCGGGATTATGTGGCACCCCGAGCGTAACACACCTTACGACCCCCAAGATGCCCGCATTATCCAATCCCATTTCAGAGTGAACTCATGAAAACCATCATCCTGGCCGCAGGGCAGGGCAGCCGCCTGCGCCCGCTCACCGACGACCGTCCGAAATCCATGGTAGCCCTCGGCGGCAAGCCTCTGCTGGTTTATCAGCTTGAGGCGATGCAGGCCGCCGGGATCGCGAAATCAGACATCGCTATTGTGACCGGATATCGCAAAGAGCATCAGGAGGCGCTTGGTTACAAGACTTTCGTCAACCCGGAATACATGACAACCAACATGGTCTATTCGCTGTTTTGTGCCGCTGAATGGATGGATGAGACGCAGGACCTTCTGATCGCCTACGGTGACATCGTTTATGACAAAGGCGTGCTAGAGACACTGTTTTCGGTGCCCGGCGATGTGGTTCTGACTGCGGATACCTCATGGCAAAAGCTGTGGGCGGCCCGCGCCGAGGATTTTCTGGCCGACGCCGAAACGTTTCGTATTTCCGAAGACGGGCTGGTGACCGAAGTGGGCCAGCGCCCGCAATCGCTGGCTGATATCGATGCGCAATATATGGGACTGATCAAGATCAGCGCCGACAAGATCGCCGAAATCAAGACTGTCTTTGCTGCCGCCAACGCCGCCGCGGAAAAAACCGGGGCGGACGTGGATAACATGTACATGACTGATTTTCTCAATGACCTGATTGAGGCCGGCTGGCGCGTCAGACCTGCGCTGATTTCAGGCCATTGGATCGAGGTGGATACCGTGGGCGATCTGGAATTGTATCAAGGTATGCTCGATCCCGCGCGACCCGGCGACCTGTCGCCTCTGTTTCACGCGATTCTGGCATCGTAGGGCATTCCGCGTTAGTCGTCTGACACTGGCGGTTCGATGAATTATGTATCAGAATTCTGAATATCTGCCGGGCAGGCCATCATGGGCCATGTTCATGGTATCGGTGGCAAACAGACGATCGACTGGTGCCGCATCACCCTGCACGATAATCGCGGACCCGCCCTGCGCGATCGTGGGAAACGGTATCGTGGCACACAGCCAGAGCAGGCGAAACGAGGTTGCCAATCTTGTCGAGGGGCAGATCGGCCATCAGCGATATCACCTGCTGTTCAGGTCGAAACTCAAGCGTCTTTAAAACGCCGGAGGCGACGTCTGGCAGAAGCCCCAGAAAGATCAGATCACTTTGCGCGAGAACCTCTCTGGTTGCTGGCCACCGTTACATTGCCAAAGGTTCGCGACAACGCGGATGCGTTGGCGATGCTGCGTTCGGAAACGACGATCTGGTGCCCGTCATTCACGAGGCCGCGCACGACTGACGACGCAATGGTTCCGAGGCCGGTAATCCCGATACGCATCAGATATCCTTAACCAGTCGCAGCGCATCATAGATCGCCGCATGGGTGTTGCGGGCACTGACGGCATCTCCGATGCGATACAGACGGAACGCACCAGCCGGGTTGCGCAGGACCTCTTGTGGACGACTTTCGATCAAGGCGTCGTAATCAACCTCGCCATGGTTGATCGCCAGCTGTCATTGTGCTGTTAATTCCCGGACGTTGGCTTTAAAAAATTGAGCTAAATCAGATGGCGGTTGTGCCTTTTATTTCTGGGCTGTGCCTTTATTTCCCGGACGGTTCGTTCTGTGGATAAGTAATTTGGGTGGCGGCGCTTGGCGAAGGAAACGGAGAATCCTGGAGATATTGAACTCGCAATCGAGAGAGCCAGAATTTTGCGCCCGATTTTAGAGTTGGATCGAGCTGGCAACGATGTGGGTCCGCGGTTGTTGGCTGCGGCGGAAGAGATGGGTGTTTCCCGCAGCTCTGTATGGGAATTTTATCGACGGTTGAAACAAAACGATGGACGGTCGAGCGCCTTGCTGCCCAAGCGCCGTGGTCCAAAGCGTGGATCACAGCGCTTAGGTCGGGAGGTTGAAGCCATCATTGAGCGTGTTTTACGCTGGCATTATTTGGTGCCTGAGCCGCCTAGTTTTCTCCGGATTGTGGGAGAGATCCAGACCGAGTGCGGAGCCCGAGGTTTTCGCCGTCCAACCCGCCGAACGATCAAGGCCCGTCTTGACGCGATGGACCAGCGCGAGGTGTTGCGGAAGCGGAAAGGAGCGAAGGCGGCCAGGCAAGTATTCGAGGCAAGGGCAGGGGCCTTGGATGTGGAACGTCCGCTGCAGGTCGTTCAGATCGATCACACCTTGGCGGATTGAGGTGCCCCTAGATTTGTAGACGCTTTGCCCGCTAACTTTGAGGCGAGGAGGCCGACATGGGGACAAGCAATTACAGCGACGATTTCAAGCGCGATGCGGTGCATCAGATCACGGTGCGGGGGTAGCCGGTTCGGGAGGTGTCCCGGCGATTGGGCGTCAGCACGCATTCTCTTTACAAGTGGATGAAGCTGTTCGGGGAACCGGCATCCAAAGCGAACATCATCGACCACGAAGCAGAGAACAGGCGACTGAAGCGCGAGCTGGCCAGGGTCACTGAGGAGCGCGACATTCTAAAAAAGGCAACGGTGTACTTCGCGCGCGAGTCCCAATGAAGTACGCCTTCATCCGGGCGCATCGCGGAGAGTTTGGCATCCGCGCCATGTGCCGGGTGCTGCGGGTTCATTTCAGCGGCTTCTACGCATGGCTTAAGGAACCGTTAAGCCACCGTGCGCGGGAAGATGTGCGCCAGACAGACCTGATCCGGCTGGCCTGGACGGACAGCGGCAAGGTCTATGGCTATCGCAAGCTGACGGACGATCTGCGCGATCAGGGCGAACAGGTTTCCGAGAACCGGGTGGCGCGCCTGGCGTCTCTGGCCGGGATCGCTGCACAGATCGGTTACAGACGCCGTCCGGGTCGCTACGGCGGCAAGCCAGCAATCGTTGCCGAGAACAGGCTGGAGCAGCAGTTCCAGGTTTCTGCCCCCGATCAGGTCTGGGTGACCGACATCACGTACATCAAGACCCATGAAGGCTGGCTGTATCTGTGCGTCGTCATCGACCTGTTCTCGCGCCGGGTTGTCGGCTGGTCCGCCCAGTCCCGCATGACCACAGACTTGGCCTTGCAGGCATTGCTGATGGCCGTCTGGCGCCGAAAGCCAGAAGGGAAGGTCATGGTGCATTCCGATCAAGGCTCGCAGTTCACCAGCCGCGAATGGCAGACGTTCCTCCACCAGCACAATCCGGAACCGAGCATGAGCAGGCGCGGGAACTGCCACGACAACGCCGTCGCCGAGAGCTTCTTTCAGCTGCTGAAGCGGGAGCGCATCAGACGGCGGACATATCCAACCCGCGAAGACGCAAGGCGGGCTGTGTTCGACTACATCGAGATGTTCTACAACCCAAAACGCAAGCACACGAACAACGGAATGCTGTCGCCTGTTGACTTCGAAATCCGACAGCACAAACTGAACAAGGCAGGTGTCTAAGAATTTAGGGGCACCTCAAAGGTCTCCAGTTGGCAATGCCTCACATAAGTTTCGCCCACCCGCCACGAACAAACCTTTGAGCGCTTCCGACGATGCGCTTTAGCAGCAATAGTATCCGTATACTTCTCGACCCAGCGGTTGAGCGTTGCATGATCCAAATCGACGCCGCGTTCTGCCATGATTTCTTCGAGGTCGCGATACGAAATGGGACAACGAACGTATAAATACACGGCACACAGGATCACGGATTTCGGGTACTGCGCGTTTTCGAAACTGATCAACTCTTCAATTCTGACTGAGTCTCGGGAAAGTGTGCGGGCTGTCTCGGCGTGCCTGACAACGCAACTGAAATCCGAAACATTGCGACACTACCATATGGCGACACCAGACATAGGCGGGGTCGCCAAGAAAGTCGGAAATGCCCGCGACATGATCCTTGACCACCTCTACCTCGCTGCAGTTCGTGTGAATGGTCGGCCTTTCCGCTGCACTGCGACAACGTGATTTACGATGCCACAGATATTTTCTGTGCCGCGAGTCCACGCAGCGAGAAAATAAAATTCACAGACTGGGCTCTTACCCCAACCTTTGCTGCGCTTTGCACCAATGTACGCTCGGATCGTTCGAGTACCGCCCTAATGATTCTCGACCATTTTTACCCATGAACAAAGGAAGAATTGTATGACGATCAATGATGAAATGTTATTACATAAGATTGGCATGCGATAGATATACTATGAGTTGCGGTCGTATAGTTTTGTATGTATACTGGAGTCCCCTTGCCAAGGACTAAGAGTATGTTTCGACCGTTCAAGAACCTAGTGGGCACGTCGCTGGCTGCTCTGACTCTGACTTCGCTGCCTCCAAGCTCAGAAGCGCAGAGCTATCCTATCGACTGCGCAATCCTCCTCTGTCTGTCCGGTGACTGGCCGCCCTCTGTACACTGCTCACGTGCCCGCGCCGAATTCATCCGGCGGATCACGCCCTGGCCAGTGGAACCGCCGCTGCAGATCTGGCGCTGTCCAATGGGGGCGTCCTCCGAGATCGAACGTCGGCCGAGCGAAAAAGACCGGATCTTCGACGCCCAGTTCCAAACTGATGAATTTCGACCAAGCCAGTCCTTTCCCGTAAACCATCACGAACCTGACGCAATGACAGAACCGGCCGTTTGGAACTTTGACGAAACCTCAGATCAGCTCGTCTTAGAGGATTTTGCCCTTCGCTTCGTCCAAGACCGCGCGGACATCGACATCAGTGGTCCGGAGTTCAATTTTGTGCGGTCCATCCGGGTTTTTGATGTTCGCTTCGCCTCACAGCGAGAAGCCGGAGAAAACGATGAGTGCAGGCGTTATGCGCTAGTCTACCTCGGCACCTACGGTACGCAAGGCGCATTTTCATGGACATTGACTGCACCGACGGCTCTACCCCATGCGCATGTCGGGCTCGAAGGTTGGGGATCGCACTGCCCAAGTATCAATAATCGCTCGGTGTTCGTGGACTGGCGCGACTACGAAGGCAACTATGGGTTTGAGCAGGTCAATTACTGACCCGTTGGGGCTGCCCCTCAACCGTCATTCGCCGCAGACACTCTCAGAGTCAACTCTGCCCAGAGTACCGCTTTATGAAAAGATACCCTCGATTGGCTTCGACCTGTTATAACTGATCTTGCCAGCTGTCGAGCGTCGGAATTTGGGTCAATCCACCGAAGTCGATTTCTCGCTTTTCAGCGTCACTGAGGTCAGGTCGGCACTCTAAAACCCGCTGCGGGCCGTCAATATCCCACCGCACCGCCAAAGCCCCCGTATTCCAACGATACACCCAGCCGACAATACTGCGCTCATCCGTCCCAATCAGATTTGCGATCGCGACGCCTTCGATCTTATCTTCACTCACTTTTTACTGACTTCCTGCAATTTGGCATTGCGGATGGCAGCTCAAATCCCAAAGCGTTTGCTGCAACCGTATGCCGGGCCTCGTTACTATCGGTTACTGTTCTTCCTCGCGGTAACGAATTCACACTGGGAGAAGTCAGCTCCCGTGGTCTCGATTGATGAAATGGCTCAAATCCTGTGGTCGGGCTCCGTGGCGGCTTCGACGATCGCCAGAGCCTCGAACGGGTCAAAGCCGATGGCGCGAGCCAGAACGACCAATTCGACGACGTCGACCCGGCGCTGGCCGCTCTCAACACGGGCAATAAGAGACTGATGGCATCTGAGCCTGTCCGCCAAGTCTTTCTGACCGAGGCCCGCCTTGTTTCGGGCGTCGACCAAAACCTGGCAGAGTGCCACATGTCCCGTGCTTCTGATTGTTTTTGCCACGCGTCACATACCTTTTGTGACGTCGCTAGCTGATGATATCTGTTATCTAAAAAGTAGATACTCGAGGATGTTATCGGCGTCGGGTTTCCATGGTCTGCAAGTTTGATGCTCCCAAAGTTGCCCATCAATCCCCTACCAATTGCAGAAACCAGCCATAGTCTTCACTGACTTCGCGCGCTTCCTCGAAGGCACGGGCACGCTCCTGCTCGAGGCAGCGGAAGTAGCTCTGCATATCCTGGATGTAATCTTCGAAATCGCCACGGATGATGCCCGAATAGTCCCGCGCCGCCTGCGAATCGCTTGGCAGGAAGGGACGGGGCGGCGCGAAGCAGGATTCCGCCAAACCCGGCTCGGGAACACAGACCAGAAGGGCCATAGATTGTAGTGGGAGCAGACCTATCAACCTTGGGTTTCTCAAACCTGTTATCTCCTTGATCGTGGGCACTGGCCATGACTAATGTTTGAGTAACTAAACTACAGCTAAACCGTGATATTACATCTTGCGGTTGATATTATACTATCGTAACTCTGGGCTTCAAGTGAGAATGCCCGGGCGTTGCGTCTTTGGAGAAAGCGTGAGCCGGGCCATGAACGGGGACATCGAAGCACCAAATGTGGTTACGGAAGCACGTTTCCGCGAACTCGTGGAAAGCGGCTATAGCGCTGAAATCCTGTGCCAGGAGTCGGCACACAAGAAGGGCCCGAGTTATTACGGGGTCTGGATCATGCGCGTCGTCTCTGACGTTGGCGTGGAAAAGTTGCTGGTCACTGCCCGCACCCGGACGACCTATAACGACATCAAGATCCGCGAATTCAAGACCATCACGGGCGTGGTTTCCTTCCTCATCGGTATCGGCTTCTCCCATGCCGATGTCCCGCTCGAAGAAGGCCAGCGGACGACACACAAACTGGCTGCGACCGACAAGGGCGGCAGCAAGTAGCCTTCTCCTTGCTTGGTTCCTTACGGGCTCTGCCTCTGCCCAGATGGTCCTGGTCATGGAGAGCGACGGCTCCCTGATCCCGTCACGCTCCCAAAGCAGCTTTGCTCGAAACTACAATGACGGGATTGGTCAGGGTTCGGCCTCCGATGGGATCGCGATCTTCGGCGAGGTAGAGGCCGAGCAAGAGGGCGTCCAAGTCGCGGCCCTTGCCCGCCCGACTCCCCTGCCCCGCGCCGATGTCCTCTCCGGGATTCAGACCACGGCCTTGCGCTATGCCGGCCATCCCGGCCTGTGTCGCGCGGGGCTTTCCGTGACGGATTGGCTGGCTCTCTATCGAGCCAATATCGAGGTTGAGAGCGCCTACCGGCAGGATGCGATTTCAAGTGCAGGTGCCATTGGCCTTGGTCAATTGATGCCAGCGACGGCGCGTGATCTGGGCGTCGACCCGCGTGATCCGCTGCAGAACCTCGACGGCTCCGCCCGCTACCTCGCGATGATGCTGGAGACGTTCGGCGATCCGCACCTGGCGCTGGCTGCCTACAACGCCGGACCCGATGCGGTCCGCCAGTATGGCGGCGTTCCCCCCTACCGAGAAACCCAGAACCACGTGGCCCGCGTCATGGCCGTCGTGGCCCGATTGGAAGGATCAAATTCATGAAACAGATTTCAAACCTCTTTGTAGCCTCGCTGGCGCTATTCCTGTTCATTGCCGAGCCCGCCCTTGCACAGAGCATCGATCTCTCCCCGATCCAGAGCTTGTTGCAGGGCATTGTCGATGCGCTGACCGGACCTCTTGGTGTGGTCATCGCCACACTCGCGGTCCTCGGCGTTTTCTTGAGTTGGTTCTTCAACATCATCGACCTGCGCCAGGCGCTTTGGGTCCTCGTGGGCATCGCCGGTGTTGCGGCCGCCCCCACCATCGTTGCCGCGGTCTTTGCCGGTGGCTGAGCGCGCGCCTCTCTTCCTCGGCCTCGTGCGCCCGCCCAAGCTACTGGGCCTGCCCATCATGTATGCGATGGTCTGGCTCTTCGGTTCGGTGCTCTTGTTCGTCTGGGTCCAGCACATCGCGGTGCTGGGCGTGGCCGCCCTTCTCTATCCGGTGCTGTGGAAGGCCGCGGATTGGGACCCGCGTTTTATCGACGTGATGATGACCGCGCTGCAGGAGACACCGCCGACGCGAAACCGCAGCATCCATGGCGGGGACAGCTATGCCCCGTGACGATATGCTTGATCCCCGCACGATGACCCCGGACTGGTATGCGCGCGAGACCCGCCTCGCGCATATGCTGCCCTATGTGAGTCTCGTTGACGACCAGACCGTGCGGACACGGGTGAACGAGCTCTTCCGGTGCATCCGACTCGAGGGGATCAACAGCTACACGACCGACGATGCCTATCTCGACAAGGTGACGGCACTGTTTGCCCGTATCGTCGCGCAGCTCGGGCCGGAATTCAGCTATTACGTCCACAAGGTCTCCAAAGCCATTAAACCTGATCTGGACCCAATTCGTGAGGACGGCTTCGTAGGCGAGGTCGACCGGCGCTGGCGCGCCAAGCTCGCAACCAGTGGACTGCGCGACAAGACGCTGACGCTCACCGTCATTCACCGCCCACCCCCCAAAAGCCTCCTGCCGTTCCTCAGCCGCAGCGCGCCGGACCGGCTGAGAGAGGAGAACCGCAAACGCCTGCAGCGCCTGGGCGAGGCCGTGAACGTCTTCCTGTCCGGCCTCGCAGAGCTCAAACCGCGCCTGCTGTCGGCTGCATCGGGGGAATTGGTGGGGTTTCTGGGCGCGCTGAACACGGGCACCGAGCTGCCGCTCTACCCTGCAAACACCTACGGCTTTTTGTCCGTCAACGTCGCCAATACCCGCGTGACGTTTCATGGCGATCATTTCGAGCTCTCGGAAGGCGTCGTGGGGCATCGCTACGGCAAGAGTTTCACCATCGGGGAATACTCGGAAGGCACCTCCTGCACCATGTTCGACATGCTGAACCTGCCGGTCGACATGATCGTCACGCATTCCTTCACGCCGATCAATTCCAACCTCATGGCGGGCCGCATCAAACGGCAAAAGCGCCAGATGCAGGCCAGCCAGGACGCGGCCCTCTCGCTCCTGGAAGCCCTCGATATCGCCGCCGATGATCTCGAGGCCAAGCGCCAAAGCTTCGGCGAACACCATATGGTCGTGACGCTCTTCTGCGAAACGCTGGATGAGCTGCAGACGCTCAGCGCCGAAATCGTGAACGCCGCCGCGACTGAAGGCGTGAAGATGATCGGTGAGCGGGTCGCGGCCAAGGCGCATTACCTCAGCCAGCATCCCGGCAACCAGCCCAAGCGCGTGCGCGCCAGCGCCGTCACCAATCGCAACTTCGCGGATTTTGCGGCCTTTCACCGGACACAGCTCGGCAAACCCGCCGCGAAAACCCCATGGGGCCGGGTCGTCACTTATTTGCCCACGCCGGAGCAGAGCGCCTACCGGTTTTCCTATCACGAGCAGGGATCGCCCGACAAAGAACCGACCAGCGGCCATACCCTGATCATGGGGCGGCCCGGGTCCGGCAAATCGGTGCTGTCGGCCTTTCTGATGACCCAGGCCCGTCGCGCGGGCGCCCGGGTCTTCGTCTTCGATTACCGTCTTGGCATGGAGATGGCGGTGCGCGCCAATGGCGGGCGCTACGCGTCCCTGAACGCCGGTCAGCCCACGGGCCTCAACCCGCTCTGGACCGAGACCGATGCGCGCGGCACCGCCTGGCTCTCGGACTGGCTTGCTACGCTTCTTTACCGCGCTGACAAGCCCCTGACGCCCGCACAGACCAACCGCATCCAGGAAGTGGTGCGCCAGAACGCGCAGGCCTCCAATCCGGCCCTGCGGAACTGGCGGGATTTCGCATCGCTTTTTGTGTCCACCGATGATGGCGGCGATCTGCACCAGCGCCTACTCGAGTGGACCGAAGACGGCCGCTATGGCTGGATCTTCGGCCAGAGCCTCGAGGATACGTTCTCGCTCAAGGGCGATGTGGTGGGCTTCGATCTGACCGGCATTCTCGACAGCGAGGCCGACAAGGAACGGATGGCGGTCCTCTCCTATCTCTTCCGCCGGGTCGAGCGCGAGATCGAGGATCGCCGCCCCACCATCATCGTGATCGACGAGGCCTGGAAGGCGCTCGACAACGCATATTTCGCCGAACGGTTGTCGAACTGGCTCGTAACTGCGCGCAAGCAGAACACCGTCGCGGTGATGATGACGCAATATGCCAGCCAGCTTGAGCGCACCCGGACCGGCAAGACCATCGTCGAAGCCGTTCCGACGCAGATCCTGCTGCCCAATATCCGCGCCAATGCCTCGGACTACGCCATGCTGAACCTCACGGAGAAGGAGCTCGACGTCCTTCTCAACACGGGCAGCAACAGCCGCCTCGCACTGATCCGCGACGATCAGGGCTCGATCGTCGTCGATGCCGATCTGAGCGCCCTTGGTCCCAATCTCACCATCCTCGGCGGCATGGAGAAAGGTGAGGCGCTCGTCGGTGCCGACTACCGCGACCGCCCAGATTTTTGGAGGCTTTCATGATCCGTTTATGGCGTTTTGAGATTTCACCAAAAAATCTTGCATTGTTTTTCGCGTTCGAGCGTAGCGAGAGGCAGCGAACAAACGATTCAAGACAATCTCAAAACGCCAAACTTGTCGCTTTGGCTGCGCTCGGCGCGCTGGCCTCCTGCACCCAGTATCGGGAGCCGCAGGTGAACTGCTTCACCTTCCTGGCCTCGACAGCCCCTCTCGCGCCTGATTGCAACTTCACGCCTCTAGATGCGCCGGAGGGCGACATTGAAGTCTAAACTGCCTCATATTCTGGCGTTTTGCCTGCTGCCCGGTCTCGCCTTGTCTCAAGGCGTGCCGACCAATGACAGTGGGCTGACCGCGCGTGACATCGTCGAGACCGGCGATCGCGAGGCAGACTTGGCCCTTCAGGCGGACAAGCTTGCAGTGCGCGAACTCATCGCCGAGATCGAACGGGAGCAGCTTGAAACCCTCCGACGCATCCTCGATGCCCAGACCAGCTTCGGCGGTCAGGGCCTGCCGGCGATGGTCTCGGGGATGGAAAGCGGCAGCGGGGATCCCGACCGCTCGGTGGAAGCCGTCTATGGCACGGGCGAGATCGATCCCAATCCAGGCGGTGCGCAGATGTTCGGGGACGCATCTGAGACCATCGAGCAGCTCATCATCCGCGTGGCTCAGGAGACCAGCGGCTTTGCCGGTGTTGGCCGCGCGGGTCTCTCCCCCGTCCAATGGCGCGCGTTGCTGCAAGCGCTCATCTGGCAGGAAAGCCGGTTTACGATTGGGGCACGGTCTCCCGTCGGTGCCTATGGTCTCACCCAGATCATGCCGGGCACGGCCAGCGATCTCGGCATCAACCCGGAATACTATGATAGCCCCTACCTGCAGGTGCATGGCGGCGCGCGCTATCTCGCGACCCAGCTCAACACATTCGATGGCAACATCATCAACGCCCTCGCAGCCTATAACGCCGGACCCGGCCGGGTTTTTGAGTATGGCGGCGTGCCACCCTTCCGCGAGACCCAGCACTACGTGTCGGTCATCCCTGAACGCTACAATCTCTATCTGAGCCGTATCGGCGGGATCGAAGCGCTTGGCACGATCGACCCCGCGCTTCTGGCCAATGCCAACCTCTCGCTCACGGGTCATGGGGCGGCCTTTTATGGCAGCAACTCACCCGCCGCGATCCGCCAAGCCGCCCTGCGCATCTCCGACATCGTCGAACGGATTTCCGAAACTGAAGACGTGCAGGAAAGCATCGCACTCAACACCTATGCCCGCGCCGAACTCGTGCGCCTCGTCGCTGCACACATCCGGCTTCAGGCGGCCCGCACCCGCGTGCTTTCTGCCGAGGATCTGGCCCAGGCCAGCGCCCGCATGGCCGAAGGCGCGTTCATGGATTTTACGATCAGGGAGATTGAATGATGGGACATCTGCTCTTGAGGACAGCTTTGGTCACAACGCTTGGCATTGGCTTGCAGTTCAGCGCCCTACCCCCTGTCGCAGCACAAGGCGTGCCCGTCGTCGATACCCAGAACATCGCGCAAAACATCCAGCAGCTCCGGCAGATGATCGAAGACGAGATCCTGCAAAACGAGCAGCTGACGCAGCTCCGCGAACAGCTTGCCACACTCACGGACCAACTCGCGGAGCTGCAAAGAACCTACGAGGCGCTGACCCGCCTTGCCGAACTGCCCGAGATCATCCGCACCGAGATGGAAGATGAACTCAATGGCCTGCTCGACCAGGAGTTCGGCGACATCCTCGCCACGATTGAGGCGATCAAGACGGGGGATTTCTCCGGCCTGTCCGGTTCTGGCGCAGGCGAGATCGAAACCCAGATGGACCGCGTTCTGGCCGACCTCGGCTTTGACGAGGACACCCTCTCGGAAATGGCCACGAGCGGAAATCCCGGAGCCAACCGCGTGGCGACGCAGGCAACAACCGGCGCGCTCGTCTCAGCCGCCGCCCAGAACAGCTATGAAGATGCCGGCCAATCGCTCGAGCGGGTCGACCGCCTTGTGGGGCTTATCGACGACATGGACGAACTCAAGGAAAGCATCGATCTTAACACGCGCGTGACCGCGGAGCTCGCCATTGCGCTGGTCGCCATGTGGCAGCTCGAAGCCATCCAGACCGTGGGCGATGGCACGGGCGGCGTGATCGATGCCGCCACCATCGCCGAAGAGCAGCGGTTCATGGATTTCACCTTGCCGGACCTGCGGGCCGAGTAATCGCGGGGGCATGAATGGTGGCGACTGAACAAGAAATCATCGAGGAAGAACTGGTCTACGGCGCATTGCGCCGCGAACGGCTCTGGCAGCGCCTTGGACTGACGGGCCTCGTCTTCGGCATTATCGGCTGCCTGAGCGCAGCAGCAGTCGCGATCCTCGATGTCGATCCCCCGCCTGTCGTTGTCCCCTATGATCCTGCCACTGGTTTTGCACTCCCCGAAGCCTCGGTGGGCGCTTCCTCGGTGACCGCGAACCAGGCGATCATCGAGGCGGAAGTATTCCGCTATGTGACTGACCGCGAAGTCTACAACCAGCTCGATAACGATCTGCGCATCCGCAGCGTCCTGCGCCGCTCGGACGGGGCCGCCGAAAGTGGGCTGCGCCAGATCTGGAACAGCGCAAATGAGAACTATCCGCCGACGGTCTATGGCCCCAATGCCCGACTCGACGTGGAAATCCTCAGCATCAACCGGATCGGAACCAACCGCGCGACGGTCCGCCTGCGCAAGCGCCTGACGTCCATTAACGGAGTCCAGACCGGCCTCTTCACTGCGACGCTTCTCTTCGAGTTCCGCCCCGAGACCCGCCGCTCCATCGATGAGGTCTGGACCAATCCATTCGGCTTCACCGTCCTCGAATATTCCATCCGTTCCGACAGATTGGAGAACTGACATTGTTGTTTATAAGATCGCTTATTTTTGTCATTGCCCTGTTGCCCGGCCTCGCCTCTGCCGAAGCCATCCCGCGTGGCGGTCCCAACGACAGCCGGGTGCGCTTGGCCACCTACCAGGAGGGTCAGGTCTACCGTCTCAGCGTGTCGCTCACCCATGTGACCACCATCGAGTTCGGCGAGGGTGAAAGCATCCGCTCGATAATCGCTGGAGACACCGAGGGCTTCGAGATCGACGGCGTCCCGGGCGGTCAGGCCTTCGCGATCAAGCCTGTGGCGCGCGGGGTGCATACCAATGTGACAGTATATACGAACCGCCGGAGCTACTACTTCAACGTCCAGGAGGTCCGCAGTTCGACCTTCTACGTGGTGCAGTTCCGCTACCCTGACGACGCTGCGCGCCCGACCCGGGCCATCGCGGCACAAGCGCCGAACTACAATTACGGCGCCAGCGCACGCACCGAATTCACCCCGACCCGCATCTGGGATGACGGGACCTTTACTTATTTCGCGTTTCCAAGAAACGCGCCTGTGCCCGCGATCTTCCGCTACGCGGGCGGCCGCGAGCGCACGGTCAACACGCAAACCCCTGAAGACGGCGTGATCCGCGTCAGCGGCGTGAACCGCCAATGGGTCCTGCGACTTGGCGAAGAGGTGGTCTGCATTGAAGCAACGCCGCCTGCGGGGGTAGGCTCATGAGCGAAACCGGAAACGCAGACCTCGAAAAACGCCTCGCCGCCCTTGAACAAGGTAAAGGTGCGGGCTCACCCCCCGCCCCTCGGCGCTCTCCCCTACTCGCTTTGGTCGTCGTCCTCGTGATCGGCGCGGGCGGAGCGCTGCTCTATCTCCTCTCCCAGCCCGAGGAAGAAGAAGCCCTCCCCACAGCTACGCCAGACGTGTTTCAAAACGAGGGGGACGGCTTTGGTGCCCTCGAGACCTTGCCCCCGCCCGAGCCCGAGGTCGTGTTCGTCGCACCCGATCCGGTCGAGCCCAATGCCGAGCTTCTGGCGCAGATCACCGCCCTGCAGGCCCAGATCGAGGAATTGCGCAACGCCCCCGAACCGGTCGTCGAGGAAGACACCGCCGCCGCAGAGGCGATCGACGCGCTGACCGCTCAGATCGCGGCGCTGCAAGCCGCCTCGGAAGCCGCACAGCAACGTTTCCAGGACGAACTGACGGCCCGGGATCGCAGCCTTGAGCAACTCCGCATGGATCTGGAACTGGCCCAACTCGAGGCCACCCGACCGCAACCCGCCCCAACGGGCCCCACGGAAGATGAGCTGCGCGCACGCGAGCAAGAGCGACTGCGCCGCGAGGAAGAAGCCCGGCGTATGGCCGAGCTCGAACGCCGCGCAGCGGAGGAACGCGCCTTCCAGGAGCGGCGCATCACCTCGCCCACCATCGCGTTTGGCGGTGCCTCCGGAGCGAATGAAACGGCTCTGACCGAACGCACCTTCGGCGAGGTGACGGATTTCGTGCTGAACGGGGCGTTGCCCTCCACCGTGACGCAGGCAGAGGTGATCGCCAATCCCTCCAACACCATCGTGCAGGGCACCATGATCCAGGCCGTCATGGAAACCGCCCTCGACAGCTCCCTGCCCGGCCAGACCCGTGCCGTGGTGTCCGAGGATGTCTACAGCGTCGATGGCGCGCGCCTCTTGATCCCGCGCGGATCCCGCCTCATCGGGCGCTACCGCGCTGGCGTCGATATCGCGCAGCGCCGCGTTACCATCGCCTGGGACCGGATCATCCTGCCTGACAATCAGACCGTCCAGATCAGCTCCTTCGGGGGCGATGAATTGGGCCGCTCCGGTGTCACCGGCTTTGTGGACACACGCTTTGCCGAACGCTTCGGGTCCGCGGCATTGATTTCGCTGATCTCTGCAGCACCAAGTGTCGCGGCCTCCAACGCCGATGATGATGCGACATCTGATGTCCTCGAAGACGTCGGCGATGATCTGGCCGATGCCACCGACTCTGTGATCGGCGATTACCTCTCCATCGGACCCGTTATCTATGTCGACCAGGGTGCGCGCGTCACCGTAATGATCGATCGCGATCTGGAGATCTTCTGAGCCCATGTCGCTGAGCTATCTCCAGACCTCACTCGACCGAATCGATGCCGCCGCCCGCGATGATGTCATCGAGATCTGCATCAATCCCGATGGAAGCTGCTGGGGCGAATTCCAGGGCGATCATTTCATGCGGGCGTTGGACCAGAGGCTCACGGCCGTTCAGGTCCGGGATCTCGGCAACCAGATCGCCTCCTCCGCCAACACGACGATGAGCAAGGATCGCCCCATCGTCTCGGTCTCGATCACCTATAAGGGGCGCCCGATCCGCGCACAGGTCATCACCCCGCCCGCCGTGCTCTCGGCCATGTCGATCAGCCTGCGGTTCTTCTCGAGCCTGCCGCTCGAGGGCATCGCGCTCGACTTTCTCTACGGACAGGAGCGCAAACTCGAAGACCTGCGCGTGGAAAAGAAGCGCGCCTTGCGCGCCGTGGTGGCCGCGAGTTTGATCGATGATGCGCTTGCCTTCTGCGTCGAGAACAAACTCAACATGATCGTCTCGGGCGGCACCTCCACCGGCAAGACCGTGGCCGCACGCAAAATCCTCTCTCATGTGCCATCCGAGGAACGCATCGTGACCATCGAAGAAGCGGCCGAGCTTCTGCCGACCCAGCCAAATGCCGTGACCCTCATCGCCAATCGCGACGCGGAATTCCAATCCGCCGATGTGCTTCTCACTGCCACGCTGCGCATGCGCCCCGACCGGATCATCCTGGGCGAGGTGCGCGGCAAGGAGGCCATGACCTTTCTGGAAGCCATCAACACCGGCCATGGCGGCTCGATGACCACGCTACATGCCGAAACCCCGCAACTCGCCGTGCAGCGGCTCGCGATCGCGGCACTCAAGACCGAAATCCCGATGACCTATGCCGACATGATCCAGTACATCGAGAACTCCATCGATGTGATCATCCAGGCCGGTCGCCATGACGGCAAACGCGGCATCACCGAGTTCTACCTGCCCGGCGCAACTGAGATTGGAATTTCCCCATGAAGACGTTTGAATACAATATCCTGTCCTTTCCCATGACCCGCAAGACCCGCCTCTCCGATATGCAGGCCAGCCTGAACGAGAAGGACGCAGACGGGTGGGAGGTCGTTTCGATCAGCACTTCGGAATTCGCCAATATCGGGCACACCGTTTTCCTGAAACGCGAAATTACACCCGCTGGAGCCACGGCATGAGGCAGGCGCAGCACCTCACCTTGGCCGCGCTGGCCCTAAGTCTGACGCCCGCCTTCGCCGTTGCCGAGCGCAACCTAGTGCCAACCCTCGATCGCAGCTTTGACCTCTGTCCGGACCGGCCCGCCGAGCCCGTCTGGATGCAGGAAATTCCGCTCCGCCAAGCCTATCAGCGGGTTCTGGTTCAGGACATCTATCGCGCCCAGAACCTCGAGCGGGTCGTCGAGATCGGCAACTGCGACTGCGCGACTCGGTTCCCGTCCTGGGACGCGGCCGAGGCCGTGTTTCGGGAGAGCTACGCGAGCGACGAACGATGGGAAATGCTCGAAGCCTCGGATGGCTACAACCGCCGCGCCAATGCCGCCCGCCCTGCAGCGAAGGCAATCTGCGACGCCGCAGGCAATTGGTAAGGCAGCGCCGCGATGAGTGTCGTCACCTACTTCGTTGAAACCTCCCAAGCCTATCTCGACACCGCCGCTGAGACCCAGTTTGGTGCGGTTGCGGCAACGGTCGGCACGCTCTTGGTTTTGGGGACAACGCTGGTGGTGATCCTCGTCGGCATCAACATGATCTATCAATATCGGGCCATGGATGGGCACACAGCCTTCTGGCTCGCGGTCAAGATCGGGCTCATCGGGATATTCGCGACCAATTGGATGCAGTTCAACGCGTTCTCGTCAGCCATTCTCTATGGGATCGACAGTATCGCGGGTGCGCTGGTAGCCTCCGTCGGCGGCGGCAGTCCGGGGCCTTCTGGAACTTTCGCCGAAGAATTCGACCGGCTGATCGCGGAGCTGGGCGACTATCTGAACGCTGCCGGGTCCGAGCTGAACTGGATGGCTGGCGCCATGCTCGACATCGTCGGTGTGCTTCTGCTCTCAATCCTCGGCGGGCTTGCCGCCTTCATCTTGGTGGCCTCTCGGCTGATGATCGCGCTCCTGATCGGGATCGCCCCGGTGATGATTTTCCTGACCCTCTTCGAGGTCACCAAGGATTATTTCGCGCGCTGGTTATCCGCGCTGATTTCCTTTGCGCTTTACCCCATCGTCGTCGCAGGCGTGTTCGCAACGATCACAGGCGTTTCCTCCGCGCTTATTGGTGAACTAGGCGATCCCGAAGGGGCCTCAAACATCGGCGCACTCATCCCCTTCTTCATGATGGTGCTCATGGCCAAGGGCTTTATCATCGCCACGCCCTTCATCGTCCGTACGATCTCGGGAAACATCATGATGCCTGCCCTCTCCGGCGGCCTCGGTGGCGGATACAGTTTCGCCCGCGCCGCCATGGGCAGCCAGCAGGCCTACAACCGCTACCTAATAGGAGGCGCAAGCGGCGCAGAATACGCGGCCCTCCGAGCGCGCCAGTTCTTTGGCGTCCAGCAGATGCCCGTGAGACAAGGCATGGGGCAGACGGGTTCCGCAGGCGGCACAGAGTCCGCAGACTCGGGGTCAAAGATGCTAGCGCAGCTGGCGAGACTGGGACGGCTTGGGCGACGGTGACGGGCCTGACCAGTCAATCATCGACGCTAGGCGGCGCTGCGGTCCAGCTCACCAAGCCAACCATTTCGCTGCTCTTACGCCAAGGTCTGGTTCATTTCGCTTTGCGATCCTTCAGTTGGAACTGCACACGATTTGCACATCCTCAATTGTTACAGCTCGGATTTCGTAAGAATGTTTGTCCACTCCTCCATCGGCAAAGTGTTTTGCCTTGTTCTGCTGCGAACGGAGACCTGAACTGAAAAGTCAAAAAGGGCGTTGGAACCTCCCGAAAAACTCCCCGAGGCAGGTACGACCTGGTGGATGCCGCGACCGACTGCGACCGGTATCAAGTTCTGCGACCCGACGCTCCGGTTGGTGGGGTCGAAGGCGATCCACCCTGCGCCGGGCAGGTATATTTCGACCCAGGCATGGGTGGACCCGGTACCTGCGGAGCCGATAAGGCTGTCTTCTGGATCGGACAGATAGCCCGAAACGATACGGGCTCCCAGGCCAAGACAGCGAGCTGCCTCTGTGAGCAGGACCGCGAAATCGCGGCACGAGCCCCATTTCCGTTCGAGCGTCTCGATCGGCGTCTGGGTGCCTTCCGTCTCACGTACCTGATAAGAAATCTGCGAAACCACACCGTTGCTGATGTCCTTCAGCAGAGACAGCGTGTCTGTTCGGTGCCCCATGACGAAGCCCTCGACCCATCGGGCAAATCGGCCGTCGGGGTCGGCGTATTGCGGAGCCGTCAGCGCGCCCAGATCCGTCCATTCGTCGGCTGAATAGAGGAACGGGTACTCGATGGCAGAAGCGGAGATGGCAAAGACCGGCCAAGCTAGCGCGGTCAGTTCCACGGTGGCGCGACTTTCGATCACCAGATGGTCTGTCGGACCGTCAAAGATTGCGGTGGCGATCGCGTTGCCGGCCACATCATGCGCCCAGGATACGGTGGCCGTCGGGGTTATGGAGATCTCGTGGGAGAAAAGACGCAATTCCCGCGTTTCGCGGGGACGCAGCATCAATCTGTGCGGTCCTAGAGAGACCGCATGACGGTATCGGTAGGTTGTGGTGTGAAGGATGTCGAGGCAGGCCAAAATTTGGGGGTCCAGTGTGGTTCGAGGAAGACTGCACGCACGTCGATGTGGATCAGCGACGGCGTGATGCGCCGGGGCTGACAGGCAAGGCGTTTCGCCAGGCGTTCAACCCCTTGCAGCGTCTACAAATCCGCTCTCCGAAACCTTTGCTCCAGAACCCAGTTTCGCAGCTCAGGCATTGGCGTTCCTGCGGAACGTCGCCCGAGACCCTTGCGATCAAGATGTCTGGCGTGGCACCTTCGGCCATGGTCTTGTTCGCCATCAAGTCTGTCCCGCTAAGTGGCGGGTGCGCGAGGGCGACGGTAATTCCGGTCTTGAAGGCATGCCTTCGTTTTCGGCGGCCCGGATCGACGCATCATCCCGCGTCTTTTGGGTGGTCGTCTTCGACGCCGGCACATTCAGAATGGGATCGGGCATCCCGTGCCCCGAGTAGAGATGCCGCAGATGTGCTGCAGAGACCCCGTCGGCCTCCATCACGAGGCGTACCATCGGATCAGCCAGCATTTCTTCTAGGAACACGTCGGCCAACTCCCTGCCCGTCAGCTTGTCCCTGGCGCGTGCTTGGTCCAGATCGGCAAGGGAAACGGTAAGCGTCCTCGCAAGCCCCGGATGCGATGCCTGGGAATGAAGTTTCACCAGGACGGAGGCTTTCCAGGCTGCGGGATTCCGTTGATCAGGGGGGGAAGAGATCTCCGTTTCGATATCGTACTCACCCGCCGGGAGCGTCTCGTCAAAGCCTGGCACGCTGAAGGGGCGGGAAAAAACCGCCACGGTCTTGCTCGTCAGATCTTCCATTCGCGCGTTTCTTTCCCTTGTTGCTGTGAATGGTCCGCGACCCTCGCAGGAATGAGGCGCGTAACCTGCGTCCGTCTCAAGATGCCTTGGACTTCGCGGGGGCTTCCTTGCCAGTTGCCTTGGCCTCGGTCTCCTTGGCAGGGGCCTTCGCGGTCTCCGCAGGCTTTGGCTTCATCGCGGCCGCAGCCCTGGCTGTGAGGTCCTTGAAGGACATATCGTCGATCCTTTGATTGGCCGACGCCAGCTCCTCGTCCGTGTCGGACTGGGATGCTTGGCGCCAGTACTAACTATGTGGGGATTGGCGACCCCGTTTACGATGGCGCATCGAAGAGGAAGCCAAGGTGAGTCAGGCCAATTCATCCGTCCAGACCTTGAATTCCGTCAAAGTGTTCTGACCAAATGTCTGGGTCAGAGGGACATCAGCGGCATCGCGGCCCCGCGCGATCAGTATTCTCGCAAACCGCGGCTTGTTGTTTCGTGGATCGACCATGTGCCATTCTCCGGCAAGGAACACCTCCATCCACGCGGCGAAGTCTCCAGGCGGATGAGGCAAAGGCTCACCGATATCGCTCAGATATCCGGTGCAGTAGCGGGCCGGAATGTTCATGCAACGACACAGGGCGATGGCGAGATGGGCGAAGTCGCGGCAGACACCCTGTCGCTCGGCCATGGTCTGCGATGCGGTGCGCGTCGCCTTCGCCTGCATGTAGTCGAAGCGGACATGTCCGTGCACGAATTCGCAGATCGCCTGCACGCGTGACCATCCGGGGTCCGTGATCTCGAACAGGCGCCACGCCTCCTCCGACAGAAGGTCGGTATCGCAATACCGGCTTCCCTGCAGAAACACGAGGGTCTCGAACGGCAGATCCTGAACCGCGTGCTGCCGCGCGTCGGGAATGGAGAGATCGGGCTGGCCCGTGTCGCGGAAGATGCCATCCGTCGACAGGCAGAAGTCGCCCGCCGGAGCCACGAGACGCGTACACCAGTTGCCGAAGCCATCCCGGTAGCTTTCAATAGGCACTCTCGGCGACGTCACGAGATAGTCGGCACGCTCCAGATCGTCGAAGCGCGAGTAGTGCACGTTCAGCAGCGCGATCAGCGGCGTCGGTTGCGGGAAGCCGTATCGCAGACGGCACCCGATGCTGACCCGCATGCCGGACACACGGCCGCGCCTGGTCATGTCATGATCATCTTGCAAGGATGAGCGTCCTAGGCATCGGGTCAGTGCCATCCTCCGCACGGACGGGGAAGGCGAAGGACGCGATCAGACCCGCTATAACTGCCGTCCTCGCGATCAGCCTCGCCAGCGGATGTCTCATCGCCGCTTTCTCCTTGACGGACCAGAGTCCGCCGGTTGCCCCACGCGTGTTCGATGGCCCAAGCGTGAGCGTTCCGGTCAGCCGTCGAGTTGGCGCGGGCGGTGGCGGGGATCCCTTGGAATTCGGTCTCGTCGGCATGCCTTCGTTCTCGGCCACCTGGATCGCGAAGTCCTGCGGGACTGTCAGTTGAGAGCTACCGGTCATCGGGGCGACAGCCTGTGCAGGGCCGCAGCGGCAAGAGCATGTTCCTTCTGGTGGTAGTCGCAGCGGAGCTTGCCATTGACCTGCACTTCCCAGATGCCGCTTCTTTTGCGCACCTGGACCCCACCGCGCCGCGCTGGTCGGTTCATGGAAGAATCCTTTGCTCCTCTACTTTTCAGCGACACGGGTTGCTTGACGGTCATTTCTGGCTCCTTCGCGTGGGGCGCGCGCGCATCTCCGAGAAGCATCACAGCGCGAGTGAATTCTGCCGCATAATCATTGGTTTCGCGGTGGCCGTGTTAGCGCTGGGTCAATCTCATCGGCTCAACGAACCGTTCTCGCAGGTGGTCGACGAACCACGGCCCGGTACAAGCCATGTCGGCGATCAGGGCCAGCAGGCACCGTTTTCGAAACCTTGCCCGCGGAGAAGTTCCTCCTGAATCAGGACTTCGTAGTCCCTAGCCGGAGGTTCGTCCGGAAAATTGGCCAGGCAGAAAAGGTGCAGGAAAGTCACCCTCAAGCCTACACGATCTTGGCAGATCTTCGTTCGCCACGGTTCATGCCCTATTGGATTCCGAGCTTTCCCAGTCGAACGACTTCTTCTGTTGTAATTCAGGAGCATCCGACTGGCACTGACACAAGTTAGTCCCGAGCACCGAACCAAGTGCGGCCTCCCTGGGGCAGTCGCCCGCACTGACCTGTGTAAGCGCGACGAGACCGACCTGCGCGTATCCTTTGGGAAACAGGGGCGATCTGCGTTCCTGCAACCAATGAATGGAATGACAATGGCTGATCGCAATGTTCTCGACCCGCACCCGCCGGAGTTTGCCCGGTTCCTCTACGCGTCCGTCGGCGAGGATCGAAACGGCTATGCCGTGACTGTCCTTTCCACACTGGCGCGGCTCGGCCTCGATCCATGGAAAGAAACTGCTGGACTGGTCGGGCTGGGACGCGAAGCCGCGCGAGCGCGATTGGGGGTACTGCTTGCCCGATTTCGGGACGTTCCTGCGCTCGCCAGCGACCACGGCAGAGTCGCACGAGACCTGAGCCAGCTGCTTCCCGAAGCCCAGACGTCAGGTGTCTTGCAGAGCGCTGCCTCGACGGTGGCCGACGGTAGGCCGGGAACAAGCGGCGCGATCTGGACAGTGCTTGCGATTTTCTTCATCCTGTTTCAGATGGTCATGGTTGTCGGGTCGGGGTCAGGCGAATGACCGCCTCAAGCGAGACCGCGCGAAGACCGGCACATGCAGCGCACAAATCCAGCACGCTTTCTCCACATGAACAGGGCGTTCTCTGGGACATGGAGGAACACTTCTGGACCAGTGGCGCCGACGGCGCGCACGCAACGACAGCAAGCAACGCCGTAGTGGTTTTCCCCTTATCCTCTCGGCATCCTGCAGGGCGACCATATCTGGACCCATCTTCGAGACAGGACCGGCTGGCGCTGTGTTGTCATGGCCGAACGGCGCGTCACGCGGCCGTCAGGCAAAACACCTTCTTTTTATTCGTGCGCGGACTAACCCACGTCAGTGCATGCGGAGTGGTAAACCAGCAAGGTGTAACATGATCACCGGGACACTTGGCGTATGCCTCTGATGGAATTCACCTAACGCGGGCGACAAAGGTTTCTTCGTGTCCGCCTCGAACCGTGGACAATCAAATCGCCTCCGGCCCGAAAAACTTTGGGCTCGGGGGTTTTCTTACGTGGCCAGTATCGGTCATGCACAGGAGTTCTTATGCCAACATCTTTAATTTCCAGCGATCGTCTCTCCGCCATGCAAAATTTCGGGACCGACCCCGGGTCGCTGAGCGCGGACATTTATATTCCGGAAAACTTCCCGAAGAACGGCCCGCTTGTCGTCGTGCTCCATGGCAGCACCCAGTCGGCGGAAAGCTATAATCTCGGATCGGGGTGGTCTACTCTCGCCGACGAATGCGGGATGGCGCTCCTGTTTCCGGGGCAAAGACTGACCAACAACCTCCTTGGCAGCTTCAACTGGTTTGAGACTGGGGACAGCGAGCGCGGTGGCGGCGAGCCTCTGTCTATTCGTCAGATGATCAAGCAGGTCGTTGATGATCACTCGATAGACCCGTCGCGCGTCTTTATCACGGGGATGTCTTCTGGCGGTGCCATGACGTCTGTAATGCTGGCGACCTACCCCGAAGTGTTTGCGGGAGGCGCGATCATTGCAGGGTTGCCATACCGCAGCGCGAACAACATGATGGAAGCCATCATTCGCATGAATGGATTTGGCAGCCCATCGGCCAGCGCACTTGATGCATCTGTCCGTGAAGCCTCGGAATCCAAGGGCCCCTGGCCGACAATTTCTGTCTGGCATGGCGGTAGCGATACGACCGTCGACAGTTCCAACGCCGGTGATATCGTCGGACAGTGGCAGAAGATCCACAACGTTGAAGGACCGCCGACGCGTGTGGAGACCGTCGACAGTATTCCCCGGAAAGTCTGGTGCGACGCAAACGGGCGCGTGGTGATCGAGGAGTATATTATCGAGGCCATGGGCCACGGCACGCCGATCAGTGCCGGGGGAGACGAAGGTCTTGGCGAAGAAGGTGATTATATGCTGGAAGTCGGCATTTCTTCGACGCGTCACATTGCGGATTTCTGGGGTTTGACGGAGTCCGGTGCCGCGACTCTGGCGAAAACGAAAACCGCGGCATAGTTTGGGCGGGAACGTTGAGACAATGCACCGCCCCTCGCTGGATCATTCCCTGCGGACGAGCGGGCGAACTTTTAGCGGCGTCCTGTTGTCAACAGTTGGCTGGTGAGGCTTCCGGCGCGGCGTCCGGAATTCTTAGATTTAGATCGATCTGCATGCCACCGCCCGTCAGCGGCATGCTGGTCTCGCCAATTGCCTGCGCAAGGCTGTCGCCGCGATCTTGGGAAATGAAGAGGCGTTTTGCTGATCCGAATCCGGTTTATCGCTGAGTAAGCATGTCTACGCAGTCAGGGCGAACAATTTCCCCGGACTGCACGTGACTAAAAGGAGCGACATTTGGCAAAGTCATTTTCCATCACACGTGTCTCCGCATTCTGGGGACGCCTGAACTCGAGCTTCTGGTTCGTTCCCGCCATGATGTGCGTGGTTGCCGTCGGACTATCGTTCCTGTTGATCGCGGTGGATACCCGGCTTGGTGTCGGCACTGTGAGCGATTTCGGCTTGCTCTATACCTTCGGGCCGGAAGGTGCCCGGGCAATCCTGTCGGTCATCGCGAGTTCGATGATCACTGTCGCCAGCCTGATCTTCTCAATCACCATGCTGTCGCTGCAACTCGCCTCCTCGCAATTCGGGCCGCGGGTTCTGGAAAACTTCATGCGGGACCGCAGCAATCAGGTTGTGCTTGGGACTTTTGTGGCGACATTTCTCTATTGTCTAATCGTTCTGCGTGCAGTGCGGGGTCCGGGGGACTCCAGTTTCGTTCCGCACCTGACCGTTGCATTCGCGGTCGGTCTCGCTGCTGTCGGTGTCGCGGTTCTTATCTATTTCATCCATCATATCGCCACGTCGATCCGCATCGAAACGCTGCTCGCGCAACTGGCCGCCGACGGGCGCGCCGCCGTCGATAGGCTCTTTCCGGAACGCCTCGTCCATGGCCCCTTGCAGTGCGAAGACGAGCCCGGTGCGGATCGCCTCGCAGACGACTTCGAGGACGGCTCCGAACGGATCAGTGCCGATGTGAGCGGATACGTGCAGAAAGTCGGTATGGAGGCGCTCATGCGGATTGCCGCAGAGCATGATCTTGTCTTGCGGATCGAGACCCCGCCCGGTCGTTTTGTGACCGCAGGTGAATGCATGATAACTGCATATCCGCGTGATCGGGTGTCGGAAGAAATTGCCGACAGCCTGCGTGGCGCAATCGTCATCGGGCGGAATCGGACGATCAACCAAGACCTCGAGTTCTCGATCCGGCGTATCGTTGAGCTGGCCCAGCGGTCCTTGTCGCCTGGCATAAACGACCCCACCACCGCGCTTTACTGCATTGACCGCCTTGGACAGGTGTTCGGTCGATTGTCTGGCCGGGATATCCCGTCACCGACCCTCAACGACGAGTCCGGACAGTTGCGTATACTGACTGAAGTCATCCTCATTGAGGAACTGGCATGCAAAGCCTTTTCAGCGATAGCCCGCTACGGGATTTCCGACGCCGATGTGGTCACGCGTCTGGTAAACACAATGGGCAAGTTGAGCCGCTCGCTCTCACCCTCAGCGCGTGAATCCATCAAGGCGCTGAGTGAACAGGTGCTCATTGCCAGCGAGCACGCTGCTTCTCTGGATTTTGATCGGGAAGCACTTAGCAACCTCAAGAACAGCGATTTGACAGGACAGGTCCCCTCACGGCCGCCGAGATCACTATGACGTCGCAGCGATCAGGGCGTGATCGGCGCTCCTTCTCTCTCATTGACGCGAAGCCGATACGAGCAGCCGTCCTTCCTGAATTCCCGCGTCGCTTTTCCATTGAGCTGGCTGGGCAGGATCTGGGTCAGGATCATCGTGCCGAAACCTGACTTTACCGGCTCGGTGACGCCGATCAGGCCGGTTTCTTTCCACTCGAACTGGAAACCATCTCCAACCTTGCCCCAACTGATTGCCAGTCGCCCGCCCTCCTTGGCCAACGCGCCATACTTTGCGGCGTTGGTTGCGAGTTCATGCAACGCCATCGAGATTGACTGTGCTTCAACTGCTGTGACGTGCAAATTCGGCCCCTCGACAAAGATCGTTTTGTTCAGCTTGTCGGCATAAATATCGAGTTGTTGGTGGATCAACCGATCCATCGTCATGCCGTCCCGATTCCCCCCGGTCAGCAGAGAATGAGTCTTGGCAAGCGACTGGATGCGCGATTCAAATTCAGGCAGGAATTGATCGAATGATGCATGTCCACGAACGGTCTGCCGCGCGACGATTGTGACCATCGCCAGGAGGTTTCCGATGCGGTGCTGCATCTCCCCTGCAATTGCATCCTTCATCTCACGGGCCTTTACCTGCTCCGTGATGTCCCTGACCCGCAAGAGAACATGCGTCACCCTGCCGTGCCTGTCGGTCAGCGGCGTAAAATATGCATTCCACCATACCCTGCGCATGCCGCCTTCCGCCGCGCTGTCCGGTATCGCGTAGAGAATTTCCTTGAGAGACGCCTGCTTGCCCGTCAGAGCCGTGTCGAACGCGCCCGTCAGCAATACCTGATGTTCCGCGATTTCGGGAAACACGTCGAGAACTCTCTTGCCCAAAAGGTGTTCTCGGGTTGCCTTCAATGCGGCAGCGTAATCATCGTTCATTTCGACGAACCGGAAATCACGGTCAAGGATCGCGCAGGCCGCCGATAACGAATGAAAAACCTGTTCGTAATCAAGCCTGTCGTTCGTCGCTGACGGGCCGATCGCATCCACGCCGTTCGTTTTATTGGGCTTGCGGTCCATTGATTGCCTCACATCGACGCCCTCCCTTTTTGTAAAGAACATCGCAACTTTCGGATCGGCCATATTCTCGACCGAAACATCGGCATCTGTCGGAACTCTCCGGAAGATCGGTTCTGAGGTTCGAAACTGCTTCGTGTCGGGACGACAGTGAGTGTTTCTCACTGGAGCCGTCTCGATTGTCTCACCTTCAATCTTCCGGTTCATGGCTACGCTCCAACAGTTAACAGGGAAATTGGCGGCACCCGAATACAGAACTCGTCAAGAAACAAACGCAGGTGCCGCCGGATGGAATGACTTTTCAAAGAATCGCGACGTGCAGTGACGGTTTTTTATCTGCTGTCAGAGGACGGCGCGCTAACAGGCATTAGTCTTGCAAGACCGGAAGCCAAGTGCAGCGATACCTGCGCCAGCGGCTGAAAACCGCTGATCCAGCAAGTTTCCGGAGCCGGAACACCTTCAGCAGGAACCGACGCAAACCTGCGTCAGTATCAGGCTGTCAGAATCCGGGTAGCGTGAATGAAGATCCCCGAATGATCGGCGATCGAACCTCGAACAGAGCGTCAGCTGACGATCCTGCACACCCCCGACAACAGATGTTCGGGACGGCGGGCACCCGTTTGACGGCTCCTACCCGGAAGGAACACTCCAATGGACAACAAGCAATCCGACCAGATGCAACAGAAGCTGAAATCGACCAAGGAGGCCATCGACAAGGCCGAAGACGGTCAGAAGAAGCAGTCCGCCCAGAAGCATTACCAGTCTGCGCAACAGGCCCAATCCGCCAACAAGAACGATGAGTGCGTGAAGGAATGCGATGCGGCGATGAGCCAGTTGAACGCTTAAGATCGTCTATCGGTTGGCGTCACCCAACGGGGGTGGCGTCAACTTCTGCCCCGGCTGCATTACTTCAACATCGGCCCCTCGTAATCCAGATAAGCCTTGTCGAAACCGGCGAATTCTACCAGCTTGTCCAGGTTGTCGAACGTCACGGTGCCATCGCGAAACGTCAGCAGCCCTTCTTCGCGCAATTGCCGCAGAACACGGTTGATGTGAATGGCGCTCAGGCCCAGTGCATCGGCCAGAAGATACTGGGACAACGGGCATTCGTAGCTGTTCCCCGTCGCCAGCCCGACCAGCTTGAGCCGAGCCCCGAGTTCCAGCAGCAGATGTGCAACACGTTCGGCAGCGTCGCGCCGCCCCAGACTGACAAGGCGCTCGACGACGATTGCCTCATCGGTCGACGCGGACCAGAGTACGGCCGTGGCAAGGCGCGGGCTCGTCTCGAAAGCACCCAGAAGATCCTTGATCTTTACTTCCGATGCTTCGACCTTCCTGACCGGCTCGATGCTGTGGTCGGACGTCCTGAACAGAACGCTGCGCAGGCCGATGAAATCACCCGGTATCTGAAAATCGACAATCTGGCGGCCACCGCTCCGCAACAGTTTGTAGGAGCATACCCATCCTTTCGCCAGAATGTAGGCAGACGGGTCAGATTGTCCCTCGTAAACCATATCTTTCTTATCAGAAAAGCTCAGACGTTTCGCGTGGAAGGTTTCCAGAATTGCAAGCTCGGGATCGGACAATGCAACATAGGCATCGAGTTTGCGCACGAGGGGGCTGCTCTGAATGCTCATAAAACGATTGTCCTTTCCCACGCCAAGGAATCTGGCGGCGAATGCCCCGGATGCGTCATTCTCGCCGAAAAAGAACCGCAACATACTGCTCTGGGTTAGCTAATCTTACATCGTTTCTGTCATGCTGTCATAGGTAACTGGTGCTGCGCCTACGGTCGCAACGGCACTGAGGTTACTCTTGAAAGGAACCTATCGCGTGTACCAGCCAAACGACGTCTCGGGCACGGCCGCCCTCGCCATCTGCGAGTCGCTGCTGCTGGCGCTGAACGACAGAGGCGTGTTGCCTGAGCATGAGATCGTAGGCGTCCTGCGGGATGCGGTGAATGCCCATCAAGACGTACCGGGGGATGACGAGAAGACAGCGCTTCATGCGGCCGTTGCGAAGTTGATAAACGGGATCATCGATGGCGGGAACTCTGTGCGCCGTCCGTGACCTACGTAGCTACCTGATACCTGCCGGGTTTCCGAATGCCTCCGGCATGTGCCCCTCCGGAGCCTGCCTGTCTGAAGCGCGCGCCCTACGACAAACACATCAGGGAGATTGATTAATGACCAAGCTGACAAGGACGACACTCTTCACAACGCCCGCCCCCCGACCGGAAACGCCGATGGACCGGACGACACGCGCCGTGACGGAAATCATCGACGCGCAGACGGAAAAGCGCGAGATCAAGACAGCGCGTCTTCGCAAGGCACGTCTGGAAAGGGAGGCCGGTACGCAGGTCAAGGCGGTCGCGCCCAAATCCAAACGGGTATCCACAAAGTCACCGGCTAAAGCCATCAAATAAGGTCTTCAGGTGGCTCAGGCGTAACACTGCCATTGTCTGCTGCACTTCTGGCATTCCAAAGGAAAGGACTCGAATTGCATACCTCCGAATGGACACGGATTCTGATCAGATATCGCGAACCGATCCTCTCCCGCAGCATTTTTGAGCTGACCGCGACCCTTGTCCCTTTCGTGGCGCTTTGGGCGCTGGCCTGGTGGTCGCTGACAATCAGCGCCTGGCTGGCGTTGGCCATTGCCTTGGGAAATGCCGCTTTCCTCGTCCGCCTGTTCATCATCCAGCACGATTGCGGCCATGGAGCGTTCTTTGCGAACCGTCGGCTAAGCGACTGGCTTGGTCGGTTCATAGGGGTCTTGACGCTGACGCCCTATGACGTCTGGCGGAAAACCCACTCGATCCACCACGCGACGACCGGCAATCTCGACGATAGAGGTGTCGGCGACATACCCACTTTGACAATCCGGGAATATCGGGAAAGAAAGTGGATAGGCAGGGCCGCGTATCGTCTGATCCGCAATCCGGTTTTCCTGTTCGGTGTCGTTCCGTTCTACATCTTCTTTCTGCGCCAGCGGCTTCCGTTTGATCTGATGCGATCAGGCTGGCGCTACTGGATCAGTGCCCTGGCAACCAACGTCGCCATTGGCGCCACACTCGGATCGATCGCTTGGCAGGGTGGTTGGGACGTCTTGCTGTTCGTGTTCCTGCCGACCATGTTCCTGGCCGCAAGTGTCGGTATGTGGCTGTTCTACGTCCAGCATCAGTTTGAAGACACCGTCTGGGATCACGAGGCGAGCTGGGACTTGCGCGATGCGGCCTTCAACGGAAGTTCACACTATGACCTGCCTGTCGTTCTGCGTTGGATCACTGCAAATATCGGCGTCCATCATGTGCATCACCTTGCCAGTCGCATTCCCTTCTACCGCCTGAGCGAGGTGATCCGGGATCACGATATCCTGGCACAGTCCCAGCGTCTTACGCTTTTGGACAGCTTCCGCTGTGCCCGACTTCACCTCTGGGATGAACAGAGTCGCACGCTGCTGTCGTTCTCGGACGCGCGGACAATTGCCGCGTGATACTTTGCGCAGGATAGTTGGAAAAAATGATCTATGAGAGCCTGCGAAACCAGGACTGCATAAACCTTGGCAAGGTGCGACAAGCCTATCCAAGGCCAGAAAAGATAGGCTTCCGTTTTTCTCGCGGCTTGGGTCTCGACGAGGGACTTCCGTCTCTATTCCCCATCAGATTTGAGGTCAAATGTTCGATCCGTTCAGGCGTACCCGCGCAAAGGCGACAAGAAAGCTCCGGCGCGCAACCGTTTCAGCGGTGACCGATGTATGGGGCGCAATGCTTGCCCCTACGAAACCTGCGAAACGCAAGGGCACAAAAAAAGCAAAACCTGCCGCCAAGGCCACGAAACCGTCCGCCGTCACGCGGAAAGCCGCAGGCAAAAGGGGCTCAACCCGCGCCAACGCCAAATCGAGTGCTCCTGCTACATCCCGGTTAAAGAAAACTGTTCCACATGGTGCGGCGTTCCCAAGTGGGACGTTTGAGAGCGCATTTGGCACCCGCTCCTACAAGCTCTACATACCTGCCGTCGCCAAATCGGCACCGGGGCCACTTCCACTGATCGTGATGCTGCACGGGTGCGGGCAATCTTCGGTGGATTTTGCTCGCGGCACCGGCATGAACACCCTGGCAGAGGAGTTCGGTTTCTTGGTCCTTTATCCGGCTCAGGCACGCGATGCCCATCACTATCGATGCTGGAATTGGTATAGGCAAGACGATCAGGCACGGGGCGCAGGAGAACCGGCCCTGATCGCAGGTTTGGCGCGCCATATCATTGCCGTCCAGAATGTCGATCCGGCCAAGGTCTATGTTGCGGGCCTGTCGGCGGGTGCGGCTGCGGCGCTGATTGTTGCAACGGCCTATCCCGACATTTTTGCAGCGGTTGGTATTCATTCCGGTCTGGCCGTAGGCGCGGCGCATGATTCAGCCTCTGCGCCAATGGCGATGCAGAGCGGCAACCCCGGCCGACGTCACGAGGTTCAGATGCCAACCATTATTTTTCACGGCGATTCAGACAAGGTCGTCAACCCACGCAACAGTCGCTTCATCGCCATCCGGGCGCTGGAGCCTTATGCCCATCTTGATCGGGCGGAAAAAACGGGTCGCGTCAGCGGTGGCCGTGAATTCACACGCACGGTACATCGTGTAGGCAAGGGACGTCCCTGCACCGAGCAGTGGGTCGTTCACGGGTCCGGACACGCCTGGTCAGGTGGTCATGCGGCGGGGAGTTATACCGACCCCAAAGGCCCCGATGCCTCGCGGCAGATGGTCCGGTTCTTTCTGCGGCACCGCACCACCAAGAAGTGCCGTGCTACGCAACCCGTCTGAAACCGGTGCGTGCAAAATCAAAGGCCGCAGGTCATCAAACCGGAGGTTTTACGCCGCTGGGTTCGATAGACCAGGATCATTCGCGATCAAATGACCAGCATCCCAGAGGGCCGGACAAACCTCCACGTCGACATGACTGTTGCGCAACCTGCGACAGACACCAACCGGTGAACCCCCTCCATGATAACACGGCTGACTTCGACGGAGAGAAGATCGGGCCAATCGAAAACGGCCCGGTCCTCGCGCATCAGCTGGTTCTTCAGTTCAATCTGATTGTTTCCCGATTGCGCCCGGAACAACAGCACAAACGCGCCCCGCCAGTCCGTGATTTCGACAAGCGTTCCGAAGGCGTCGAAGCACACCGTCTCGATCCCGTCAAAGACGGGCGGCAGATCAGTGACTGAGGCCGGGGTCACGGTCGATCTCCCTGTCGATTTCGCGCTCGTTCTCGACCCCTCGGTCCTTTTCCTGGTCGCGCTCGTCCTCAATCTCCAGCTTTTCACGCGGCTTGTTCAGCACGTCCTTCAGCCGCTCGTTCACGGACGGCTTGCGCTCCTCGCGCCCGGTCTCCTCGCCAAGCTCGGGATCACTGTGACCGTCCAGCTTGTGAACCGCCGCCTGGCCATCGCGGCCCGCATCTTTCTCCATGTTTTCTTTCAGACGCTCGCGCGCATAGTTGCGGCTTTCCGGCTTCGGCGTGTCGTCCCAGTCCTCTGATCGTCCGACAACCCGCGCCAGCCGCTCGCGCACATCCTCCGGCCCGGCCTGCGCGCCGCGCTCGGTGACCGCTACATATTCCCGGCCCTGTCGCTCGGCCATCGCCTTTGCCCGCCGTTCCATGGAGTTTGCCGCCGGTCCCAGCTGCAGCTCGGGGTCGCGATCCAGTTCCTCGGCAGAGAGTTGATCCTCCCGGTCCAGCGCCGCCTCGTGCTGTGCCTCAAGCCACCGGTGATCGACGCGCTCCACCTCCCCTGCCCGCTCCAGCGCCCGGTTCTGCAACTCGGCCCAGACACCACGTATTTACTCGATCTCGACACCACCCGTCTTGGCAGAATCGAGCACGCGGGTCTTGGCGGTGAAGCCCTCGGGTTCAACCGCATGACGTCGATGCCGCCTGAAGCCCATGTCAGAAAAGCACGAAAGCCCTCCTGGATTGCTCCCACTGAAGTCGTCCTCCAACTGGCGTAGCTTTGCCCCGCAGATTGGAGGACCAGGAGATGGCTAGCAAGCGAGAGAAGCCGGAAGACATCGTTATGAAGCTGCGACAGGTTGAAGTGCTGCAGGGTCAGGTCCTGAGCGTCGCGGAGGCAGTGCGCCAGGTATGCATGACGCAGCAGACGTACTATTGGTGGCGTCGGCAGTACGGCGGGATGAGCCGGGATCAGCTGAAGCGGTCGGCCGAACGCAGCGCGATACATTGCGAAATTCTGCGATCACAACATGAACATGTGCTGCACACGCCACTCGTTAATCGACTGAAAATACAGCAGAATCGCTTCCATCCATCACTAGACGGAGTGCAAACTCAGCCCAAACCAGACAAATGTAACTGCTGCTGCCAATAACTTTCCTCCGCCATGCGCAACAGACATGTCATCCTCGCCACCCTATCGCGCAACCAGCCTTTCACCATCCTCCTCTTGCAGCATCGCTTCCATCTCGTTCAAGCCATCGACGGCGGAGCGCATTTGCGCCTCATCAACGACGCTCGCAGCTTCGGCATCCACGACCTGGCTTCCAAAATACATCTCCATCTGACGCTGTTCCTCGGCGATGACGGCTTGAACGACGGGCGCGGTTTTCTTTGGAACGCCGTCAGTTTGTCGTGACAGTTGACCCCCAGAAGCCTGAGCTGAGTTTTCCACGACGGCGTCAGGTCCACTTGGTCCATTCGAAGGCGGAGTCATCGGCATAGCGCGCACACTCAGCGGCAGATTGCCTTGCGGCCCCCCTCCCCCCAGCTCCGGAAACGGCAACTCCCCCGTCTGTGCCGCGTGGATCGCCTTGAACAGCCGATCATCAAAATATTGGATCCGCTTTGCCCGGACCGGCATTTGCGCATCGATCACCATGACGATCTCGTCGAGGGGCAGGCGGCGCGCCTCATCTTCGGGCAGCAAGGAACTTTCTTCGGTCCGTGTCGATTGGCTGCGGCCCTCGAAGGGGTTCTTGCCGATGGACTGGGAGCGCGTGATGACGGTCTTCGTGGTCTTGCCGACCGCCTTGCTCAGCTCCTCAACGGTTTTTTCATCCGAGGGCGTGAGGTAGAGCTTCACGCCCGCGTTGCCCTGCAGCGCGCGGCGGGTGTTCTCGCCGTAGATTTCATCGAGGGCGGGGATCGTCTGCGTGACCACGGCAAGGTGACCGCGATAGGTACGCAGGGTCTCGATGCTCTCGACCACGATGGGCATCTTGCCGAGACGGTTGAACTCGTCGAGCATGATCATCACGGGCCACGGCTCATCCGGTCCGGGGTCCTTCTCCTGCATGGCGGAGAGGAGATCGGAGAAGAAGAGCCGGATCAGCGGCGCGAGGGGTTTGACCATCAGCGGCTGGACGACGAGATAGACCGAAAAGGGCTTCTTGCGGATCGTCCGGAAGTCAAAGTCCGACACCGCCGTCGCCTCATCGATGGCGGGGTTTTGCCACTGGTCCAGCCCCGAGGTCATCAGGAGCGAGACGTAAGAGGTCAGCGTGTCGTTGTTGGTCGAGGCCAGCCGCGTGAAAATCAGCTTGGCGGCCCGGTTATCCACCTCATGGCCCCGCGCGAAATACTCCTTCTGCTTGTTTCCGCCCGAGGCGGCGATGCGGTAGATCTCGCCCAAGGTCGGACGCTTGCGCTGGAAGGCCAAGAGCCCTGCCGCCACGAAGAGATCGATCCCGCCCTTGAGGAGGCCCTGCACCCGGTCGTTGTCACTCTGCAGGAACAGCGTCGCAAGAAGCTGCAATTCCATCTGCTGGCGCGCGGGATCTTTCAGTTGATAGATGCGCAGGAGCGGGTTGTAACGATGCGTGCGCTTGCCCTCCCAATCGGTGGGGGCAAAGCGATAGACCTTGTCGCCTTGGGCTGCGCGGTGCCGGGCCGTTGCCTCGAAACACTCGCCCTTCACATCGAGCGTCACGGCGGAGCCTTGCCAGGTCAGCAGGTTCGGAATGACAAAGCCCGTGGTCTTGCCACGGCCCGTGGGCGCCACGATCAGCGCATGCGGGAAGACCTTCGAGCAAATGTAGTTGGCGCGAGAGCCCGGCGGCCCCAGCTTGCCGAGGATGAACCCCGTACCGGGCGCCCCGAAGAAGCCATTGGCCTTCATCTCGCGCGCGGTCTGCCAATGGGTCTGGCCAAAGCGTGTCAGGGCCGAGCCTGAAAGGGCGAGGCTCAGCATCAGGCCGGCGGCGGCGAAGCTGCCGATGATTAGGTGAATAAGTTGCGCGTCCTCCGGGCGGCGATCGAGGATCGCCAGATAGTTCTGCGCGATATAGGCAAAATCGATCTCGGCCCCGAAGCCGAGATCCTGGTAGGTCAGCACCGCCGAAGCGATCGTATAGCCCATGGCCCCGGTCACCAGCGTCACCATCAAGACCCCTGTTGCGATCCGCGCTTTTCCCATGGAGGCGCTCAATGGACCTGGCCCCGCTCGGTCTCGCCATCCACGTCTGTAGCGCGGTGTTTTTCGTATTCGGTGTCGGCAAGATCATCGACCACCTGGCGCAAGGCCTCCGTGTTGGCCGTCGCGGCATCGGATTGCAGATAGACCTTGGCGACATAGAGCCGGTCGAGGCGGTCCTCGAGAACCTTCTCCAGCGCATCCGCATCGCCGGATGTGAGCCGGGCGAGTTGGCGGTCATCAAGAACCCGCGCAATCTCGCCGCGGAATGCCTCACGATCGGCTTCCGTCTCGAAGGGCGCGGACAACTCCCCCGCCCGCTCATGGTCCAGAACACGCGCAATCTCGTCTGCAAGGCGGTCGGCACGGTCAGACTGCGGCGCAGTTTCACCGCCGGCTGCGAGGAGTGCGTCGCGCGTGCCAGACCCGAGCCCGTCGCGCATCTCGGTTTCGCGGCGGACCTGATTGATAGCCTCTGTATCCCGTATCTCGACGACGGCCGCATAGGTCGCGCCGAGCCCACGGGCGAGGTGGGACGGCATGTCCGGATAGCGCGCTCGTAAGTCATCCGCGACAGCATCCGCAACGGGCGTGCGGAGGTCGCGCTCCGCCATGATACGGTCGACCTCGCGGGTGATCTCGCTGGCGCGGGCCGCATCGGTGATGGTCTCCCTGTAGGGCGCGGACCGGTCGATCACATCGCCTGGGCGTGCGAGCAGGTCCGAGTGTGCTTCGAGATACGTGCGCTGCTCCGTCTCGATCCGGCGCTCAGCCCGTGAGACCACCTCCCAATCCCGGTCCTCGATCTGCTGCGCTGTCAGGCCGTCTGCGCGCATCTCCTGACGGATTGTCCCTTCCATCGCCCGGACCGCGTCCCGGTGATAGTGGAACTGCTCGCTGACCGGTTCCGCTTCCATGACACCATCCCGGCGCAGCACGTTTTCCCGTTCCAAAAGCGTGCCAAGCGCGACATGCACATCATTGAGAATGTCGCGCGCCTGTTCCAGATCGGCGCGGCGTTCAAGGTTCAGATCGCGCGCCTCAGCCACTTTGGAGAGATCATTGGCAATCCATTGATGCTCGAGCGCTGCATTTGAGGCGCCCGTCTCGATCCGGGCCACCACTTCCGAGGTGCTGATCCCGGTGCCCCGTAGTGCTACGTCAATACGCGATCTCAGGTCGGGCTCGGCCAGACGCTCGCGCTGGCTGGCGTCGATATTGGCCTCGGAATAGATCCCGCCCTCCGAGGGGGTCTCTGACAGCGCGGATGATCGCAAACCGAGAGGCTGCATGTGCTGGACCTGCGTCTGGATCTCGATGAGGCGTTTTTCCAGCACGGGACGTTCCGCGTCAGACTTCTCGGCGATCATGCCCTGCACCCGCGCGAGCTTTTCCGCATAGAGGCTTCTCAGATCCTCGAAACTCTGATCCTCGGCCATATACACATCTCCTGTTCGGTCCAGCTGCCCGCCGCGCGCCAGCACCTCACCCGCGCGGAAAAGGGCTGTGGCAATATCTTCACGGGCCTCGCGCGATGCCTCCGCAGCAAGCGAGTGGTAGACGGTTCTGGTGTTGGCGATCTCCGCGAGCGTCCGCGTCAGGTCGGTGCCCACGCGTTCGCGCTCGCGGGGCGCGCGCCCCTCTTCTTTCGCCGCATAGACCTCGCTGGTCCGGGCGGGGTAATGCACGACACCGCGATCCACCCGGCGCGTGGCTTCCAGGCGCACGCCGTACTTCTCCGCCTCCTCGACCATGGTGAGGCGGAAGTCGTCATAGTTGAAGCGGTGGTTGCGCCCCAGAAAGAAGAACTCGCCTTCCTGCGAGCGGCGGTTCAGCACCAGATGCGCATGGGGGTGATCGCGGTCTTCATGCACCGCGATGATGTAGTCGAAATGCCCCTCATCGGTCTGGAAGAACCGCTCTGCCACGTCCGTCGAGATGTCGCGCACATCCTCGCCGCGCGTGCCGATGGGGAAGGACATGAGCATATGGGTGGTCTGTCCCAGCTTGGGCTTGAAGCCCGCATCCCACCGCTTGGCAAAGCGCTCGGTGAGGTCCTTGATATCCTTTGCCTCGAGCTTCGCCTTTCCATCCAGAAACCCGCTCGAGTCGACGATATGGGTCGACTTCGTGGTGAGGTACTCGAGCTGGTTTGAGAGCTGCGATTTGGTATGCGTGCCGCCGCCCCGGATCGCCTTGAAGACCGCTGGACGGTGCCCTGCAGCCGCGCGCACAAGCTGGCTCTGCTTGGCGACATGCAGCCCCTGCATCGAGCCCCGGATCCGACTCCAGCCGTCCCGGAAGACCTCGCCTGTGACAGCGTCAACCGCATCATTCAGCCGCATGGGCAAACTCCCTTAGCGCGGCACTGGCCTCGAGCTGCATCGCGTCGCGCCGACGCCGCAGGAGCAGATCGATCTCGTCGGCGGAATCGAGGATGAACCGCGCCAACCCGCGCATCTGCGCAAGGCGCAATTCGGTGAACTCGGCACTCGCGTCCCCCACGGCCCCCTGCCCCATCCGGTTGGCCCGCGTCATCTGCTTGGCAATTTGCGCGACCCCATTGCCGACCTCGTGCAGGGAGGCCCTGTAGCGCGCCATCTCTGCTGCCATCTGCGCGTCCGGAACGAACACTCCACCCGCCGCCTGGATCAGCCGCCGCAGCCCCTCGGCCCGGCTCTCAATCCCGGCCTCGGCCAGTACCTCGTCGAGCGCCGCGAGCTCCGCAGCGGTGACCTTCACACTGACCGCCGAGACCGGGATCGCGGCATCCATCTGACGCTCGGCATCGGCTTTGAGCGTGTACTGGATCGCCCGCACCGACACGCCAAAGCGTTCCGCCAGCACTGAAGTGGAAACGCCTTCCGCAGCTTGGCGAACGATCTCCATGCGGTCCGCATCTGTGAGGCGTTTTGAGCGAGACATGCGAAGAAAGACCCCCTATTTCCTGCCACCTTCCACCAAGGCTGCCCCTACCTTACGATAATATACCTATCTGTCAATTATATACTTACGTCGCATTCAGTCTCAGGCAGCCTTGGTGTCCGCTTCCCCCGCGGCCCGCAGGGACGCGGCTCTGCCGCCCTCACCACCGGGCGACCCACCTGCCCTAGGGGTCCCGTCCGCCAGCCCCGCCCGAGGGTCTGGCCGAACACATGCGTGTTCGGACGGAACCGCAGGCGGGCGCAAACCCCACCGACAGGGCGGACAGGCAGGGTCAAGGAGGGCCAGATTTGGCTTGCCAAATCTCTGCCGCAAAAACCGGGAGGCTCTGGCCGATAGGTTTTTGTGGATGGCCCCCTTGAGGCTGACTGGCCGGTCTGTCGCGGCCTGATCATTCCGGGGGTAGTGCGTCCCTTGATCGCGCAGCGACCGGCACCAAGGCGAGGTCGCTGCCGGCGATCACCCGCGCCGGTGACGGCATCCCTGGTACAGGGACAGGGCCGCCCCAAGATCGTCCTGGGGCGGCCCATCCTCGTCAGAGGATTTAGTCCTGGGGATCTTTCGCGCTCGGTGGGAACATCACCAGCTCCGAGACCGCGACCGGGAAGTCGAGCTTGAGGCTGAAGAACTCCGAGCCGTCCCCGTTGCGAGTGTTGCGGAACATCGCACCCACGCGCTGAAAACGGGTGCGCTCCTGGCCATCGGTGTCGGTGAACTTGACGGGAACGGTGGCGACGTAGTGGTTGGTCATTTGGGTTACTCCTTGTTGCGATGGGGATCATCCGGCACGGGGCAAAAGGCCCGGTCGCAAGCGCAAATACGGAGGGTCCGCGGCCAGCCGTGGAAGCCGTATTTGTGCTTGCGGAAGCGTGAGCTGAGGGCACGAACGGGCCGACCCCGTGCGATCCACATCCATGAGCAAAAAGGAGTGATCCGGATGACCCTTGCCATCACGCTGCCGCCACCATCCGCGTCCGCGTCCCGCTGAGCCTGGCCGGGGTGCTGACGGAGCCCGCCCGCGTGGATGCGATGGTCCGCAACACCACCTGAGGGACGCGCAAGTCTTCGGCCTCAAGCGCGACGTCTCGACCCCTCGCGTCTTCCACTGCTGGCGATGCGCGTGAGGTGCGCACCATCCCCAGCCCGCACCGATGCGGATGGGCCGAACTCTGACGGACTTGGTAGAGGGATAACGGTGCTGGCCGCCGCAGACTGCCGATCACGCGTGACCGATCGCACGCACCATGAGACATGACGAAAGGGCCGCGCCAAGCGCGACCCCCTCTCTTCAATCCTGCGACGCCTTCTTCGCCGAATCCGCAACCCGCATGACCGTCAGGCCTTTCGCTTCCGCCTTCTGTCCGAGGTTCAGCGCGACCCCGTTGCCGCGATTACGTGCCCAACCCGTCGAGGATTGTTTTCGTCTCAGGCATCCGGGTCAGGGAGTTCCCGATATGCTCCCGCCAGCGCGGGCCAACTTCCAGAGCAGCGGCATAGGCGCGGGCCAGGTCATCGGGGCGGTCCTCGGCCATCGCTTCGATCAGAAAGGCCGCCTGCTCGCGGTCCTTGGCAGACTTGAGGCTGCCTGCCCCGTCACGCCGCCGATCAGCAACGATCAGTTTGTGGATCGCATAGCGCTCTGGACGCGGGACCTGTACGAGTATGCCGGATCGATAGATCGCCGCCGCATGGATCGGCTCGGCGATCAGGAAATTGAGATAGTTCAATCCTTGGGCGTTCACGCCCAAGGCGGGCAAATCACGGATGGTCTCATCTCCGAAGGCCGGTGTGAGAAACTCGACCAGCTGGCCACTGCCACCCTGGGCCCATCGCCAGGTCCGGCCTTGGTCAAGCGCCGGTAGGGGATCAAATTTGAGCGCCGAGAAGGTCTCCGCCAGACCCGGGTCAACCTGATCTTGCAGCGCCACGCTCAGCTTTTCGAACTGGGCGATGTCGATGTCGCCGGTGTTGGCCATACCGCCAATGGGCAGACGGATACCAAGCTCGCCTTCATAGAGGCGAAACGCATTGGTTCCAACGATGGTGCCACCCAAACGGAAAGTCCCGGCTGCCGCCATCGCCGACAGGATGGACCCGGTTGCCCGGTCGGTGGGGGTCATGCCTTCGGCGCGCAGGAGCCGAACAAGCCGAGACCGTTCTGCCTGCCGATCCTTGGCGGTCGCGCGCAGCTCCTCAATCCGGTCGATACGTGCACGCGTCTCGTCGCTGTCTTCGCCGATATAGATGAAGCGCATCTCGGTTCCGACACGGCGGGCAGCGTACCAATAGGCCTTGTCGCCGCGCTCCTTGAGCGTTGGTTTGCCTTCCACACCGGACAAAGCGTCGTCCTTCAGGAGACGCACCAGGTCGGTATAGGCGCTCATCGCGATGCTGCTGAGTGGGGTCATGCCAATCATTTCAAAGTTTTGCTTGGCACGCATATACCTATCAAAACATAAAATTGCTAGGCATAACTCTCTGGGTACTGTCACGCCCATGAGAAACGACGAAAGGGCCGCCCGAAGGCGACCCTCTCAATTCAAATCTCGGCGGTCTTTTTCGCCGGGTCCGCAACCCGCATGACCGTCAGGCCTTTTGCTTCCGCCTTCTGCCCGAGGTTCAGCGCGACCCCATTGCCACCGAAGAGTACAACCCCCGTCGCCGCGAACTTGTCGTCCAGCATCTCATCGTTGCACTTGAACGGTGCCGCCCGCCCATGCGCGGACCAGCGCGGATCGAAGCGCGCTTGTGCTATCCCGCGTGCCCGGGCCCACCGAGCCGCAATCATCTCCGCCCCGTGCTTGCCACCCTTGTGGCAGAGGAAGATCTCCTGGTTGCGGTTCTGCTTGATCCGTTCGCGAACCTTGTCGAGCGTGTTGAAGATCACATCGACATCGGTCCAGTCGGTGGCGCCTGAGACGATCAGGGGCACCCCCTCGACTTTCGATTTCTCGGCAGTCTCACGGTCGTGCTGCTCCAGGAGCTGCCGCGCCTCGAAGACCGCCCCGGTCTCTTGCGCCCGGACGCTTGCGCGCGACCCGGCTGCCGGAATGAAGGCGTGGCCCGTCTCGATCTCGTAGCATTCCGCCGCCGCCTCGCTCATCACCTCGATGGCGCTGACAATCTCGCGCAGCTGCAGAAAGCGCGCCTGCGCCTCTTCGAGCGCGGTCTCGGCGATCTCCGATCCGTCATGGGATTTTGCCAGCGCGCCGATCTTGTCAGCGGTGCGGTCGACCTCCTTGCCGAGTGCCACCTTGCGGCGCTGCAGGATCGTAGCGAGCCCATGGGCCAGCGGTTCGATTTCTGCTTCAAGTCCGGTCCCGCGCAGCTGCCCGAGCAAAACCTCGAAGCTCTCGCGGATGATGCAGTCGGTCAGGATGTGATCTTCCGGGATCGGCAGCTGCGCGGTAAGCGGTGCGCCGCCCCCACACTTACGGGATAGCGCCTGATCTGCGATTCAGAGGCTTCTTTGTTTTGTGGGGAGTTTCTCGATGGGAGCTACAAGCGAGTTTCTGGCAAGGGTGCCGCGCCGTGCGGACGGTAAGCGGAATTGGCCGTCTGAGTTGAAGGCTCGGATCGTGGCGGAGACGTTGATTGAAGGCGAGACAGTCAACGCGGTTGCGAAGCGGTATGAGTTGATCCCCAGCACTGTGTCTGATTGGCGGCGCATGGCGCGACAGGGCAAACTGGTTTTGCCCAATTTGGACGGCATGGATTTTGTGCCTGTTGAGATTGAGACGCCTGCACCTGCGGTCCAGCCTCTGGCGGCGACATCCTCCGGCACGATTGATGTGATCAAAGGCGATGTCACCATTCGTCTTGATTCCGCGACGCCAGCGGCGCGGATCGGCGAGATCGCGCGGGCTTTGGCAACGTGATCACGCCATCCCACAAGGTGCGGATTTTTGTGGCCAGCGATCCTGTGGACTTCCGCAAAGGTCATGACGGGCTGGCCGCCTTGGTGCAAAGCCAATTGCGCCAAAAGCCTTTTGATGGGTCGGTCTATGTCTTCCGGGCCAAGCGGGCGGATCGGCTGAAGATGATCTATTGGGACGGCAGCGGTCTGGTGATGGCGTATAAGCGGCTTGAAGATAACAGCTTTAAATGGCCTGCAATCAAGAATGGGGTGATGCGCCTGGAACCTGCCCAGTTTGAAGCGCTGTTCGCGGGTTTGGATTGGCGGCGTGTACGGCCTTTGGAGGTGGCGGCTCCTGCTGCGGCGGAGTGACTCACTGGCACGTTTGCACGGGCCATTCTGCCCTTGTTTTGTTATGGGAACAGGCATGACTGTGCCTGACAAATTGCCCGATGATATCGCCGAACTGAAGGCGATTATCCGTGCGCAGCAGGATCAGAATGCGCGGCTTGAGGCCTTGGTTGCCTCCTTCAAGAAGGCACTGTTTGGTGCCAAATCCGAGAAGATCGATCCGGCCCAATACGAGTTGGAACTCGAAGACATCGAGACGGCCATCGCACAGGTGAAAGCCGAGATTGATGCGGATGAGCGCACCGCGCCCGTGCGGCCAGCAAAGCCGCGTCAGAGCAATCGTGGTTCACTGCCCAAGCATCTGGAGCGGGTGGAAGTGATCATTGAACCTGATGTCTTCTGCGCCTGCGGCGCCGAGCGTCATGTCATTGGCGAGGATGTCAGCGAAAGGCTGGACATTATCCCTGCCCAGTTCCGCGTGATTGTTACCCGGCGACCCAAATACGCCTGCCGCTCCTGTGAGGGTGGGATCACCCAAGCTCCGGCACTGGCCCACATCATTGCAGGCGGCATGCCAACCGAGGCCACGCTGGCGCATGTATTGGTCTCTAAATACGCTGATCACTTGCCGCTCTATCGACAAGCACAGATTTACAGCCGTCAAGGCATTAATCTGGATCGCTCGACCTTGGCCGCATGGGTGGGCAAATCGGCGTTCGAATTGACCCCCATTTATGATGCCCTGATGGCCGATCTGAAGCACTCGACCAAGCTCTTCATGGATGAGACGCCCGCGCCGGTTCTGGCACCTGGGCGCAAACGCACCAAAACAGGATACTTCTGGGCCCTTGCCCGCGATGACAGGCCTTGGGGTGGTGATGATCCCCCCGGTGTCGCCTTCACATATGCACCGGGGCGATCCGGTCAGCATGCAGAAGATATTTTGAAAAGCTTCAGCGGCACCCTGCAGGTCGATGGCTATGCTGGTTACAACCGCCTGCTGAAACGGCCTGCTCAGGATGTGACACTGGCTTATTGCTGGGCGCATGCCCGCCGCAAGCTGCATGATGTTACCCAATCTGGCGCGGCACCAATCGCGCAGGAAGGCTTGGCGCAAATCCAGGCGCTCTATCGCATCGAAAAAGATCTGCGCGGTCAGACTGCCGAGCAACGGCTCGCCGCGCGACAGGACCGCTCAAAACCCATCATCGACGCCTTCGAGCTATGGCTTGTCCAAAACCGCGCCCGCGTCTCAGCAAAATCGCCGACCGGTGAGGCCCTGAAATACATCGCCAAATACTGGGATGGGCTGATCCTGTTCCTCAGCGATGGTCGCATCGAACTGGATTCCAATGCCGTCGAGCGGACGATCCGTCCAATTGCGCTCAACCGCAAAAACGCGCTCTTCGCCGGGCACGACGCTGGGGCGCAAAACTGGGCCGTCATCGCCTCCCTGATCGAAACCTGCAAACTCAACGAGATCGAACCTCACGGCTATCTGTCAGCTGTTCTCACCGCCATCGCCGAAGGACACAAGCAAACGGACATCAACAAACTGCTGCCCTGGAATTACGTCAGACCCGTGTGACCAGCGCACCGCTTACGCTGCGCGTCCTTCTCGGTCAGTCCGAAAAGCTCGATGGTCTCGTAGGTGTTTGCGGTGTCGTAAGCCATGTCTGGACTCCAGTGTTCGGTTATTGAGCCACCACGTGAGTGTGGGGGCATGGCCGAATGCCTGGTTTCCGAATCTGCCCGGGTCAGGGACGGCGCAGCCGCCGGCTTGCCGGGCGCAAAAGTTTTCCGCGCGCGGCACCCGACACATGCGCGCGCTTGCGCACGGGACCGCCCCGCGCCACCGGCTCCGCCCTCGCCGAAAAGTTTTGCGATCCTTGACGCGGGCTGATTTGGGGGCCATCCGGAGGATATGCTTCCGCGCTCATGTGTGTGTGTTTTGACGGTAGGTTTGCCCGACCCGAGCAGGCAAACGGCCCGACCGGACGCGGGAGACGGATGGAGCGGCGGGATCGTTTTGGCCTCGGGCCAAAACAGACCAGAGCGCAATTCGGCGTAGCGGCCGGGGAGGGACGTGCTCGCGAGGCGGGCAAACCGGGGGCCTGGGTGCGACGCCGCGGTGAGGCCGCATGGCCGAATGCGCGACGGACCGAAGGGCCGTTCTCCCCTGCGACACGCGAAGCCGAGCAGGGGAGGCCGCAAGGCTTAAGCCAAGGTTGAAGTGCAGGCGACAACGCCGCCAGCTATACAAAGTACCTACTCCAGCATGCGACATGATGGGCAGGAAAGCGGACTTTCGATGTGCCTGCTCGACGCTCACTGTACCCTTCTGTCACAACTGGGTGCTGTCGAACGGACCCAGGTCAATTTTCGAGAACGCCTCTATTGCCTGCTTGAGGTCCTTGCCCGCGCGAACCCTTTCCTTAAGATTTTCGAGCGTCTCGCCGCTTTCTGCTGCAGCCACATGCGGGCGTACCTCATCGAACGCCCGATGGGTCGCCCTTCGAGGCAAGGCTCCCCCCGACATCGAAAATGCTGCCATCTCTGCATCTCGAAGCCCTCGTCGAACGCAGACATGAGCGAGGAGGAGTGGGCCCGCACCCTCCACCGTATTCGGCTCAGATCCTCCTGGCGTGAATATCTGCATCATACGAGAAGGCAAACCCATCACGTGCGCCAGGTCGGGGATCATGCGAATGACAAACTTGCGTGCGTCAGGCGAGAACTCCGCCGAAGCCCCATTCGGCGATATCGTCTGCTGGATTTCTTTCAGTGGCGCGCCGTCCATCCATTGTCGCAGAGTTGCCTCAAGCTTGGGAACCGCGTACCTCGCTTTCTCTTCATCCGATGCCAGGTCTCCATAGGTCTTCCCAAAGAGATCTTCGAAGGTCGAGGGCTTAATCATTCGGAAAAGGTGACCCGGATTGGCCTCCATCCATGAGAACATCCACTCGCAGATCCCGGCCACCGTGCTTGCCATGTCATCTTGGGCGTCTGCAAGCGCGTCAGACAAAGCTTTGAGCACGTCCTCTGGGAGACCCACCATGGAGGCGAGGTCTCGGTATCTCTGATCCAGCACGACAGCATCTTCATCGGCGCCGGACATGACAGACAGGGCTGCCTCCGTACGGCTCGCGACCCACTGTTCGTCACCCGCCTTACGCTTTAGGAACGCCGTGAGGCTCCGGGACAGATCGACCCGAGGCGAGCCTCCGTCTTCGCCATCTGAGGGCGTTTCCATTAGACGGCTGACGACATACCGTTCCAGATCTCCGGCGTCCTCCGCCTTGTGATGGACACGGTCCATGACGGCTTCGAATGGATCCTCGAGCACCAAGCACTGATCGGACTGGCTGAAGACCTCCCGGAGCTGCGTCCATTGCTCACCAATCGTTCCCTCTTCATCTGACAGGGGAACAACCTTTCCAGGAACAATCAGCACGATACCCGACGCGCTTTGACCCGCGCGTCCTGCCCGCCCAGCGGCATTCAGCAACGCAGCGGCATCGAGAAGATCGCGACGGTTCGTTTCACGATCAAAGCGGCTGTCTTCAGCGATGATCACCAAATCGGCAGGAAGATTCATCCCCTGCGCCAAGGTCGGGGTCGCTGCGAGTACCCGCAGGCCGTCGTCCCTACCGTAAAGCCTCTCCGCCAAATCTCTTTCGTAGGGAAGCAAAAGGCCGTGATGCGCCGTGGCAGCGCTTTGCAGAAGACCGTCCTCGACGGCGAGATATACATCGCCCGCGTCGCCCATTTCATCGACTGCCGTTTCGTATAGGTCCTTTTCGGCTGTAGTGAGTTCGGTCGGTGGAGCGCCGATGAGCGCCGATGCCTTTTTGGCGATCGACCATGCGTTCGGGATTGACTGGGAGAAGACGAGGGTCCGGAGTCCAGCCTTTGATGCCGATGCCGCGATGTGCGACGCAAGCTCGCCCGAGTTTGGGGTTAGGCTCCAGTAGTTGTTCGCCGTCAGCAGAACCTGATGATCCAAGAGCGAGAGCAGGGCGTAATCGTCGCGTTTCATCGAGGCCCATGTCTGTTTAAGACTGAACAGTCCTAATGGGGACGCGTGTAGATCCCTCTTGAGCCCTACAGGCGGAAATTTTGTCGTCTTATTCCTCCACGCCTCCCCAATTTTCTGGTTCAGATGTTCGATTTCGTTTGCCTGATAGACGACGCAGCCCCGCAACTGCCGGGTTGGTTTCCAAACGTCGTCAAGGGGGATTGATCGACGCCCTTTCAGTTCTCCCCCAGTCAGCTCCCCAAGCCATTCAGCGATTTCTGCCGTGTTCTTCATCATCGCCGATAGGAGGACGAGGTCAGCCTCCGGGGCGATTCGCGTGAAGCGAATTAGGCAGAGCATCGCGTCGATGGCTCGCCGATCCCCGTCAGTCTTCGGATGAATCAAATGGCATTCGTCGAAGATCAGCAATCCGACATCCGCGAAGCTATCAGGCTCAATGTGACTCGCGTAGAGGCATGCCTCCGGGGTCATGACGAGTATGTCAGGCAACTCTTCGAGCAGCGTGCCTTCCTCAAACTCCTCTGCGCGCTGTCCCTTAACGTTGGTGTTCGGGAAGGCGGCCCGCAGATCCCGGGCCGTCTGATCGACCAGCGCATGGGTCGGCGCGAGGAAAACCACCTTCAGGTTTCGCAGGAGAGCTGCGTGGATCTTCAGTTGAGCGGTAGTCGATTTACCTGCGCCTGTCGGAAAGCCAACAGCACAGGATGTACCCGGTTCGAGATAGCCTCCCCTGATTGCGGCAAGATGGTTAGTCCAGAGGTATGGCCTCTTCTTCGCGATTCGTGCCATCGAATGATGCCAGCGATCCGCAGGCACACCGTCCGGCGGGTTGATATTGATGACTGCCGCCTCGAGAAGTGCCGAAGTCGCCGTTTCGAGAAGCCGCGCCAGGTGGAACGGACCTGGAAACGAGGCGATCGGCATCGGCGGCGAGCCTTCGATTGCAATGGCATCGTCTGGTCTCGCTGACCTGGCGACGCCACGAAAGATCACGGCAGGTCGGTCCCGATCCGCGTCCGAAATGCCTCCCAAAACAGCCGCGAGGGCACGGACGCCTTCGAGAAGTCGATGGTACAACGCATTCGCGGCTCGCGTGCCATCGACGCCTTCGCCAGCGACCAGCTCGGTGACCGGACGTCGCTCCTGGTTAAGGATTGTCCCAATCATTCCGCGCGCTAACCAGCCGAGGTTCAGTACGAGTTCGTGCTGAAGCCGATCTTCCGCCGGTGACCGAAGCGCCCGCGCGACCTCGGTGGCGTCGGCAGACGAGCCTGCGATCAAAAAAAGCAGCATTGCGGAGACGTCGGAACTGATCGCGTCCGCTGTGAATGTAGTAGTCCTCGAAGCCAAGCCGAGAAGAGCTTCGGCCTGATGAACAAGTTGATGCGCGGACGCTGCCACGAAGCTTGCAGCGCGACGGTTTTCGCGCTCAGGACTCGTCGTAACCAACACCTCATTGGTCGCGGCAAGCTTACGCGCGAACGCGATGGTCTCGCTGATGTCGCCCGCAGGGGTCTCGGTATCGCGCAATGCGATGCGGGCAGACACGATCTCAGCAAACGCTTGCGACAGTTGTTCCGGCAACCGATTTCGATCGAGGCCGGGAAGGTCTGGGGCGGATCGGATCAGATCGGCCGTTCTCTCGTCATACATTGATGGCGGCCTCCTCGGCATCGATGATGGCGGTTGCCCTGACGGCGATATTTTCGAACCAGGGCCGGAGACTCTGAACTTGGAAGGCCTCCGCCCGGCGACGGTCGATCGCGCCGGAGACTGCTGCCTCGTAGCCCTTGTAGAGAGCCTTGAGGCCTTTCTCCGAAGCGTGCGTGTCGTCGATCGTTACCGCAACCCGGTAGGCCCGCTTCTCCGTCCACAAGATGGCGGCAACCACGGCATCGGGATTAGGATGCCCGGCACCCGCAAGCAACGTTGAGACACCATCGACGAGTTCGGCATCCCGTCTGCCCGTCTCAAAGTCTTGAAACTCGGGCCAAACCCGATCCCGGACCATAGTTCGAGCATTCCCCGTTGCCTTCTCCTCAGAGATCACTACTCGCGCGATCTCCGTGTCGTCGAACTCAACCAAGAGCCCATCGAGGCCCTTGTCCGCATGTCGCATGTGTGGCGACCGGATCATGCCCGGCCTCCCTGCGCGGTGCGCGGCAATCCACGAGATCACTTGGAACATCCAACCATCACGATGGGCCGGATCACCACTTGGGCCAAGCTTGAGTAGGTTCCGCGCACTTTCATAGCCGCCCATTGGGTAGTTGATGTCAACCAAACCGTCCTCGTGCAGAATGCGCTCGGCAACTCTGGCTTGGCCGATGGCCACGCGAGCAAGCAGCCCGGCCAACGCATTTTCGTCTTCGACCGTCCATGTAGACCCGGACCATAGATCGCCCTCTCGGATCGGTGTCAGCGCAATTACCATAGTGATCAGTCATTCTGTTCGGGGTCGAGTATTGCCCAGAGGACATCGATGCGGTGAATGTTAATGGATATTCCTAACCTGGTTAACATTACGCGGAGAATGGGTCGCAAACACCAGAATTGCAACGATCGCAGGAAGCCTCGGTCAATTCGCAACTGAAATAGAAAAATTAGATATTTAATATCGTTGCGTCGCAGTATTGGACCTCTCATCGAGCGGCAGCTTTGGGCAGGTGTAGCGCTTCAGTCCAGATCGACACTGCCGAGGCGCGGCGCATGGACATGCGTCCGGACAAGGGCTGCAGCGGCCGCGCCCGCGATGGCGCCGAAGAGATGCGCCTCCCACGAGACGCCGGGTTGGCCCGGAAGAACGCCCCAGAGAATGGAGCTATAGAGGACACCGACCACCAGTGCCGCGCCCAGCGTGATCAATGAGCGATCCACGAAGCCGCGCGCGACGAGGAAGCCAAACCAGCCGAAGACCAACCCTGACGCACCGATATGGATGGCGGAGCTTCCGAACAGCCAGACGAGTCCGCCGCCGAGGCCGATCACCACTGCGTTCACCGGCAGCAAGGCTCTCGTGGTCGTGGCCACCAGCAGCCCACCCATCACCAAGAGCGGCGGCGTATTGCCCATAAGGTGCGCGAAGCTTCCATGCAGAAGGGGTATGGTGATGACACCATCCAATCCGCTGACGTGCCGGGGGATCAGGCCGAAGGCCGGGTTCAAGCCGTAGCCGGTGATCCAATTGACGACTTGGACCGCCCAGAGCAGTGCGACAAAAGCGGCAAGCGCCGCGGCGCGCCGCAAGAAGGCGCGCATGTGATCCCGGTTCATCATGTTGGCGACAGTAGACGTCACCACAGCACCTTCAACGGCTTTCGCGCGCTGCACAGGATGCCACCTCCAGGAAAGGGGGTTCGAGGCGGCCAACCTCGGTACGGCTCAAGCCAAGAGAATGGCTCCGATCTTACACGGTGTTCCCCGGGCGAAAGGGCTGCGGTTCACGCTCGGGGCGCTTCAGGGCTTCGGCATACTTGCGGGAATTGTCATCGATCGTGCTGTGCCACAGCTTCGAGACAAACGCCCGAGCGTCTTGGATCGTCATATCGTTCAGCGATGAGGACAACGCCATGAAAAGCTCATCCTCGCTAATCGCAGCGGCGCGGTGCATGGCGTCCGCGTAAAGTGACGGGTCGTTCAGGACCTGTTCGTTTAGCGGCATCAGCGCAAGGTTCTCTTCCGGGATCGCCATGAAGATCGTGTCCTGCTGGTCGGTCAGATACGCACGCCGCGATGTGGACACCGGCTTTCCCGCCGCCTTGGCCTCCAGATATGCCTGCCTTGTCCTGTCGAGCTTTGCCCTTGCATGGGTCAAGATGACTTCACGCTTTCGGGCGGGTAGCGCGAATCCGGTGCAGCGCTCGATATGAGCAAGCAGCTCTGCAACCTCTGCTTCTACATCAAAGCTCTCGAACCACGGAGCTTTTCCCAGTCTCACCACCATGCGCCTACCCTCGTCCATTCAATAATATATTATCGTATATCATATTCAGCAGATCGCAAGCGGGTGGCGTCCTTCACGCGAACGGACATGGAAAAAGGGGAACCGTGATCCCACGGCTCCCCTTTGGGTTCAGATCGTCTCCCCCTCGCGCGCCGATTAGGCGACCAGCGAGAGCCCAGCACCCGCGTCCTGCGGCTGCTCACTGCTGTCGATGAACGGGATGATCGAGAAGGTCTGCCCACCGCGCTGTTCTTCGTTCTGCACGGCGTTCACGCGCAGGTCGCCATCGGGCGTGTTGATCAGCAGCGACAGGTAGTCATTGCCCGTGCGGCTGCTTTTCGCCATCCACGCCGAGCCGACGCGGATCGGTGCGCCCCGGGGCGAGCTGACCTCGATGCGGTAATCGGGGTGGGTCTCCTCGGATTTGTAGCTGTTCTCGATCAGCATAAACTCCAGATCGAACATCATGTTGGCGATGTAGCCCGTGAAGGCGTTGTCAGCGTCCATGGCGGTGAGCTCGCCCGAGATCGAGCCGGATTTCATCAGGCCGTTCGAGACCAGCGGGATGATCTCGAACTCCCCGCTTTGGGTCGCGCGCGCTTCTTTCGTCTGCACCGCGTTGACCCGGAACGGACCCAAGCCGACATCGATCTGCATCGAGATGTAGGGGTTGCCGCTGGTATTGCCGGCCTCGTTCCAGGCCGTGCCGATGCGCACCTTGCGTCCTGTTTTGTTGACTGCCGTCACGTCAAAATCCGGGCTGCGTTCGGACATCTTGGCCCGCGCCTCCAACTGGATGGCGATGTCAAAGCGCGTCGAGTGGATCATGCCGGTGTACTGAGCGGCTGCGGTCTCGACATTGCGGGTGAGGGTTCCTGCGAACATGGGATGGTTCCTTTTGGATTGGCCGGTGCCTGACGTTCTTGCCAACGCATCCGGGATTGCTTTCTCGACCCCTCTTGGGATCACAAATCAGAAAGCTCGCTTTCCTTTCAGCCCCGCCCACGGGTCAGAGCTGCCGTCCGAGTGGGAATGCCCCCGCGCCTCCGGGTGCTACGCCCCTCCCCTGCCCGTCTGGTCTTGATTGGCTGCCCGGATTTTCCGCGCAGTCCTCCGATCGCGCGATGAAGAACTCCGCCTCTCTGCCGTTCAACCCGTGCCCGCCCCGGTCGGTCAGACCGATGCAGCTACCGTTCGGCACATAGGTGATGAGGTACTGACCGAGCCGGTCCTTGTGGACAACGTAGCCGGTATTGGCCCAATGCACGGTCTGGTCGGCATCGACGGCGGCCTTGATTTCATCGAGTGTCATGCGAAACTCCTTACGAAGAATGGTGGGGAAACGACGCAAGAAGTCCGATCTTCCGACCGGGCTTCCATGCAAGATTTGTTTGGCAAACGGCCGAGTGCTGTCAGGCACCTTGCGTGGCTTGCGTCGCGTGCGCCGCTATCCAATCCTTCAGACCAAGAACCGTTCTTCCGGCGGCGACTTCAGATGCCCAGGCGACCCTTGGGTCGCCGCAGGGCTCATCGCCGGAATGCCGGTCGATGTGGCCATTGGCCATCCATGGCTCGGGCTGGATCCGTCGCAGCCAGTCCGCCATGCTCGGAATGCGGCCCTGACAGTCTTCGCGGATATGCTGCTCGCCGATCCAGCGCACGGGGATCTCTCGACCAGCGCTATTGGTCAGGGTCGGGCCGAAGACACGTTCGGCCTCAAACAGGCCTTGGGCATGGTGACGCATGGCTCGGTGCGTGAAGAGCGCGAGGTGCTCTTTCGAGGCGTCAAACCAATCGTGCACAGCCTGATAGTCAGACGGCACCCCGCCGAATTTTCGGGCCGAGCTTTCGGCATGATGAAGCGGATGCGCCATCTCAAAGCCCTTCATCATAGCTGTGAGAACATTCGACATAGCGATCCGCATGATCGAGCGTGATTCTGTCTGCTGCAATGTCCCAGGTCAGCGTGCCGTAGCCGCCCTCGTTGTTCTCGAACCCCGGGTGATGGTGATAGGCGAGCGACCAGGCGAAGTCGCCCACCTTGGTGGCAAGCGGTTCCGGCAGTTGGACCTCTGCAGGCCGCACCGTCACATCCTCGACATTGCCGGAGTCGCCATAGCCTTCGTATTCGGCAGTGACCTCGCTGATGCCAAGCGCACGTAGTTGCGCGAGCAGCTCCGCTCGGGTCGCCTTCAGGGTGGTTTCGCGCTCTGCACGCCACTGAGCCGCCATTGCGGCATAATCGATCTGGGGATTGGTCATGGGTCTGTCCTCTTGTCTGAAATTGGGGGGCCGGGCGTGGCATTGGTCAGCGCGCGGCCGGAAAGCGCAGACCGGCCAAATCCCGATCAGCGACGCCCGGCCCAAAACCCTCTTTGACTTTTCAGGCGGCTTGTTCTGCCGCTTTGGTGGTTCCCTGCCCAACGATCCGGGCCAGAATTCTCCCCGTGTCGACCCCGTCCCCGTGCGGCAGGAACACCCGCAACTGGAAGGCGATGATCTCAGTGAAACAGCCGGCGGCCTTGAGGCCATCAATCATGCCCCGATCCGCACCGCCCAACTCAAGGCGCATCTCGCCTGCGACCCGGCGACGGGTCAGGGTCAGACCCCGGCCAAGATCCACAGGCGCGGTGGTGCCTAGGGCGGCGGTCAACATCTCCTGCGGCGTTTGCGGATTGGAGACGAGGAAGCGGGCGCGCAGCGCGGCCGCCCCTTCCTCGCTCAGCGTGCGACCGATCATGGCGGTCGCCCCGTCGGGCGTGACCCGGTAGATGCGCTCATTGGTGGTCGGAATGTCCTTCCAGATCGGGAGCAAGAGCCCGGTCAGCAGGTAGAGCTTGGTCGTGGTGGTTTTTGGTATGGACGCAGCCTCGGCATCCCAAAGCCCTGCAAACTCGGGCCTCCCGATATCTTCCCAGGCCGAGGACTCGAACCGCGTCTCCTCCAGATAGCTGGACCCGTTTGGCCGCACCGCCTTGCGCATCAGCGTGACGATGTCCTCGTCATACATCTGCATGGGGCGCGCCGAGATGAGCGCCGCGCGGCCCGAAGCACGGTTGACCATCGGCAGCTTGTCGGCATTGCGCGAAATGGCCTCTTCGGCGCCCAGCACATACATTGGGTCGGTCACCTCGAGCCCGATGATCCGCGTCACGGCGCCGGATTTCGGGCAGGTCCAGAGATCCTCTGTGGAGACCTGTTCAATCTTTTGGCCACGCAGGGTTTCCACGCCGAGATCGAGCGTGCCTGCCGCGCGCGCCCGTTCGGTCTGATCAGCGATCCGGCGCATGAACTCGGCAAAGAGCGCGTTCTGCATGTGGATGGGAAGGGCAAGCACCCGGTTCAGAAACCGCTGGATCGGGGGAAGCTCCTCGAGAAGCACACCGTCCTTGTCGATCAGCCGAAGGGCTGTCCAGTCGGTGAAACTCTCATAACTCATCGCCTCGGCGCGCCCGGCAGCAAGATCGGCGAAATACCCACGCAGTGCCGCCCGCGCGATCGGGCTTTCAAGATTATCCTCCTCGCGGAACATGCCTTGCGAGCCGGTTTCGCGCTGGCCCTTGGTCAAGGCCCCCAACTGGTCGAGGCGTTTGCTGATCGTCGAGGTGAAGCGCTTCTCGCCATGCACATCGGAGGTGCAGACCCGAAAGAAGGGCGCGCTGACCTGAGCCGAGCGATGCGTGCGGCCCAGCCCCTGGATGGCCGCATCGGCGCGCCAGCCGGGCTCCAGAAGATAGTGCCGACGTCGTTTCTGGTTCTTCGCCGTTTGGGCCGCGTGATAGGACCGGCCCGTGCCGCCCGCATCAGAAAAGATCAGCATATCCTTCTCACCGTCCATGAAGGCTTGGGTCTCGGATGAATTGCTGCTGGCGCTGCGCTTCTCGATGAAGAGATGACCATCCTCGGCCTTCAAAGGGCGGATGGACCGCCCCGTGACCTCGGCGACGGCCTCGTCGCCAAAGGCCCAGAGGATCTGGTCGAGCGCCGAAGGGATCGGTGCCAGCGTCATCAACTCCATCATGGCCGCGTCACGCAGGGCGAGCGCCTCGCGCGAGACAACCAGCGCCCCGGTCTCATCCCGCAAAGGTTCCGCCACCATATTGCCGTCGATCTCGACCAACTTTTGCGCATGGATCGGGAAAGCCTGCTCGAGATAGCCGAGAACATAGTCACGAGGCGTCAGCGCGCCTTCGACCAGCTCATCCTCCGGGTCCATCGCCTCAAGCCGGCGCTTCAGCAGGCTCTCACCCGTTGAGACCACTTGGATGACGCAAGCCTTGCCCGCCGCCAGATCGTCCTTGATCGCGCGGATGATGGTCGGGGCCTTCATGCCCATCAGGAGATGGTTGAAGAAGCGCTGTTTCGTGCTTTCGAAGCGGGATTTGGCCGAGGCGCGTGCGGCCGACGCATTGGTCTCGCCCGAGGCATCGTTGACGCCGGTCGCAGTCAGTGCCGCTTCGAGATTGTGATGGATCGTGCGAAACGCGCCCGCATAGGCGTCGTAGATCTCGATCTGCGCCGGGGTGAGCGCGTGTTCCAGCACATCGTATTCCACGCCATCGAAGCTGAGGGCGCGGGCCGTGTAGAGGCCGAGCGTCTTGAGATCGCGCGCGACCACCTCCATGGCGGCCACGCCGCCGGCTTCCATCGCCGACACGAAACTCTCGCGACTCGGGAAGGGGTATTCCGGCCCCTGCCCCCAGAGACCGAGACGCGCGGCATAAGCCAGGTTGTGCACGCTCGTGGCACCCGTGGCCGAGATGTAGAAGACGCGAGCGCGGGGTGCTGCCAGTTGCAGCCGGAGGCCCGCAAGGCCCTGCTGGGAGGGTTTGACCCCCCTGCCCTGCTCTGACCCTGCCGCGTTCTGCATCGCATGGGCCTCGTCGAAAGCCAGTACGCCATCAAAGTCTTCGCCCATCCAGTCGAGGATCTGGCTCAGCCGCGTGGTGCCGCATTTGCCTGCGGACCGCAGCGTGGCGTAGGTCACGAACAGGATGCCGTCACCCATAGGGATGGGCTGGTCCGGTTTCCATTTGGAGAGCGGCTGGATGTCGGCGGGCGAGCCGCCAAGATCGGTCCAGTCGCGGATGGCATCCTCGATCAGCGTGGCGGATTTGGAGACCCAGATCGCCTTCCTGCGCCCGGCCAGCCAGTTCACGAGGATGAGCCCCGCGCATTCGCGCCCCTTGCCGCAACCGGTGCCGTCTCCGAGGAAATAGCCAAGGCGATAGGCACGTGCGTCGGGGTCATCATCGGCGCGCGTCAGCTTGGTCTGGTCGTCATCTAGGCGCATCCGACCCGGCAGGTCGCGCCCATGGGCATCATGCGCCATGATGATGGTTTCAAGCTGCGCCTCGGAGAGATGTCCCTCCTCGATGAGCCTGGCAGGCAGGCGCAGTTCCGCACTGACCGTATCCGAGGGCACGGGCGGCGCCACGGAAGCCATGGCGATGCTCTCGACCAACGGCGTTGGATGTTCCTGCGCGCCGGCGATCTCGATCCGTTGCGGGCGGTAGCGCGCATAGATGTCCGAGACAGGCGTGTTGTCGTGCGGGACATCGAAGCGTGTGAAGCTGAGCGAGATGGCAGCATTGGCCCAAGGTTTGGAGGCGGCGACAGGCGCAGCGGCGGTCTTGCGCGGGGCAGATGATGGAACGGTCGGCCGAGCATGAGGGATCGCCGCTGCCTGTTGTACGGGGCGCATCTCGGTCCGGGTTGCGGCCACAGCGTCGACATATGCCAAGGCTTCATCCAGATCCCGCACAGAGACGCGGATGAACTCGCCGTCCTCCTGCACCTTGTCGAAGACCATCAGCTGGGTTTCCACAGAGGTGCCGAGCTTGCGATAAACCTGCCCCGGTATCGTCAGCGCCAATCGCGGCGTCAGGAGGCCGCAGGCGCGGGACCAATGCGTGACATCGCGTTCGGGCGTGAATCCCGGCGGCATGATCGCCACCAGCCGCCCGCCAGATGCCAGGCGCTTGGCAGCCGCGATGAGATGTTTGGCGGCGATGTGCTTGTCTCGGGAGCGGTCGACAGAGGAGGCGAAGGGCGGGTTCATCACCACGACGTCGGGCAGAACCGGCGTCTGCAACAGATCGTCGATATGCTCCCCGTCATAGCCCGTCACCTCGCCGCCGTAGACCGCGCGCAGGAGGCTCTGGCGAAAGGGGTCGATTTCATTGAGCAGAAGCGTGGCACCGGCCCGGGCGGTGAAAGCAGCCAGGGCACCGGTGCCAGCCGAGGGCTCCAGCACGGTCTCGCCCTTGCGAATGGCTGCCGCCCGCACGACCATTGCCGCGAAAGGCAACGGCGTGGAAAATTGCTGCAGCCGGATTTGCTGCTCTGACCGGCGCGTTTCCGTCAGCAGCCGTGAGGCAAGCAGCTTTGCAGCGGCGATGTCACCTGCTGCACCGTCCCCACGCAGCAGCACCTGGATGGCCGCGGCCTGCATCAGGTCATAGGCCATGCGCCAGTCCCAGGCACCGCCGGCATCGCTGCCATGGAACGTCTCGCGCATGATGCGCGCGAGCGCTGAGCTGCGCAGGGGTTGGTCGTCGACCTCCGTGCCGATTTGCGCGAGCGCAGAGGCGAGATCAGGGTGGGAGATTGAGAGAGCCGGATTTGCCGGTTTCGGCTTGGTCATGGGGATTTCCTTTGGATCAGGGTCTGAGTTCCAAAGGACAAAAAGCCCGCTTCCGTAATGGGGCGGGCCTCTGTCAAGGGTTTCGGGCAAGTCAAAAATCCCGGCGAAGATGTCATTCTTCACCGAGTTTTAAGGCACAAATTCAGAAGCTTACTTTTTCTTTTTCACTGCACCCGCACGTCAGGACTGAAGGACACCCCCTGCACGGGCTTCGCTCTTCCGTCCGTAGTCAGCCTCATGACTGCCACTCTATGCCTGGTCCAAATCTGGTCCTGGGTGCCCATCTTTTACGCGTATTCAGCGTTAGCCGATAACTAGCGGGCTTTCGGCATCTCCAGGAACCTCGTCCCGGCAAGGGACCTCGTCGTACCTGTCGTCAGGTGCAGTGCGTTCCTCCGTCCGATCAAGTTCTGGAATTGTTTTACTCAGACCGTTGCCGGGGAGCTCTGCGCATGGCGGAATGGTGTGCCGTCTCGCCACATGCGGTGCAAAACAACGCCAATGCGCCGCGCAAGTGCAATCAAAGCCCGTTTCGATCCACGCCGATGGGCCACTCTGAGCGCCCAGGCCTGGAGCCAGTTTGGTGACCCACGGTGCATCAAGATCATCGCCGCTTGATACAAGGCCGTTCGAAGGGCCCGGTCGCCGGCTCGCGTAATTTGCCCGACGATGTCCATCTCTCCGGATTGAGTGCGCTTCGGCGTCAGCCCCACCCACGGACCAACATCCTTCGATCGCGCAAACCGGGTCGGATCGTCGATCGCGGATTTGACCGTCAGGGCGACGATCCGACCGACGCCCGGCATCGTCATCATCAGACGGCAAACGTCGTCTTGTTTTGCCAGATCTGCGATTGTCGCATCCAATTCAGCCAACTCGGCGCGCAACTGCGCACGCGCGCGCAAAAGGGCCTCTGTCGACGCCGACAGGATTTCATTTTGCTCAACCAGTTCCCTCACCCGGGCCTCGTACCTGATCCGGGTGACATGCCCCAGCTTCAGGCCAAAGTTCCGCAAAACACCCCGCATGGAAAGCTCAAGGTTGATGATGCCCTGCTGAACGGACTTGCGCGCCGTCAGCAACGCGCGGATTTCCTGAGAGGACACGGATTTGCGGTGTACGGGTCTGTACCATCCCATTTGAAGCAACCGCGCAATCCCCTGAGCATCGCGCCGGTCAGTTTTGATCGGCATGGCTTTCAAAGCGGCTTTCACCAACCGCGTTTCCATCAAGACCACGTCAAGTCCGGCCTCTTCGATGCCCTTACTCAGCCATTGGGATAGTGGTCCGGCTTCGAGCCCAATCGCGTCGACCGCGTACGGCAATGACGCCATCGCACGCACCAGCGCCTCAGGTTCGCTGGCGGCCTCCAACTCCTCAACAACCTTCCCCTGCGGCCCCAGCACACAAATCGCCGTGCTTGCCAGAGATACATCCAATCCGATAAATACATTCATGTCGTTGCCCTTCTATTCTAAGGAATTGAGGCGCATGGAAACATACGACCTCGTAGACGCGCTGCAGGCGCATCAAGGGCAACGGCACTCCACATCATGCTGACAAACAAGCGAAACGTGCTCGATTCGCCGACAGCCCCATTACGGCATCTTTGACTTTTCAGGGTGACCGGCCCGAAAGCTATTAACAAGGGCGGGCCGTCAACGCGGTCCGCCCTCCTCAGCAACAAAGAGAAAGCCACGCAGCAAAACCGCCGAACTTGTTGATCAATAGAGCCGACATTGAGGCAGCGCGCGGCGATCGACCGCTAGGAGCCCAAAGTGACGAATGCTGCACTATGGGCGAATGTCGGTTACCGACCTCACTACGCTGGCGTGCGCGTCATCTCACGGATCAGGTCATTTGTCTCTGGTCTCGTCGTTTGGTGCCGATATCGAAGAGCCAAAACAGTTCTTGATATTTCAAGACCATCGAAGGGTTTCGACACAAGGCCCATGTCCGAAGGAATTGCGGTGGCTGGCAGGATCACCGCACCTGACCCTTGCCGCGCGAGTTCAACTAACCAATCCACGCGATTTGACCGATAGGCCGCGTAGAGTTCGTGACCATGATCCGCGCAGGTCCCATGCAAAGCATCCCGCATTTCGCAATTTAGTCGGTCAAGCATATCAGTTTCAGCAAGAGTCGAAAGAGAAATCGCATTTAGTTCAGACAACGGGTGCGACTTTGACACCACGACCTTGTAATCCTCTTCATAGAGACGGTCTATGCGATAGAGGTCTTCACTGACCTTCTCTGCGCTGACTACAACGTCAAATTCACAATCCCGCAACCCGGCAAGAAGCTCAGAGGATGACGCAACGATCAATTCGATTTCGGCTTGCGGCAATCGCGTACGAGTGCGCTCCATAGCAGCCGAAATTCTGTTGTGGCCAATCGTTTCGCCGACACCGACAGAGATTGGAACCCGCTCCAAGCGCACATGACGGATCGCTTCTGCCTTAGCCTGTAGCGTCTCATCGTGAACCTTCCGCAACCTTGGCTGCATGAGTTTTCCGAGGGCGGTAAGCCTGCATCCCGCACGGTCTCTGACAAACAGCTCACCTCCAAGCTCGTCTTCAAGTTTCTTGATCGCAGTCGTCAAGGAAGGTTGGGAGACATTGGCGGCACTGGCTGCGTGGGTAAAGTTTCGGTGCTCGCAGACAGCGAGAAAATACCTGATCTGGTTCATTTCCATCGCCGCATTCTCCGTCACATCCCTGTTCAGGCCATCAAACCAACTACGATAGCCCATGTCTATCAAAGAATAGAATTTCGGAATTGGAGTCCGACGCATCCGGCATGGGACAAGAGTGCATCGAAACCAACCACGATGCACTTCAAACCGGGAGACGACCATGAAAACGCAAGTCCTTCAGGCATTCGCCGCACTGGCTCTGATCACAACTTCTGCAACTGCACAGGACAACCCGATGGAAAATCATACTGCCAGCTACATCGCCATGCCCGCCGCCGAAGGCCAGACCGAAGCCTTCGCGGAGTTTCTGGCTGGTGCCGCACCGATCGTGCGAGAAACAGAGCCGGGCACCGTACTTTGGTTTGCTCTGCAAGCCGACGATACGCTCGCAATCTTTGACATCTTCGCAGATGAAGAAGCACGCGACGCTCATTTCTCAGGAGCGGTTGCTGCGGCTTTGAACCAAAACGCGGACGCGCTGGTCGACGGAGGATGGGACGACGGTGTTGTCGCGAATATCAACAACTCCGATGTCCTGTCGGTAAAGGCGCCGGTTGATCTCTACACGGCAACGACCGCAACTTACATCAAGCTCGAAGCTGCTCCAAGTAAAGGCCCCGAATTGGCAGCCTTGCTGAACGCCGCCGGCCCCATCGTCGCAGATACCGAACCCAAGACATTGTTCTGGGCGGCGCTGCAGATTGACGAGAACAACTTTGCCATCTTCGACATCTTTGCCGACAACTCTGGCCGCGAAGCGCACTTTGCCGGACAAGTCGCCGGACTCCTGAATGAAAAGGCTCCAGAATTGGTCTCTGGCGGATGGGACGACGGTGTGTTGGCAAACGTCCACAATTTCGACATCCTCGCTACTAAGTAATCTCGAGGTGACTTGAGAAAGAAGTGCCCGGTGCAACCCATCGGGCGCTTTGCCATTTGAATTTGGATTCACCCCATAGCGGCCGTTCGAGCAAGCGCAGCGAACTGGTGCTCTGTCCGCATCTTACCAGTTCGTACACGACGCAGCGAACGGCAGGTGTACGGATATGGTGGGACTTCTGAGAATTTCATCGTACCAGCCATCTGGCACACCAATGTCGCCCATTTCACTCGGCTCAAAGGTGACGGGAGATTGTAACGAAGAACCACCCCCTTATGGACAGCCTTAGTGTAGGTGACCTGCCCCCCTCCGGCATTCGACCCCACTTACCGATCAGGCGCCGCTTCAAGGGACGTCTCGAACCGCTTGTCCGCCGCCGCAGCTTCTTTCAAGAGCGCGTCGAAATTGTCAGGTGGATTGCCATCTTCCAGCATCCCTTTGAACGTCGCATATGCATCCGTCTTGCTGCCGTAGGCGCGCAGGGTCTTGTCGTCATTCACCCATGCCACCACGATGACCTTCGCATCGCTGTTGAATCGGTAGAACAACCGATACTGCTGAAAGAATTTCGCCCGAAACCAGTGCTTGCGGTGATCGCCGAGTGTGCCGCCTTGTCGGAAGGCGGCGGCACCCGGATCTGCTGGTATGGCCTCGGTGACCAGCTTGAAGATGGCGGCCAGCCGTTTCGTGGAATTTTTCTTGCGCCAGGACTTGGGATCGCGTGCTTTGCGCGCCTCGACCTCCTCGATCAGCCCTTCGAGCTGCTCCAGAAAGAGCGGATGCGCATAAATCGACCATCCGTTTACGACAAGCGGCGTTTGGGCGGGCACGCTATCGCCGCTCATTCATCCTCGAGCGAGAGCGGCGCATCGAGATCGACGTCAACATCTCCGACCAGTGCTGCAAGACGGTCATGCAAAGCCCCATCGAACGCCCGAATGCGGTCCGGATGCGCCTTGATATCGGCCTCGACAAAATCGAGAAAGGCTCCGAGCACGGGATCTTCCTCGTCGCTGCGCACGGACTCGATATAGACCCTGCCACTCGGCTCGGTGCAGTAACGAATCTGGTCGCCCTTGCCCAGCTTGAGCTGTTTGCGCACACCCGCCGGCACGGTCGTCTGATACCGATCCGTGAGCTTCGAGACATCTTGTGCGAGGGCTGTCATGGCAGTCTCCTGAAGAAAAGGGTCTTTGCTGCCTGCGATAGGTAATGCATTTGCATTGCCTTGTCAAGATAAGCCGCAGGATCTGCTGTCGCCGGGCAGGCCGATGAACCGTCCGGCGCAGGACCTATTCTCGCCCCGCGAGATACTCCGCCAACACAGGACTGGCCGCACCCTTCGCGGAACTGAGCAGCTCCGAGCCCGCAAGCGAGGCCCTTGAGAGCCGCACGAGCCCACCAGTTTCCTGGATGCGGTAACAGCGACGCTTTTGCCGCCCGCGCCTGTAGTGAGTCGCTGTGACGATCTGGCAGGTGCTGCCATCGGTGAGCGACACCGGATTTGCGAGCTTGATCTTGTCGCCTTCCTCGTAGTTCGGGATCGAAGCCCATTCCCGGCAGCGCTGGCGCCAGTCCTGGGCGTAGCTGTCCGGGTCTTTCAAGTCGGAGAGAAGTTCGATCAGCCCAAGGGGCGCGCGAGCCTCGTTCGGGCCAGCGCTTTCCTCCATGTCCTTGTAGCCCCAGCAGCCGTCATCATATCGGGTAAGGAATACGGCGGCGAAAGTGATGGAGCCATCCGCATCGGTGACATAGGTCGTGTCTTCGACAGGGGTGCCGTCGATATTTGTGACCTTTGCCGCCGCGTACCAAGTCGAACCCACCTTGCAGGCATTGACCAGTTCCGTCTTGCGCCTTTCGCCCTCGAAGGTGCACAGCCGAGCAATCTCCGCTTTCTCATCCGCGTAGGTCTGGACGCGGCCGTCGGTGTAGAAGAGCCAACCCATTTCAGAGTCCTTTCTCTCGTTTGGAAAACTGTTGTCGCCAATGTCCCGAGAGGGCCGCAGGCCCGGCAGGGTATTGGCGATGCTTGTTTGAGAAAGGGCGCGTTACGCCGCCCTCCGGTCATCGATTTCCATCAGCGCATCGAGCGGCACGCGGTAGGGCTGCATGGCGTCGAAATCCTCGCAATTGCCGCAGTTCTGCACGATCGCGAAGGTGTCGCAGGCATCCTTGAGGATGACCCGGAAGGTGCCGCCGAGGCCCGAGGGCACTTCGTAGGTCCCGCCGATGAGATAATCCGAGGCCCGGCGCACGAAGACGCGGATGCTGTGGCCATCGGTGGCGAGCCGGATGGCCCCCCGCCCCCGGTCGATGAGAACCTGCACGTCATCCAGGATATCGGTGTAGAACTGGCCGGTCAGATCGCGAAACGCCATGCGGCGCTGAGCCATCCAGTCGGTGTCCCGAAACGGGTTCATGCCGTCGGCGAAGGCGAAAGAGGGATCGGCCTGTTCGGTGGTGACGATTCGGGTGGTCGTGCCATCGATGCCGTTTGAGCGCAGATGCACACCATTGCCGACGATCAGGATCAGGGCGGGCCTGTCCACGGGCCCGTTCCAGTTGGGCAGGAAGGTTTTGCAGGCGCGCGCATGGGCGATCTGTGCCGCAACAGCGGACGCAGAGAACTTGAGAATAGCCATGAGGATGTCTTTCGGTTGGGTGTGGGAGGGTCGACCCGCGCGGGGAATGCCTCGCGCGGGTCGCGTGAGGACTCAGGCCGCTTGCGCGACCTCGCTGTCAGGCTCGGGGGTTTCCGCAGCGGGCTCCGCCTCATCACAGGCGACACCGGCGGTCTGCATCATGGGCGGGCACCAGGCGGCCACGGCAGCGCGCTGCGCGTCCGTGAGCGTGGCGAAGGGCTCGGCGAAGAGCTTGTCACAAAAGGCGACGATCTCCTTCTTGCTCGACGAGGCCAGCGTCACCGCCTCCTGGGCCAGACCCAGATCCTCGCCGAGGATCTTCAGGAGCCAGGCCTTCTTGAAGCGGTTGAAGAGCGCCGCATTCGGCGTCCAGTGGGCGCGGATGTCGGGCATGATCTCGATCTCGAACGCATGCATCAGGCTGTCGCGCTGGCGGTCCCGCGCGAAGCAGGACTGCGTCGTGCTGGCGGTCGCATAGGCCACGAGCTTGGCCTTCTCCCCTGCATCGAGCGCGCGAAACGCCGCAAACTGATCGGCGGGCGCGCGGCTGTCATCGAGCCAGGACAGATCAAGCGCATCATGCGCCGCCGCCACCTGCTCAAGCGAGGTCTCGTCGATCTCGTCCATCTTGGCATGGCTGCGGTATTCCTTGCGGGCATCGATCTTGATCGCCTGCGTGACACTCATGCCGCTGGCCAGAACGTCACTGACCAGCTTGAAGAGCGTCAGATCGAGTGTGGCTTCCGGATGCAGCGCCATCGCGGCGCCAAGGGCCATGGCCCGCTCGGTCTTGAGATCCTCGGCCAGTGAGGCTGGATAAGTGATTTCGCCCGGGTCCGGGGCCTCCTCCCCGGTCGGGTTGGCCGAGGAGCCGCGCGCGCCCTCCTCTTTGACGGTGTCCTCGGGGCGCACGAGGCCCACATGGAGCGTCACCTGACCGCCCTGCCACGACGCGATCACGCCTGCACGGGCGAGATCCTCTGCGCTGTAGGCCTCCTGCAGATCGCGGGCTTCCTCTTCCAGAGCGTCCACACGGTCGTAAAGGGCGTTGTAGGCACCGTCCTCGAGATCCTCATCCTCCATCTCGAGCTGCAATTTCTCAAGCTCGGCGGTGATCTCATCGATGCGCTTCTGGGCAGCCTCATCCGGCTCGATCGGGCCGGGATAGACGCGGCCATAGTCGGCCATGGTCGCGTAATCATAGCGCACCATCGCATCGGCCCAGGCAAAGCCTAGCTTCATACGGGCCTCTTCGGAGGCGGCACCGAGCTTCTCGAGCAGGATGGTTTCGACCAGCGCCGCATCCTCCAGCACGGAATGCTCTTCCAGAAGGTCAGCCGCGACGGCGCCGCCGCGGGCCTCGTAGTCCGCGCGCACGAAAGCCCCGATATCATCGCTGACCTGCACACCGCGGGATTTGAGCGCCTGACGGACCGTGTAGGCTTGCAGATAGCCGCCGTCCTTCGTGAGCGCCTCGAAGACCTCGCGCTGCGCCTCCTGGCTCGGGTGCTCGGCGAAGGCCTTCATCGTGTCGAGCGTGATCACCTTGCCCCGGGCCGCGGCGCGGATGTCGGGGTGGATAAGGCCATAGCGCAACCGGCCTTTCACGGCGGCCACCGTGGTGCCGAAGGTCTTTGCGATGGTCTCGGGCGTCTGGCCGTCGACTTCCATCATCCGGGCGAAAGCCTCGAACTCGTCGATGGCGTTCATCGGTGCCTGGGTGATGTTCTCGGCAAGCGACAGCGCCGTCGTCACGTCACAGTCTTCCGGCACGAGGCGGCAGTCGATCTTCGTCTTCGCGGTGAACCCCTTGGCGGCCTTGTCCGCGACCAGCTCGTTCAGCGCGGCATGGCGCCGACCACCGGCGAGGACAGCGTATTTGCCGTCAAGCTGCTGGACCAGGAGCGGCTGGAGCAGGCCCAGAACAGCGATGCTGGCTTTCAGATGCGCGATGTTTTCGGAATCATAGGTTTCCGGCGAGTTGCTGCGCACATTGGCGGGGTGGGCGACAAGATCGCCAATGGCGACGGTGAGGGGGGCAAAGCTTGTGGTCATGGGATATCCTTCCAGGTGGGTGAGGTATGGCCCGCGTGCGCGCGGGCGTGGCCAATCCCCGGCTTCAGGGATCACCACGACAAAAGGCCCGCTTTCCCTTTTGAGGAGCAGCGGGCCTTCATCGTCTCAGATGTCAGGGTGAGGAGTCCCCTGCCCTACCAGTCGCGCGCCAGCATGATGGTCAGCACGCGCATGGTGGTGGCAGGATTGTCCGGGGTCTCAGCGCCGTAGCGGAAATCCGAATCTGCCTCATAGAGATCGATCTTCCAGAACACGGTCTCGCCCCGGATCTCGACCGCCCCGAAATCGTGCCAGCCCTCGGGATCATTCTCAGGCTCGAATGTATCGAACGCACCGGTCGCCTTCACCGCCTCGGCCATGAAGCCGTCACCGGCCTCCATAAGCGAGCGGGTGACATGCATCCGGCCCTGGATGGGCTGCGCGGGCGGCACGCCAAGGCACGCGAGCTTGCGAAACGCGTCGTTCTGCGCCGCGATCACGGTCGGATCCGGACGGTCTGGCAGGGGTTGAACGGTCATGGACATGGGGATCTCCTTTGAGAGGTTTGAAACACCCTTCTCAAAGCCCGCTTCCGTAATGGGGCGGGCCTCTGTCAAGGGTTTCGGGCAAGTCAAAAATCCCGGCGAAGATGTCATTCTTCACCGAGTTTTAAGGCACAAATTCAGAAGCTTACTTTTTCTTTTTCACTGCACCCGCACGTCAGGACTGAAGGACACCCCCTGCACGGGCTTCGCTCTTCCGTCCGTAGTCAGCCTCATGACTGCCACTCTATGCCTGGTCCAAATCTGGTCCTGGGTGCCCATCTTTTACGCGTATTCAGCGTTAGCCGATAACTAGCGGGCTTTCGGCATCTCCAGGAACCTCGTCCCGGCAAGGGACCTCGTCGTACCTGTCGTCAGGTGCAGTGCGTTCCTCCGTCCGATCAAGTTCTGGAATTGTTTTACTCAGACCGTTGCCGGGGAGCTCTGCGCATGGCGGAATGGTGTGCCGTCTCGCCACATGCGGTGCAAAACAACGCCAATGCGCCGCGCAAGTGCAATCAAAGCCCGTTTCGATCCACGCCGATGGGCCACTCTGAGCGCCCAGGCCTGGAGCCAGTTTGGTGACCCACGGTGCATCAAGATCATCGCCGCTTGATACAAGGCCGTTCGAAGGGCCCGGTCGCCGGCTCGCGTAATTTGCCCGACGATGTCCATCTCTCCGGATTGAGTGCGCTTCGGCGTCAGCCCCACCCACGGACCAACATCCTTCGATCGCGCAAACCGGGTCGGATCGTCGATCGCGGATTTGACCGTCAGGGCGACGATCCGACCGACGCCCGGCATCGTCATCATCAGACGGCAAACGTCGTCTTGTTTTGCCAGATCTGCGATTGTCGCATCCAATTCAGCCAACTCGGCGCGCAACTGCGCACGCGCGCGCAAAAGGGCCTCTGTCGACGCCGACAGGATTTCATTTTGCTCAACCAGTTCCCTCACCCGGGCCTCGTACCTGATCCGGGTGACATGCCCCAGCTTCAGGCCAAAGTTCCGCAAAACACCCCGCATGGAAAGCTCAAGGTTGATGATGCCCTGCTGAACGGACTTGCGCGCCGTCAGCAACGCGCGGATTTCCTGAGAGGACACGGATTTGCGGTGTACGGGTCTGTACCATCCCATTTGAAGCAACCGCGCAATCCCCTGAGCATCGCGCCGGTCAGTTTTGATCGGCATGGCTTTCAAAGCGGCTTTCACCAACCGCGTTTCCATCAAGACCACGTCAAGTCCGGCCTCTTCGATGCCCTTACTCAGCCATTGGGATAGTGGTCCGGCTTCGAGCCCAATCGCGTCGACCGCGTACGGCAATGACGCCATCGCACGCACCAGCGCCTCAGGTTCGCTGGCGGCCTCCAACTCCTCAACAACCTTCCCCTGCGGCCCCAGCACACAAATCGCCGTGCTTGCCAGAGATACATCCAATCCGATAAATACATTCATGTCGTTGCCCTTCTATTCTAAGGAATTGAGGCGCATGGAAACATACGACCTCGTAGACGCGCTGCAGGCGCATCAAGGGCAACGGCACTCCACATCATGCTGACAAACAAGCGAAACGTGCTCGATTCGCCGACAGCCCCATTACGGCATCTTTTTCTTTTCCGCTTGGCGGATGAATCGAGGCCGAAGGTGCCCTACCCGAACAGCCCCTTGGGTCTGTAATTCGGGTTGGGGATGGTTTCGATCCAGCCGCCCTGGTCCGTGATGCTCTCGAGCGCTGCCGAGAGCGGATAAGCGCCCTCGGATGAGCTCCACCAATAGGCACCGCGTTTGAAGGTGATGGTCTTGCGGCGGCCGTCGTTGAAGCAGGCCACCCGCAGCGTCTTGGGTTCCTTACGTGATATGCGAGTCTCCGTTCTCCGTGTGGTCAGGCGGCCTCGGCACTGCGCCCTGCCCTACCCGCCTCAGATTGTGCGATCAGATAGTCGCAGGCGCGCTGCGCATCTGCGGCGTGCTTGAAGATCGCGCCCTTGTCCGACCGAAGAACGCGCAACCAGTTGTGGAGATAGGCGGCATTCATCTCGAGCGTATGCGCCGTGAAGCCGAGCGACTGACCCAGGAACACCGAGGCCAATTCCGCGACGATCTCCTCGCGCGCATAGGACGTGTTGCCAAACTTCGAGAACCCGAAATCACGGTTCAGTCGATGGGGGGCCTTTGTGGCATGGGCCAGCTCATGGGCCCAGACCCCGTAGAAATTGCGCGGGTCCTGGAACCGCGTGATGGACGGCATGTAGACCCTGTCCACGGGCGGCAAATAATACGCTTCCGTTCCTGTGAAGACGGTCGTGATGTCGATGGCGTCAAAAAACGCCTGCATGTGCGGGATGGGCTCGGACGGGGGATGTTCAGGCGCTGGCTGCGGATCGGGGTAGAAACTGTCGGGCAGGCCCTCAATCTGGCAGGCGTTGAACACGCGGTAGGATTTCTGGAAGCGGAAGATGCGGGCTTCCTCGGAGCGATCATCACCATCGCTGCGGTCGTCCTCGCCGCCCGCGTCTTTCCGGCTTTGACCGTAATAAACGACGACAGAGGACTTCTCGCCCTTGCGGACCTTTGCGTCCAACGCATTGGCCTGCGGCAACGTCATCCAGAAGGGAGAGCTGTGGCCCGCCATCACGGTCCGCATCGTCAGCAGGAAGTTGTTCACTCCCTGGTAGGGTTCTCCGCCCACGCGCAGGGGACGAGAGCTGCCACCTGCGGTCCATGGCTTGCGCCACGGCAGGACGCCGCGCTCGATGATGCGGATGATTTCGTTTGTGATGACCTCGGAGGCATCGAATTTGGGCGTGCGGGATCGGGCCATGACTGGCCTCCTTTCGAGTTTTGGTGAGAGGAAATGGGGATCAGATTGACTGACGGAGGCGTGGATCGTTGGCGATCCTGGCACCAAGGGCTTCGACCATGTCGATGTAGGTGGTCAGCGACACGGACCTGCCGGGACCCGAAGAGTCAGGGTCGACCGATCCGTCCCGCGCCACCCGCGGCAGGTTCGCGAAGGCGATGACATCGGTGACGGGTCGGATATCGATGAACGGCGTGCCACGTGCGACCGCAAGAGCGGCCAAGGGAAAGCGTTCGATGGGCGCGAAGGTCGACACGGTGGTCCAACCGAGATGGATGAATGTTCCACCCTCTCCGCAGGTCACATGCGCGTTTGGCAATGACGCCGCCTGCTTCAGATAGCCGAGGTCACGCAGGACAGTCTCGCGCTCGAGCCGTTGTGCCTGCCCCGTCTGGCCAGTTCGGCGCAGCTCTCTATGCCGCCACCAAGAGGCTGCGGTTGCGCGGAGCACGCGCAAAACACCTGTTTGCATCGGAATGCCCTTCATCAGAAAAGACAGACCGGAATCCGGCCCGGACCCATCTGAGGGACCCCAAAGGCCCTCATCCGTCAGTCACAAAACCCGAAGGACACTTTCACTCTTTAGGGATCCGATGCTGGAGAATGTTAAATGCGAAGCTCATGAGAACGTAGGATCCTGCACTTTCCGGCATCAGACCCTGATGAGGAACAGGATCAGGCCGGGACACCCTCTTTCGGGCACCCTCTCTCAGACACCCTCTGGCCTGACCCTCCCCAGCCCTCCTCTTCCTCTCAAACCCCATGATTTCCGGAGGTGGCTTGATTTTGTTCCTGTTATGTTCTATTTTAAGAGCTGCGCTAAGAAGGGAGATCCCCGATGGAAAGTACCACTTACGCCCTGCCCGCGACGCCCAAGCAGATCGCCTATGCGCGCGCACTGGCCCTGCGCAACCAGACGCTTCTGCCGTGGGAGGTTCAGCAAGATCGGCGCTCCTTGAGCGCCTGGATCGACGCACAAGCCAAGATGAACCCGGGTGCGCAGGACAGCCGCCCGACATCAAAGCAGGTCGCCTTCGCCGAACGCCTCGCCCGGATCAAGCGCCGCGCCGTGCCGGACGAATGTTTCCGCGACAAGGGGCTGATGTCGAAGTGGATTGACGGGAACAAATGAAGCTGGGCAGACCCTGCGGTGATCGAGATTACTTCAGCCGATCAACAACCGATGCCCCGCCCGATCTGGCAAGCGCGATCAGGCTGGACTGGATCTTGGATGTGAAGACTGAACTGAACGTGCCGATGGGTGTGCGGTCCTCCCAGACATAGGACCGCTCCAGAATATCGGTGTTGATCTCGTCCAGCATGACCCATTTGCGAACATGGGTTTCCAGCCCCACGCGCTGCGACTCGATCTGTGGCACCTCGATGAACTTGCGCGAGGGCAAGGGCGGCTGCGTCGTGATCGGCAGGATGAACACCACGGTCTCGCTATCGGACTTGGCGACAGTGACGGCGATGCAGACAGGCCGCGTCTTGCGGCCCTCGGTCTCGCCAGCCATCTGCTCGCGTTTCCATAGGAACGGGTAGCGGAAAACCTCTCCAGCACTCGGCTTAGTCATCCGACTGCGTCAAGTCCCGCTCGAGCCCTTCTATCATCAGCGCCTTGAGATCCTCTGGCATCTCGTCAACCATGTGAGCCTGCTGCGTGGCCCCACGCGCGAGTTGCTGATACTGATCCATGCTCATCAGCACGAATTTCGGCTTGCGGTGCTTGGTGATCGCGATCGGCGACCGAATGGCCGCATCGAACAGGTCACTGGTGTGACGCGTCAGGTCGGCCGCCTTGAACTCGGGAAGCTCTTGCATGATCTGGGTCTCCATTCGTGCAGAATATACATACATTCTGGATATTCTGCAAGAGATGGGTTGAGCCCTTCCATGTGTCATCCGAACCGACGCACGGCCTCTGTGTAGGGGTACCCATAGGCCGTGTTGCCGTCCTCAACGAACTCGTCCGAGGTCAGGTGGTCGTAGCCGCGATAGACTGCCAGCGCGCCGTAGCGGTCGAGCGTGACGAACGCCCCAGCCCGCCCGATCTCTGTCGGATGATAGATCAACAGCTGGGTTTCGATCTTTTCCATCGCGGCTTCCAACACGCCAAGTCGCGTGTCGACCTCGTCGGGCATCTCATCCTGTCCCGTGTAGTCCCCTTTCAGTGCCCGATTTTCGCCGGGCAGGGACCGCAGCCCGTGGCTGTAGCCGTAGGGCAGGTCAAGCGCGACCTCGATCCACTTCCAGCCCTCAACCGCAACCGCCGTCATCGCCTTGGAAGAGGTCATGCAGCGACGTGCCGCCCGCCACTTCATAGGCTTCAACACCCACAAAGACCACGCGTCGGTCGGACCCCCGGATCGAGGTCTCGGGCAGCATGCGCCGGAGCTGGAATAGCTCCTTGTTCCAGGATGAATGGATCACATCCCAGACCTGAACCTGATGCGCGTGATCGGGGTTCACCTTCAATCCAACATTCTTCTTCTTGATGATCGTATGGTTTGAAGTGTGCCGTAATTGTCTCTTGATCTTCGATGGCTATGCAGACTCACCAGCCGGTCGAGTTTACGTGGCAAGAGCATCAGTTTCCTTGCCTCATCATAGCGTCGAGGTAGGCGTTGTTGTTTTTCACTTGTCCTGTGCTGGCTCTCAAAATTAATTCGTCGAGCGCAATAAGGAGCTGCCCTGGACCTCGTTCTCTGAGGTGTTTCATGATCCTGCCTTGTTCAATTTTTAGCAATTTTCCGACATCGGCCAATATTTCGAGAACTGATTGATGATCTCTTGGTTCATGCGGGAAGAAGTCCGATACGTTTTTCAGGTCCGTCCAAGCCATAATTGTTGGATCTTGGCGTTCCTGAAAACCAGAGCTGCTGTGCGCATCTGCTCTATCCTTTTTTATATTCAATCTTGTGGGCTCTACGTGCCGGACATTTTGTCCGTCGTCGACGGACATTTGGTCGGGCATTGTTTCCTGAGTGTCATGGTTTCCGGCCGGAAACTCTCTGATGGTCGCTCCGGCTAACTCTGCCAGCCTCTTGATAAGCTCTATGATTTCGTCGGCTTTGAGAGTTGCACGGCGCAGGATGTTTCGTACGTTTTGGAGAAATGAGACAGTCTCAACATCTTTTGCTTGGCGTAAAGCTTCGACACGAAGAGCCAGTGCCTCCGCCTTGAGTGACCGTAGCTTTTCCTGATCGCCCACAAGCTGTTCTGCGTGTTCGGTGAGCTCACTCTCCCGGTCATACATTGGCTGCAGATCGAAGCCAAAGGCATCTCTTATCAATCCACCGTAGCGAAGAGGGAACCGTTTGCGGGTTGCGCTATCCCTGCGCTGGATCAGCCCGGCATCCACGAGGTGTCCGATACACCGTCGAATCGTTCTCTCGTTCAGGCCGTTCGTTCTCTCAGACAATGATGTGTTTGAGGGAAAGACGATAGTCATTGGAGCTCTTTGCCCGGCCTTCTTTGGCATGAAGCTGATCAAGGCCTGCAGTGTTACTAGGTCATTTGGTGTCAGACCGAGTTCTTTGCGAAGCGCTCGGATAGGCTCGATGACCCTGTACGGGTTCGTACCGGGTACAGAAGATCGATCCGCCAAGGCGGGTGTGTGAGAAAATACCTGTCTCATGATGATGTCGGCTGAAAAAGCTTCCCCGTTCACCGCGAACGGTGTTGAAAACGATTCGGCTTCGGGGTATCAATCAGGTGTCTAAGCTAATCGAGGCCCTTCGGAAGCACTGCTTTCGGGGGGTCTTTCCTTTTCTGGCCTGTCCTCCTTTCTGCTCAGTTTTCGTTATCGTCTATGTCAGGACCATCAAGATCCTGATCCCTGCCGGAGATTGGGTTACCTATGGGTCCCATTTTCTCTGGGGTAATGATCTGCTCCGGACCAGCGGCCTTCGCGTTCGCCAACGCGAGAAGAGCGGCCTCTGGATTCTCAGAGATCCACTTATGAAGCCCGTCATCTCCGTTCTTGACGGTGATGATCACGTTTCTCTTGGTGACCTTCACCATCCCGAGTTTTGTCTGGATTGCCGATGGGGCAGGAGGCTTGTGCTGCTTCAGGAGACCTTCGAAGATCGCAAAGCGTTCGTCGGAGGGCTTGCCTGAACCTCTGGATTCCATGAGAGCATCATGGAATTCTCGGTTTCCGGCCGGAAACCCTTCATCTCCAGAGAAGCCAAGGCTCTCATAAGACTTTGCGGCAGCATACCAACGATCCCGTCCAACCCCGGGTGCTGCCCCGATCTTTTGGATGAGTTCAATCGGAATACAGGAAGTGACTTGTTTCATGCGAGCAAGTCCGGTGAGCTTGTCACCGGCTTTCCTGGCTTTCTGATCGATGTTGAGGGCGTCACAGACCAGTCCCTCATCCTTGCCGGACTCTATGAGAGAACGTGCAAACAGAGCTTTCTCGATCCAGCTGAGGTCTTTTCGGAAGCTGTTCTCTTGGCCTTGTGCAAGAATCGCTTGATCCTCATCCAAGCCTCTGATGAGAGCCTTCGCGGGCTTGCCGATAAGTCGAAGGGCCGCTAATCGCCTGCGCCCATAGATGATCCTGTATCGCCCCCCTTCGGGGCTCAGAAGTATCGGGATAAGCTGTCCCTGCTTGTCAATGCTTTCAGCCAGTTCCCTTATGTCATCTTCTTCATCCAGGGCCAGACGATCCTGGAACTCGGAATCATCAATAAGGTCGGTACTGATTTCTTGAATTGAAGATTGTGCCGCATCCTGAAGAGACCGGGCCATTCCCGAAAGGGCAGGGGCTCGTGACTGGGTTCGAGTCGGAGAAATCGACGAGCTTTGCTGTTTTTCCTCATCCTCGGGAATGTCAAATGTGACTTTGCGGGCCATTACTTGTGCCCCCATGCCGTGTTGATGAGCCCTTCGACCTCCGCCACAACTCCGTTGATGGACTCGATGGCCCGATCGTATGTCTGGCGATGAAAATCCGTTCTGGCTATCTCGAACAGTGTCTGTTGCGTGAGCCCAGCATCAGAGACTGCGGAAGATTTCAGGAAAGGCTGAGTCAGAACGTCATCCGTGAACATAGTCCGCAGGAATGCCGCCATCTGGGTTTGGGGGCCGTCATTGGGTTCGAAACGAGTGATTAGAAATCTCATGAAGTCCCAGTCGGGCGATGCGCCCACATCAGCAATTGTTGCCATGAGGCTGGATGTGAGCTGCAGGAATTGGGCCATCGAGGCGACGTCAAGCATGCTTGGAATGACAGTGACGACTAGGGATGTCGACGCTACCAAAGCTGATAGTGTGGTAAACCCGAGTTGGGGTGGGCAGTCGATGACGACAATGTCGTAGTCTGTCTCGACTTCATTAATGCAAAGGGCAAGCCGCTGATAGAACGGCGGCCTGATATTGTTTCGAAGGGCGTGTGCGGTTTCGGTCTCGAACTCAGAGAGCAGCAAGCCGGCCGCGGCTAGATCGAGGTTGTGGAAATACGTTTTGCGCACAACGTCTCTAAATGGGACAGGGTCCTCGTACCGAAGGGCATCGTACACCGTTCCGGCCTCAGGGAAGTCGATTTCCGGCCGGAAACCGAACATGGTGGTCATTGAGGCTTGTGGGTCGAGATCGATTGCCAGAACTCGATAACCATCAAGGGCAAGCTTTTGGGCCAGATGGATCGCCGTTGTCGTCTTCCCCGCGCCTCCTTTGAAGTTGGCGATCGAAATGATCTGGATATGCTCCCCATCCCGACGACGAGGAACGATATGCTGGAACTTGGTGCTTGAACGGGCAATTTCGTGGCGTGCTATATCGATCTGCTCTGCAGTGTAGAACCTGCGGCCGCGGGCATCCGTCTCGATGTCACCGAGATCGAGCTTGTCCTCGAAGAACATCTTCCGCAGAAAATCCTGGCTTACCCCGAGGATCTGGGCAACTTCCGTGGATGAGAAGCGTCTGAGAGCCTTTCGTTCATCAGGTAGAAACGACTTGCGCATATTCACATCAAGCGATTTGCTTAGACGTGTCGCCATGGTTTGGATCTTTTGATCCATTCTGATCCGCTGCTCGTTCATGCCCGTCCCGCCGCCCGTCTTTCGGGTCTATCTTGAGGAGGAACGCAAAACCGCCAGAAACTGATGGTTAGCGTTCTTCCGCAAAAATGTCAGGAAAGCGTTTGACAGGCAAGGATTTTTTCAAATGGTGGGCCGTTACCCAATGAAATCATTTATTTACAATGACTTATACTATTTCTCGGCTCCAGCGCGTCAAGTGCTTGTGTCGCTGCCATCTCTTGAACGCAAGATGTATCCGATTCACATAGGCGGTTTTGCTTCCAAAGAACGAATCTGAGTCTCTTAAATCATTCCCAGCTTCTTGGCTCGCTCCAACAGCATTTTCACCGAAGACGGCTGCCAGCTTGTGCGCCCACGGGGCGTGCGTTCGCGCATCGCCTGCAGCCGATCACAGATTGCATGAAGCGTGATGTCGGGATCCGCACCCTTGATGGCGGCAATAATGGCGGGCAGGCGGTCGTCGGTTTCGCGGCGGCCGGCGCGGGCCAGCACCTCGGCAGGCAGGAAGCCGTCGCGGACATAGGCCTTCACGGCGCGCAAGAGACGGCCTTGGGTCCAGCGACGCGCCTCGGGCAGGGGGCCGTTGATGATGCGCACCACGTCTTCCCAAGCCAAGTCGGGGCGCAACCGGCGCACAAAGGGCACCCAGTCTTGTGCCGTCTCGTTCAGGCGCTCCATGTAGCCGTCCTGTCGCGCCAACCGCACCTTGCGAAGAGCGGCAGGGTCTTTGGCCCGTAGTCCGGGGTTTCCGCCCACGCGGCCCTTTGTGCGTGCGCTGGCCAAGCCAGCCTTCGTCCGTTCCCGGATTAGTGCGCGCTCGAACTCGGCCGCAGCGCCCAAGACCTGCAGCGTGAACTTGCCTTGCGGGGATCCGGTGTCGATCGGGTCCTGAATGGAACGAAAGAACGCCCCCTTGGCCTCCAGCCGCTCGATCACCTCCAGCAGATGCGACAGCGACCGCGCCAGTCGGTCGATCCGAACGACGACCAGCGTGTCGCCTTTGCTGATCCGTTCAAGCACCCGCGCCAGCACCGGCCGCGCGCGATTGCCGCCTGAGGCCTGTTCTTCGTGGATTTCGGCGCAACCCGCAGATTTCAGGGCCTGCGACTGGGGCAGGGGGGTTTGATCCTCTGTTGAAACGCGCGCGTAGCCTATCAATGGCATCAAAACAGGCCTTTTGCAGTTTCGTATATTATTACTAAACGACCCTTTGGCGCTGATTGGGTAAGCGACCCTTGCCGTGTGGCAAACTTTGCCATAGCCTCTTTTGCAAAGGAGACCGCAGATGGGAACGATGAACATATCTTTACCCGACCCGATGAAGAGCTGGGTTGAAGATCAGACCAAGGCTGGTCGGTATGCCAATTCCAGCGACTATGTGCGCGACCTGATAAGACGCGACCGTGCTCGGCAAGAAGCCATCTCGGAACTGCAAGCGGAAATTGACCGCGGCCTTGCCAGCGGACCAGCGAAGCGGCTTGATCAGCAAGCCTTCAAATCCGTAATGCGTTCCAAATATGCCCGCAGATAGAGGGTGGACCGTTCGGCCTGCCGCTGAGACTGATCTGTCCGACATCTGGATATACGGTTCAGATACTTTGGGCATAGATCAGGCGGATCGTTATACGGATGGTCTGTTTGCACTTTTCGGCTTGCTGGCCGAATTTCCGGAGATGGCGCGCGAGCGGACTGAGTTCTCGCCGCCTGTGCGCATCCATTCCAGTGGCAAGCATCTGGCGGTCTATCAAATCACGGGGCAACGGGTTGAGATCATCCGCATATTGCATGCTCGGCAGGACCTGAGAGCCTATCTGATGGAGGCTGACGGCCCTCAGGAATGACGTGTTATAGCCCTGCGGCCTTGGTCAAATTCACCCGGAACCGGTCCCGGCGGCGTTGATAGCGCCGGGTCATCTCGGCGCTGGCATGGCCGAGTTGCTTCTGGATGTAGCGTTCATCGACCTCAGCGCCACTGGCTAGGCCAGCGCGTAAAGAATGGCCGGAGAACAGCGCAAGCCGATCCTTCTCTGGCAAGTCGGCACGGATACCAGCGGCCAGCACGGTCTGCTTGATTAGTCGTGCAACATGCTTGTCGCTGAGCCGGGTTTCCAGCGCCTTCTTGCCATCTCGCGACGTGCGCGTGAATACCGGGCCGAAGTCAATCCTGCCGAAATGCAACCACTGCTCCAGCGCATGAACAGGGCAAGTTCGCTCGGTCGATCCCCGGCCCATCTCGACCTCACGCCAGCCGGTCTTGGCATTCAGGGTAAGAAGGGCGCCTTTCTCGAGGATCTCGATCCAGCCGCCGCTGTCAGGCGTGTCATCCTTTTGAACATCGAGGCTGACAATCTCCGAGCGCCGCAGCCCGCCGGCGTAGCCCAAGAGCAGGATCGCCCGATCCCGCAGGCCACGCAGGTCGTGGGGCAGGGTAGCCACCATCGCGAGGATGTCCTCGGCTAGGATCGCTTCCTTCTGCAACGGCGGGCGGGCATGTCTGCGTTTGATCCCGGCGAGCACCGTGGCGATGTGGCGGTTCTTACGGTCAAGTGAGAACCCGCGCTGCGCATAGTTCCAGGCAAGGCCAGAGAGGCGGCGGTTAATCGTGTTGACGGTCAGGGCAGGGGAGGGGCCAGTCGGGCTGGCGAGGTCGGTCAGGTAGAGGCCGATCATCTCCGGCGACGGAGGCAGGGCATCCGTACCTTTCAGCCTGCACCAGCGGGTGTAGTGCTTCCAGTCAGTGGCATAGGCTTTCAGCGCATAGTCGCGCGCCGCGTCCACCAGCCGATCAAGGGCGCCTGTTCCTACGATATAGGAGGGGAGTTTCAGAGCTTCGCCGGACGCAGTGTCTCCCTCGTTGTCTTCGTTGATGGAAAAGCCATTTCGAGCCTTTGAGCGCGGTTTCTTGCTGTTTTTCGTCTGTCGTTTTAGTTTCACCACTGGACTCTAAGCTATTGACTCTGTGAGATTCAAGTTCATGGTTCATTTTTGGATTCTAGGTGAATCGCTGGACTTTTGATACCTTTTTCGTGGTTTGGCCATGGTGGACCGATCTGACATCATTGCGGCAGAGGACGAAGCCTGGGAACAGGCGGTCGAGCGGGAGGCTGTGGTCCGCCGACTGGCCGCACAACCCCGAATCCGCCGCGCCGAATTCCTCTCCGCCTGCCGGGATCTGGGGATCAAGCGATCCCGGCTCTACCAGCTGATAAGAGCCTACAAGGCGCGCCCACTCACCAGTTCGCTTTTGCCCTCCGCCGTAGGAAGCCAACCTGGAAGCCGGCGCCTGCCGGACGATGTCGAGACGGTGATTTCCGAGGCGATCGAGGCGTTCTTCAAATCGCCCCAGAATCCCAGCATCAACGCGTTGCAAAAGGAGGTGCGCAGGCGGTGCCGGATGCAGGACCTGCGTGCACCGTGCTGGGCCACAGTACGTGATCGCGTCGCTGCGATGGATCCGGCCGAGCTCATGGCAGCGCGGGAGGGGGCAAAGGCCGCGCGCAGCCAGTATCGCCCGGTTCCCGGCTCCTACCAGGTCGATCGAGCCTATGAGGTGGTCCAGATCGATCACACGCTGGTCGACGTGATTGTCGTGGACCGCGTTCACCGCAGGCCGTTGCAACGCCCTTGGCTGACGCTCGCCATCGATGTCGCCAGCCGCATGGTGGCCGGCTTTTACCTGACGCTGGAGCCGCCGTCGGCCCTGTCCGTCTCGTTGGCCATCCAGCACGTCGTGCAACCCAAATTCGAGTGGCTGGAGGCCCTCGGAATTGACGCCGACTGGCCCACGGAGGGTCTGCCCGAGACCATCCATGTCGATAACGCCAAGGAGTTCCGCTCCAGGGCGATCAAGCGTGGGGCTGAGGAACATGGGATTTCGCTGCAGTACCGCCCGATTGGCGCCCCGCATTACGGCGGTCATATCGAGCGGCTGATCGGCACGATGATGGGCGCGGTGCACCTGTTGCCCGGATCGACCTTCAGCAGCATCAAGGACCGCGGCGACTACGATTCTGTCTCGAACTCGGCGATGACGCTCGATGAGCTGGAGCGCTGGCTGGCCCTGGAAATCACCCGCTATCATGCGGAACGGCACCGCACGCTCGGGATTCCGCCGCTTGCCGCCTGGCACGAGGCCTATGGTCGGTGCGAGATACCTTTGCGCCTTCCTCATGACTCGGAGGGGTTCAGGATCGACTTCCTGCCGAGCACGGAACGCATGGTGCGCCGTGATGGCATCCACCTCTTCGGACTGCGGTATTGGGACGATATCCTGAGCGTTTGGGCGGGTCGGCAGGGCCGGCAATTGCGCGTGTCCTACGATCCGCGCGATCTCTCGACGGTCTTCGTGCGCAGCCCCGAGGGCCAGCGATACCCTGTGCGGTTCGCCGATTTGCGGCACCCGCCGATCACTCTTGCCGAGCACCGCCGCGCGCAGGCGCTACTCAGGGAACGCGGACGATCGTTGGAGGACGAAGAACTGATTTTTCAAGTGATTGAGGAGCAGCGGGCCCTGGTCGATGCCGCATCCGGGAAGACGCGGGAGGCCAGGCGGTTTGCCGAACGCCGTGATCGGGCGCTTGATGGCGCCGGGGCGTACGAGGTCGAAGACACCGCTCCGGAGCCCGAGACCAGCAGGAATGCGCTCAAGGACCATCCGGGTTTCGAGGTGGAGGAATGGTCGTAATGGAGGGCACGAAGAACGCGTTTGCGCATCTCGACGCGGCCTATCGGCGCTTTGCGAACCTGCCGGATGAGGAGCGCATCGCCTGGATCCGGGCCGATCGCTGGATCGGATTCGATCAGGCGGGCCTGGCGCTTGCGCGGTTGGAAAATCTGCTGACCTACCCGCCGCGCGACCGGATGCCATGCCTGCTGATCTACGGCGATACCGGCATGGGAAAGACCAAGATCCTCCGAAAGTTTGAGCGTAATCATCCGCCGAAGTTCTGCCAAGTCACCGGGGTTGATCATCGCCCAGTGGTGGTGGCGCAAGTGCCATCGGAGCCGATCGAGCGCGATCTCTACCGTGAGCTTCTGGCCAGCATGGGCGCGCCTGCGATGGCCGGTGGCACGCTCGCCCGCGAAAAGGACGTTTGCCGGTCGCTCCTGCGAACCGTGGGCGCGAAGATGATCATCCTCGACGAGGTAAACGGCATGCTGGCCGGCACCTTCCGGCAGCAACGCATTTTTCTCAATGCGATCAGGTTTCTGGCCAATGATCTGCGGATCCCGCTGGTTTGCGCCGGAACGGATCTGGCGCGCCAGGCCTTGCTGACCGATGCGCAGCTGGCCGAGCGGTTCGAGGCGTTTCATCTGAAGCCCTGGCGGAACGATGCCGCCTTTGCAGGGCTCCTGAAGAGCTTCGAGCGCATTCTGCCGCTGCACGCGCCCTCAGATCTGATGAGCCCGGAGGCCAGAAATCGGATCCACAAGCTCACTTCAGGTGTGACGGCACGGATATTTCGCCTGATCGAGACCGCGGCGGAAGAGGCGATCCGCAGTGGCAAGGAACGCCTCGATGTGGAGAGCTTCGGCGACGATCTGGTGCTGCCGCTGGTGTCGATGACGGAGACCGCGCGAAAGCGCCGGAAACGGGCACCACAACCGGTCGGCGCATGACCACACCGCTGCGGTTGCCGGTTGCGCCGCGGCCCTTCCGTGACGAGTTGCTCTCTTCCTGGATGGTCCGGGTTGCGGCCCAGTACGGGTTGGAAACCCCGGGGATGAGCGCCTGGTTGGCGGGGCAGGGGAGGGGCGTGCAGCCCTCGCGTCCAGTGAACGATATCGCCCCAGATCCAGAGCTTCTCAGGCTCTGGGCGCGGGCCTGCCGGGTTGATCCCGTGCGTCTCATGCGACTTTCTCTGACGTCCCGATTTTCAGATCGTCCACTGACCTGGTTTCTGGAGAGGCCAAGGGTGCCGGTCTGCCTTGCCTGTTTCGATGCCGATGTCACAGCCGGATGCGACAGCTACCTGCGTTCAGATTGGCGGCTGGCGGAGCACGTCGCCTGCCCAACCCATGGCGAGATGCTGCGCGACCGCTGCCCTGTTTGCAGCGGAAATTTACGGGTGTCCTTTCGGATGCGAGGTGGCTTGCTGCGCCCGTTTTGCCGCAACTGCGATACTCTGGTCACCGGCAAAGGAGGGGAGGCGGAGCGCCCCATGGACGTAGAATTCGCCGCAGCTATTCTCAAGCTTCAACATCAAGTTCAGGGGATTGTTCGGGGGGACTCAGACCATCGCGCGCGCCTGGAACACGCGATCCGCGCCCTGTGGGCGCCGCTTGACCGGGTGGGTGCGGCCCGGCCGGTTCTGGCACTCTGGTTCGATCAGCCGGGATGGCATTGCCCCTTCGAGGCGCGGGTGGCCGTGAGCAGGGACGCGCCTCTACAACACCTACCGGCGCGTTGGCGCGCCCTGACCTTGGTCATTCTGGGCGACCTGTTCGGCGCGGCGCTGGTTTTCGACGCTGAGATGCCCGAGAGGGCGTGTTGGCTGTTCGGTCGAGCCGCGCCAATCATTCCTCGCCGTCAGAGCCGGTGGTCAACATCCGGCAAGGTAAAGAACCCTCTTGACCGCGCGACGGGAAGAGTCCACAGATTGAGCAAGAGCCCGGTCCACCCATTGAATGGGAATTTCCTCGACGAGAGGGCCGATTTCGGGCCAGTCCACCCATGAAATTAAAACGACATCGTCATATTGCCGAGTATATTTCTTTATGTCCGATAATGCAAACTTATTGGACATAACAGGAGCGGGCAGAGCGCGGCGGTTTATACATCATCTGGTGGACGAAAGCGCCGTTTGAGATTAGTGTTGTGACATGACATACCAGCCGACAGCTATCCCGGACGACCTAAGGTCCCTACCGCTGCCGCCCGCATGGATCACCCCGGCGGGGTCGGAAACCTCTGGGATTGTGGCATTTCGGTCGGGGGCAACGCTCATGGTGCTGGATCAGTTGATCGGCGATAGCAGGTATGGCGTGCCACTGAAACTACTCGCCAACCGGCTGGCGCTGAGCGCTGCGATGGCGACCTCGAAGTTGGAAGGGCGGCTGGCGCGGGAGGAAGATATCCGGGATGCCTACCACCTGACGCCACCGGGCGAGGCGCGAGGGCCGGATGGTGACCTGCTGGCTTACTGGCGCGATGCTGTGCGCTTGCGGACGGATGGGGTGGCAGGGTTCGCCGACTTGATCGGCCCGGTTCTCGCCGGGGAGGTGGTCGGTTGGCTGGACGCGGGGCAGGCGCGCGTCTGGACCCACGGGCCGTTGGCGGGTTGCGTGTCTGTTCTGCGCGCGGTCCTCAAGGCCGATGATCGGGCGGAGCGGATCGCTTGCCTGCTTTCGGACTTGGTGTTGGCGCGGGCATTGAACTGGAAGGTGGTACTGCCGGTCACGGCGCAGCGGATCACCAAGACGATGCTCTGCGAAGTGGTTGCGGGTAAGCCCAAGGCCGAGCTGGCGGTTCAGTCCCAAATTCTCGAGTCCATCGAAGAGACGATCCGGCTGACGCGGGACGTTGCCCGCCGCGCAGAGGCGCTTCGGAGCGTGGCGCCGAAGCTGCGCGCGAAAGGGTCGGACGCGGCGGTTAATCTGTTTCTCGCCGAAGATGCCGTGGCACCGGCCCCGATGCTGTCGCCGCGCATCCAAGGGACCTCGACCGCCATGACAGACCGAGCAGCGCGACGGTTTTGCGACCGTCTGGTCGATCTGGGTGTGGCACGGGAACTGACCGGACGCTCGACCTTTCGCCTTTACGGGATCACGCCGTGACCGCGATGGCGCACCAGAAGCGCACGAAGGGGCAGGGGGGGGCGACACGCGATGACGTGTTCGACCGCGAACTCGACGATATGCCACCAGAACTGCGCTGGCGCGAATGGATGGGCCGGATAGAGGCGGTCCTGTTCGCCAACCCGACACCGGTCGGGCGAGAGGCTCTCGCGCGTGTGGTGGGGCAGGGAGCCTCGATCGAGATGCTGATCGAGGACATCCGGGCAGAGTTGGTCGGCCGGCCATTCGAGTTGGCCCAAGTGGCTGGCGGCTGGATGTTCCGCACGCGAACGCGGTTTGCTGATGCTATCAAAGCCGCCGCCGAACCGGGCGGCCAGACCCTCGGCTTCACCGAGATGGAGATGGGCGTGCTCTGCGCCATCGCCTATCATCAGCCGATTGATCGGGCGGGGCTTAAGGACATCTTCGGCAAGGAGGTCAGCCGCGATCTGCTGGCCCGGCTGCGCTACAAAGACCTGATAGCGAGTGGGCCTCGGTCACCGCGGCCGGGGGCGCCGCATACATTTGTGACAACAGAGACGTTTTTGGCAACCTTCGATCTGCAAAGTTTGCGTGATCTGCCGGAGCTCGAGTTGGTTGTTGACGAGGCGAACTAGCGGTCCCGCACCCGCCGATTGGAAGGCGGGCACTTTCAATCAGTCGGACGTGTGGTTCCCAATCAGACGCCGTATAGTGTTGATTTTCGCTGAGAAGTGATCTGGATGGCATTGCCAAGTTGTTTGCCGTTTTTGACTTGGGTAACAGTTGAGGCATGAAAATACCGCCGTCAATGCTGCGCCTGAAGGGCTTTCGTTTTCCGCGCGAGATCGTCGCCCATGCGGTCTGGGCCTACCATCGCTTTGCGCTCAGCACCGCGGATGTCGAGGACCTGTTGGCGGAGCGCGGCGTCATCGTCAGCCGCGAAGCCATTCGCCTTTGGGTCAACCGGTTTGGTGCGCATTTCGCCGCCTGCATCCGCCGGGACCGGCCGCGCCCTAACGACAAATGGCACCTAGACGAGGTCGTGCTCCCGATCAACGGCGTGAAGCACTGGCTCTGGCGGGCCGTCGATGGCAACGGTGATACTCTCGACATTCTTGTGCAAACACGCCGCAATGCCAAAGCCGCCAAGCGATTTCTGACAAGGCTGATCGCTCAATTCGGCCAGCCAAGAGTCGTCATCGCCGACAAACTGCGCAGCTACATCAGGCCGATCGCTCAGCAAGCTCAAGGCGCCGATCACCGAGCCCACAAGGGCCTTAACAACCGGATCGAAGGAAGTCATAGGCCGACGCGGCGACGAGAGAAAATCATGGGCCGGTTCAAGTCGCCCAGACAGGCACAGCGTTTCCTTGCCGCACATGACCAGATCAACACGATCTTTAAACTCCGCCGGTATCGCCTCACCGCCACATCCTATCGCCACGCCCCGGGCAGATGCATTCAGCCTGTGGGCAGACTATGCCGCCGAAATGAAACCATGACTTGCCAAACGTAGACAAATCGTAACCGTGCCATTGGCACCGCCTGCCTGAGCTTAGGGCTTTGATCTAAGAGACGTGTTTAATGACGTCACTAATGACGTCTCTTAAACGGGGTGTGTTATGCGGGGCGAAATTCTTGGGGCTGAACGGCGGCGTTTCTGGCATGACGATGACAAGCTGGAAATTGTCATGTCGGTTGGAGTCGATGGGGCGAGCGTGACCCAGGTGGCGCAGCGCCATGAGATTAGGCGGCAACAGATTTATGCGTGGCGGCATGACCTGAAGAAGAAAGGGCTTTGGTCGCCTGACGGTGGCGCTCTTTTTTATCCAATGGATATCCCGGTTCAGGTTGCGGTTCCTGCGCCGCAGTTGCCTGTCCCGGACGTGCCTCCGCCGACTGCAGTTGAATTGCGTCTGCGAGATGGTCGTTGTTTGCATTTTGACAGTACGATGAATCCGGTCGCGCTGACACGATTGATCCGAGCGGTAGACGCGGCGTGATTGGTCCGGGAACTGGAGTTCGGGTTTATCTGGCTTGTGGCGTTACGGATATGAGGAAGGGCATCGCGGGCCTTTCCACACTGACGCAGGATGTGCTGCGGCAAAAGCCTGCCAGTGGTGCCGTGTTTGCGTTTCGTGGGCGTCGAGGTGATCGGATCAAGTTGCTGTATTGGGATGGCCAAGGTTTTTGCCTCTATTACAAGGTGCTGGAACGTGGTCGTTTCCCGTGGCCAAGCTCTCAAGACGGGGCTGCGCGGCTGACATCAGCACAGTTGGCAATGCTCTGGGAGGGGATCGACTGGCGGCGTCCGGATTGGGGTGTGCCGCCTGCGCGTGTGGGGTGATTTTGCGTCGATATTTACGTTATTTTTATGGTGGCCAGGCCCAATTTTTGGTAATCAAGCGCATGTCAAAACCTGCTGAAAACCTCCCCGATGACCCCGCTGTATTGAGAGCGATGATCGCGGAATTGCAGGCTGAAAACACTCGGATTGAGATCGAGAACGCCAAGATGTCGGCGACGCTGCGGGTCCATGATCAACTGGTTCGGGCGCTTCGCTTGCGGATCGCCAAGTTGCAGAAACTGGCCTTCGGAAAATCTTCGGAGAAGGTCGAACGCGAGATTGAACAGTTGGAACTGGCGCTCGAAGATCTGTTGGTTGCCGTGGCCGAAGACGACGATGCGGCCATCGATGAAGGGCAGGACGAACCAGCGGCTGATGAGCCCACTGCGCCCGCCTTACGCCGCCGCCCACGTGTATCTGATGCGACCCTGCGGGAACGGCGGGAGCTTGATCCTGGAACCTGCTGTCCTGACTGTGGCGGTGATTTACGTGTGGTGGGAGAGGATGTCAGCGAATTGCTCGACATGATCGCGGCGCAGATGAAGGTAATCCAGATCGCTCGCATCAAGAAATCTTGCCGTCGCTGCGAAAAGATGGTGCAGGAGCCTGCGCCAAGCCGCCCGATCCCGGGCAGCATGGCTGGTCCAAACCTGTTGGCGCACATACTGGTCTCGAAGTTCGACGATCACCTTCCCCTTTATCGTCAGCACGAGATCTTCGTGCGCATGGGCGCGGACATCCCCGAAAGCACGCTGGTCGGCTGGTGCGGCCGCGCCATGAAGACCCTGTCGCCGCTGATCGAACGGATCGAGGCTGACATCATGGGCAGCGATCTGCTGCACGCTGACGACACGCCAATCCGGGTGCTGGATCGTTCTTTGCGTGACAAAGGATTGGGCAAAGGGGTCAGGCAAGGCCGGATCTGGGCCTATGTGCGGGATCAAAGGCCTTGGGCGGGGTCGTCTCCACCGGGGGCTGTCTATCGGTTCGCACCAGACTGGAAAGAAGAGCATGTCCTGAGCCATCTGGTCAACGCGCGCGGCATTCTGCAAGCGGACGGTTATAAGGGCTATGCAAAATTATACGAGCCTGAAGCCAATGGTGTGCCGCGTTTGCGCGAAGCGGCATGTTGGGCGCATCTACGGCGTGACTTCCATGATTTTTGGACCTCGACCAAGTCCGAGATCGCCCGCGAGGCGCTCGACCGGATCGGTAAGCTCTACGACATTGAGCGTGACATCAATGGCCAGCCCGCTGACGTCCGCCATGCCGCGCGACAAAAGTTGAGCCACCCGCAAGTCGAAACCTTCTTTGCCTGGTCCGAACAGCAGCTTCTGCGCATTCCCGGCAAAAGCGATCTGGCCAAAGCCTTCAGGTATGGGTTGGGCCGCAAGGATGCCTTCAGCCTGTTCCTGACCGACGGACGTGTGGCCATCGACAACAATCCAGCCGAGCGCGCGCTGCGTCCGATTGGGATAGGACGCAAGAATTGGCTTTTTTGCAGGAGCCGACACCGGCGCGGAAACCTTGGCGCGGGCCATGACGGTCATCGAAACGGCCAAGCTCAATAGCCTCGACCCGCAAGCCTATCTCGCCGACATCCTGAACCGCATCCACGATCACAAGAACAACCGGCTGGATGAACTGTTGCCATGGAACTGGGAACCGCTGGCCGTTGCCCATCAAGAGGCCGCTTGATGGCAGCCATCACCCATGTCCGCGCCATCGACTACGTTGCCAAAATGCTGGGCGAGGATGTCGAGCTTCTCGAAGCCATCATCTCCAACGACGACAACCTCACCTACGGCAACATCATCAACGTTTATGCCGGTGCGGACGAAACCGTCACCGCGCTGACCGACGACGGCATCGAGGAGCTGAAAGACATGATCCGCGACGCCCGTATGACCTCCGAACTCTGGCATGAGTTCCTTGAAGACTTCGTAGATGACGCCGAACTTGTCGCCCGCATCAAAGACAAATCACCGCGGTAACAATGGGGCGGTTACGTTGGATCGAGCTGGCAACGATGTGGGTCCGCGGTTGTTGGCTGCGGCGGAAGAGATGGGTGTTTCCCGCAGCTCTGTATGGGAATTTTATCGACGGTTGAAACAAAACGATGGACGGTCGAGCGCCTTGCTGCCCAAGCGCCGTGGTCCAAAGCGTGGATCACAGCGCTTAGGTCGGGAGGTTGAAGCCATCATTGAGCGTGTTTTACGCTGGCATTATTTGGTGCCTGAGCCGCCTAGTTTTCTCCGGATTGTGGGAGAGATCCAGACCGAGTGCGGAGCCCGAGGTTTTCGCCGTCCAACCCGCCGAACGATCAAGGCCCGTCTTGACGCGATGGACCAGCGCGAGGTGTTGCGGAAGCGGAAAGGAGCGAAGGCGGCCAGGCAAGTATTCGAGGCAAGGGCAGGGGCCTTGGATGTGGAACGTCCGCTGCAGGTCGTTCAGATCGATCACACCTTGGCGGATATCATTCTTGTTGATCAGGTTGATCGCAAACCTCTGGCACGACCATGGCTGACGCTTGCGATCGACGTCGCAACCCGTGTGGTTCTGGGCGCCTACGTCACTTTCGATGCGCCATCCGTCCTGTCCATTTGCCTTTGCCTGGATCATTGTGTGCGGCCGAAGTCCATCCGGACGCCAAGTTCGCTAGAGGAGCTCTATTGGCCAACCGCCGGTATCCCACAGGCCATCCACGTCGATAACGGGCGGGATTTTCGCAGTGAGGCCTTCCGATCGGCTTGTGCGGAGTGGGGTATCTCGATCAAGTACCGGCCGCCGGGCCGCGTGCATTTTGGCGGACATATCGAGCGACTAATCGGAACGACAATGGGTGCTGTTCACGTACTGCCCGGAACGACGCAATCTTCGCCAAAAGATAAGGGCGAGTATGACAGCGCTGCCAAGGCCTCAATGACCCTGGAAGAGTTTGAGGACTGGCTGCGGCTGGAGATTTGTCGGTATCACAATACACGCCACAACGGATTGAGGCGAACGCCACTTGCCGCCTGGGCCCATCTTGGGGGCGACGATGCTGGCCGACAAGTCGTGGACACAGATGCCTTCCGGATCAGTTTCCTTCCTTCAGAACGCCGCCAGCTGGGCAGGACCGGGATCAACCTGTTTTCTATCGGCTATTGGAGCGACGCCTTCGCGCCGATGATCGGTCGTGGAGCCAGGAAGGTTGCGGTCAAGTATGACCCACGAGACATGTCGCGGATTTGGGTTGTGACGGATGATGGCCGCACGATTGTCGCACGCTACAAGGACCTTTCGCGTCCCAAAGTTTCTCTTTGGGAGTCGCGGCGCGCCAGTGCAATCTTTCATGAGCGTCATGGCGGAAGGGTATCGGAGGCAATTCTGTTCGTAATCATCGAAGAACAGCGCCGTATCGCTCATTCAGCTCGACAACGGACACTTACAGCGCGCTTGGAAGGAGAGCGCAAGGCGCGGCGGCCAAACGACAAGCCGAGGCGTGATCCCTCGCGCGAGATGTTCGCAATTGATACAAGCAACCCCAACCTTCCAACTTACCCAATAGATGATTTTGATGGACCACGACGAAAGACTTGATCTCATTCGCAGCGACCGCTGGATCGCCCTCGACCGCGCAACCATTGTTCTCAACAGATTGATATCCTTGATGGAGATGCCTCGGCAGTCACGAATGCCAGGCCTCATGGTCTATGGCAGTTCCGGTATCGGAAAGACCATGATCGCCAAAAGGATGGAGAGCCTCTATCCGACGCAGTACGCTTCTGAGATCGGCATCACGCGCCCGCCGATCCTTCTCTTGCAAGCGCCACCTGCACCGGATGAACGGCGGTTTTATCAGCACATTCTTGCATCAATCGGCGCACCAATGTGGGGCCGACATACGATCTCAGAACTGGAAGTGCGGGCTCTCAGCCATCTGCGTGGCATGGATCTGAAGATGATCATGATCGACGAGGTCCACAATCTTCTGGCAGGGAGCTATCGTGAGCAGAGGCGCTTCCTGAACATGCTGCGCTTCCTGTCTAACGATTTGTGCGCGTCACTCGTTGTGTTTGGTGTCAACGAAGCTGCCGAAGCCATTCGTGGCGATGAACAATTAGCCCGCAGATTGGATGAACATTTCCTGCCGCTCTGGGATGACGATGTGGAGTTCTCCCGCCTCGTCCAGACCCTGATCGCGGCCATGCAGTTGGAACGTGGATCTGGTCTCAGTGTCCAATCGTTGCGTAGCATTTTGGGTGTGACCGGCGGTGTCACCTCGCGCGTGTTCACAATGATCAAGGCGCTCGCCGTCGACGCTGTCGAAACTGGCGAGGAACGGATCACGGATGAGGCCGTCCAATCCTGGCAGCCAGTCTGGGCCAAGCACAGCTGGACCCTGCGGAACCGGCCGCAACCGGCTTTCGAGTGAACTGCAAACCATTGCCGAGGCGCCCTGCACCATTTCAGGATGAACTTCTGTCGAGTTGGCTCGCCCGACTTGCTGACGCTAACTATTGCGCTGTGCCGGAGCTCTGCCGGTATCTGGGGCTTGCACAAGAACACCCGCCGGAAATGCTGGCCGATCTGGCTAGCGTGGACGTCGACAGATTCTGCACCACATTACGTCTGCCGTCCAATGATCTCGACAGCATGTTGCTCAAGCGGCGCAAGGAATTCGCGGTTGAGTGTGTTTCATGGTCAGATTTTCAAAAATGCCGGACATGCACAAGCAAACAGCCCGGGATATCGTTGCGCCATTGGCGCTTCTCGTGGTCATTGCAATGCGAAGTCTGCGGGTCTGAGTTGGTACCTTTGCGAGGTGATTCCGAGGGGCTTGCGCAACCGCCCAGCGGGCTCCGCCGCCGCGCTCAAGAAGGGGCGAGGTACCTCATGATTGCCTACCGACAAGGGAACGTCCATTCGGGCCGACGGATGGACCTGACGTTGCAAGTCGCAGGTGTACTCGCGCCGAAACTTCGTCACGGTGCGAAATTTTCTCAGAGCCGTTTGGATCGCCACAGCATTCTAGCTGCGATCAATTTAGGAATGACCCGGCCTTTGCTCGCGGTCGCGCTGGTGATGAAGAACGATCCCCGCGCTGAACGCAGGCTTCGTGCTACCTTCCCACATAAACGGAAACTGGTGGATCGGTTGGCCAGCCTTGTCGGTGATTTGCCACTTCGCAGTGTTCGGATTGGAGAAAATCACAAAACCCGATCAAAGAAGCACCCCACATGCATCACCTCTTCACCTAAGCCCGAGTATCTCGCAGCGGCAAGGCAAGCGATCACAGAACTCGGAGCAACCGCGGACGGCGGTGAATTGCTCAGGGTTGCGGAAAGCATACTCCAAACCGCACGACGATAACCTGTGGATATCCAGTAATTAAGGGCACAAAATTCGTCCTAAGTCCCGCCACTACATCAGCGTCCATGAATTAATGGCACAGTGACAGCTATGTCGCAAGCGAGATCACCAAGAACGGCGGCATCGCCATCTGCGCCCCCATCGCGCCCTATGCCACCACGCGCCGCGCCGTGCGCGAGGACGTGGAGGCCTTAGGTGCCTTCGTGGAGGTCCATGTCGCCACCACGCTGGAGGAATGCGAACGCCGCGATCGCAAGGGCCTGTACAAGCTGGCACGCGAAGGCAAGATCAAGGAATTCACCGGCATCTCAGACCCTTACGACGAGCCGGTGAATCCCGAACTCAGCGTCGAGACCGAAAATGTCGAAGTCGATAACTGCGCACATCAAGTGATTCTCAAGCTGGAGCAGATGGGGTTGATCGCGGGGTGACGCAGAGCCGGGATCACGGGCGGTTTGGTCGACAAGCGCGTGGGTGAGCGCTAAGACAACAGAGTTGCGTAAATCTTGAGTTGTGCAGTCACCTATTCACCAACAGGTAGGCGGTCACGGCCACAAAGCCCATTGCCGCTCACACAGCGAAAAGCCTTGGATATGACACAGAAATGGGCATAGCATAGCAAGAAACTGGTTCTATTAGGCAGATGTACCTGAGTTATTTTGAAAGTTTGGCGCGCTGAAAATGAATAGGTTGGCAAGGATTGATCTGGTGAAAAATGCTGTGTCCGTCACGCGCAGCAGATGCTCTGGGTTTCGACAAAGCGATTCATTGCGGGCTCACTCATGGCCGAGTCCTGATCGGCCTATAAATGTCCCCGGAATTGATGCCACCAGCTCCGATCCGGTGTCATCATCGTGATCCGTGTTCTTGTCGTTGGATACGGGTCGATCGGCCAACGGCATGCGCGCATCCTGTCTGATCTGGGTTGCAAGGTCGCGGTCGTTACGCAACAGACCACCGAGGCCATGACTATCTATTCCGAACTGTCTGAGGCACTGGATACGCTAAGCCCGGATTACGTTGTGATTGCTGTCGAAACCGCGCGGCACGTCGAAATCCTAGAAGCACTTGCAAGGCTGGGATACCGGGGAAAGCTTTTGGTCGAGAAACCCCTGTCGGACACGCAGTACACATCACCCTCCGGTATTTTTGCTCGGTTGGCAGTCGCGTATAATCTGCGTTTCCATCCCGTTCTCTCGGCACTCCGCGCACGGCTGGCTGGTGTTGAAGTCCTAGCAGTCGATGTCCGGGCAGGCCAGCATCTCGCCGAATGGCGTCCTGACCGCGATTTCCGCCAGACCTATTCTGCGTTCCGCGAACAGGGCGGCGGGGTTCTGCGTGATCTCAGTCATGAGCTGGACTACCTACTCTGGCTCTTCGGGCCCTGGCGTCGGGTGGCGGCGCTTGGCGGGTCGCTGGGCGCTCTGCAAATAGACGCGGACGAACACTATTCAGCGCTGATGGTGATGGCGCAGGCTCCGGTGGTGCAATTGCGCCTGAGCTATCTCGACCGTCCGGCCCGGCGCGAAATCGTTGTCACCACACGCGACGCAACTTTGACTGCGGATCTCATGGCCGGAACCCTCGGGGTTGACGGCGTGATTGCGCATTACGAATGCGATCGCGATACCAGCTATCGTGCGATGCATCTTGCGATGCTGGAAGATGAGGGTGGCATACTCTGCTCCGCCGCTGAAGGGACTGCCGTGGGCGGGCTTGTGGCTGCGCTGGAACAGGCGGCGGCGATTAATGTCTGGGTTGCGGCATGACGCGCATCTGCACGATATGTGCCCGAGGCGGCTCCAAGGGGCTGCCAAGAAAAAACCTTCGGCCGCTCTTGGGCAAGCCTCTGCTGGCATGGACAATCGAACAAGCTACCGCGTCCGGCTTGTTCGATCTGATCGCGGTCAGCAGCGATAGCGACGAAATCCTTTCTGTGGCGCGCCGTTATGGTGCGGGTCATACGGTCAAGCGCCCTGATGAGTTTTCTGGTGATACCGCCGCCAAGGTTTTTGCCATACGCCACTGCCTGCTTGATGCCGAAGCCGCGCTTGGACGGTTGTCCGATATCGTTGTTGATCTCGATGTGACGTCACCTCTGCGTACTCAGGGTGACATCGCCGCCGCTATTCGTTTGCTCGAAGACAGTGGCGCGCCGAACGTCATCACGGGCGCGCCGGCGCGCCGGTCGCCCTATTTTAATCTGGTCGAAGTTGGCCTTGACGGGGTCGCCCAACTTTCCAAGCGACACACGAATTTGGTGACACGCCGGCAGGACGGGCCGGCCTGCTTTGATATGAATGCCGCGATCTACGTGTGGCAGCGCGATACCTTTGTGGTACGGCCAGAGGTGTTCTACGACGACACCCGGTTTTTTGAGATGCCCTCAGCGCGATCCATCGATGTGGATACCGAAGTCGATTTCGAGTTGCTGGAGATTTTGATGCGCCGCCAGCTGGAGGAAAGCACATGACTTGGTCAGCCAACGGAAAGGGTGAGTACCGTCGGCTTTTCGACCTGTCGGATCGTGTCGCGGTGGTGACGGGTGGACTGGGCCTTCTGGGCCGACGGTTCTGCGCCGCGCTGGCGGATCATGGCGCGCATGTCGCGATCGTGGACCAAGACATTACGGATACCAAGAGCTTTGCCGATGAACTGGTGACGACTTATGGTGGGCGCGCTGCCGGTTTCAGCGCCGACATCTCCGACCCCGAGGCAATTGCGCCTCTTGCCAGCCAGATCGAGGCAGCGCTGGGGCCGATTGTAATCTTGCACAACAGCGCCGCCAGCAAGAGTCGGGTACTTGACCGTTTCTTCGATTCGGCGGAGACATTTGAGCCAGAAGTCTGGCGCGAAATCATGGCCACGAACCTTGACGGTGCTTTCTACGTGACCCGTGAGATTGGTGGGCGCATGGCACGCCGCCGTACCGGTTCGATTATCCATACGTCTTCGATCTATGGCGTCGCAGGACCAGACCCGAGGATCTACGAAGGATCGGAATACCGCGGCAGGCCGATCAATACCCCCGCCGCCTACAGTGCATCCAAGGCAGGGGTCATCGGTCTTACACAATATTTCGCGACCTACTGGGGTGACAAGGGCGTGCGCGTGAACACGCTGTCCCCTGGTGGGATTGCGGATGGCCAGAACGAAGTGTTCCAATCTCGTTACAGTGCCCGCGTGCCGATGGGTCGGATGGGAGCGGCGGACGAGGTGACTGGCGCGTTGATTTTTCTGGCCAGCAACGCATCAAGCTATATCACCGGCCAGAATCTGATTGTCGATGGCGGGTTGACTGCCTGGTAACGTCCAGTGCTGCCCCGAGGGCCTTATTTGTGCACCTTGCGGCGCGTGCCTAAAAACCCGAGCCGCGCAGCAATACCACCATCGGCCATGCGCGCTATACAGCGAAGGCTGTAGAGGCCGCACAGGATCGCTGCCAATACGCCCGGCACGATGGCTGCACCGGGCCAGAGCATGGCAAGAATGCGCAGCCCGGCGATGATCGCAAGCATCAGCGCCGCCAGTGTGGCCACCTTGCCCGACCATCGAAATCCGTAGTGTCGTCTGGCAATGACGGTCGCCAGCACAAGCAGGATTGCCGTCATTGCGATTTTGCCGAGCGCCAGTGAAGTCAGCCCGTAGCCTAGCCCGAGAAGCCCGGATACCGCCGCTGCAAAAGCCAGGTTCGCCAGAAACTGGGTCGTGAAATAGGCTTTGCTGTCTTGATGGGCGACCATCAAGAAACCGACGACCCACGCAGGAACCAGCAGCACGTCAGACAGAAGCCACCAGCCCATGAGAGGTGCTGCCGGTGTGAACTCGGCGGAAAAAAGCAGCGGAAGAATCCATTCTGCCGTTCCGGCCAACCCGATCAGCAACGGGCCACTGACCAGCAACCCCAGCCGAGCCTGCGCGTTTACCAGCGCGTTCGTTTCGGCAACGTTGGAGGCGCAATTCATCAACCGGGGGTAATAATCGGTCTGCATCGCGGCGATGAGAAAGCTGGTTGATAACCCCGAAATCGACAGCACCGCCTGCAACCGACCCACATCGGCGGTACCCCGATAGTATCCCGTAACTGCCAGAACAAAGGTCAGCGTTAGCAACGCGACGCTTGTCCCGGCCATGTGCGCGACCGAAACAGACACGGCTTCGCGCCATTGCTGGGGCAGAGCGCGCCAACGCGGCACCATGTCGGTCCCGGCGTTGCGCGCTACCAGAACCAGCCCAATCAGGAAATTGAGCGCAGGCGTCAGCAGAACCAGCGCAATGACCCCTCCAATGCGCCATTCCAACAAGATCACGGTGCCAATGACGGTCGCCAGCGTGATCTCGATTACGCTGAGCCATGCGAGCGGCTTGATGAAGCCGAGCGCCTGAAGCACCGCAGCCTGTGAGCCGGCCATCATCGTCAGCATGGCCCCGATGCCGATCAGCCCGCACTCCCACGCCCGCCCGGAGTCTTGAAATGTCAATTCCGCCAGCCATTCCCGCGCGAAAAATATCACCGGAACGGCGATCAGGCCAAGCAGCAGATTGCCGATGAACAGTGCTTGGCGGGCGCTTGTCAGCCGGGCAGGGTCATCTTTTGCCAGCGCCAATTGGCGCACGCCGCCGAAATTCAGTCCAAGGCCCGCAACCGACGCGATCGAGCCCTGAAGATTGGTGAAAAGCCCAAAGAGCCCGACACCGGTCGGCCCCAGCAGTGCCGCGATGATCTTGAGCCGTAAAATGCCGATCAGAATGCGCAACGCTGACGCACTACCGATGATCGTCAAGGCACGCACGGCCGCGCCCGATGCGCTGCGCGCTGGCGCTTCATTGTGCATCGGAGCGCTCAGCCTGCCGACTCTTGGGTGATGCCGTCCAATGCGGATTTAAAGCAATCGCTCACGCATTTGGCGGTTTTCGCCGTCATGCCGATGTCCCAATGCGTGTCCTCAGCGTAATGGATTGTGTGATCCGGCAGGATCGCCTGCAAGAATTCGGGGTTTCCTTCCAACGTTGCTCTGTGTTCTTCGGAGGCGATGATATCGACGCGGCCAGTGTAGGGTGTCAGGTCGTCATAGGCCCCGGCAGAGATCATCAGGCTACGCGCCCAGTAATCAAGGCTCAGATGTTCCGGCGCGCCGTTGAAGCGTCGCAGATAGCGCATTGATACGTAAATCCCATAGGCCCGCAGCGCCTTGGACCGCCGCCGGTCGCCCTGCAGATACCCATCGCCCAGCAGCAGCCGCGCATTGATTACCCGGTCACAGAGGTCAATCGCACGGCCGGCGAGCGTCTTGGCCCCACCGTTGTATGGCAGGCCCGCTTCCATGTGCATGCGCATGACCTGAAGACGCGGAATGTTCGGATCGAGCAGGGCCAGATGCGCAATCGGGCGACCCTTTGCCGCGAACTGGCGCGCGATTTCGGTGGCCACATAAGCCCCGATACAGAACGCGCCCAGCAGGATCGGCCCGGTCGGCCATCGCTTCTCGATCTGGCCAACGTAGATTTGCGCAAGCTCGGCCAGAGTCCAGATCGGCGGGGTGCCAGGGCGCATGCAGGGATGTTCCAGATACTCTGCCGGCCGATGTGCGGTCAGCGCCAGATGAAACGCGGGCGGAGGTGCCGAATAGCCAACATCGCACGGCACGATAAAAATCGGGGCTGCGTCAGTATCGCCATCGCCGGTCGCCAGATGGGCCGCAAGCGCGACAGGGCTTGGCGCCTCATAAAGCACCGTGGTCGAGAGCCGGACCCCGAACGTCTCTTCGATGGCCAATAGCAGACGGATTGCCGTCAGCGAGTTGCCACCATGATCGAAAAGAGAATCCTGCGGGCCGAAGGACGGGTTGCGCACCTCGTGCTGGAATAGTCCGGTCAGCTTTGCAACGATCGCGTCATTTGGTGCCGCCGCAGGGCGCGGCGGTGGATCGGCCGGTGCCTGTTCGATGATCGGCAGGTCGGCGGCGGCGGCGCGGTCCAGCTTGCCGTTGGGGGTGCGCGGCAGGCTGTCGTGAACGACATAGAGCGCCGGGCGCATGTGTGGTGGTAAATCCCGGGCAGCCGCCGCGCACAGCGCATTTGTATCGAGCGCTCCGCTGTGTTCGACATGCGCGACCAGCCGCAGATCGGGCTGCCCTTCACGTTGCAGGAACTGCGTCAATGCGGCCGTCGGGTCATTGCTTGCACCCGCCTCGCGCATCGCCGCGGCGACCGTTTCAGCAGGCAGCGAGCCAAGCAATTCCGGCAATGGCCGAACATCCGCAGCGGTGACAACCGCTGCCGAGATCATCCGTGTCCGCAGCAGCGTGTTTTCGATATCTCCGGGCTCGACCCGCGCACCGCCGACGTTGATCTGGTCGTCAGCCCTGCCAAGATAATTGAGCTGACGACCCGAGATGACGGCGCGATCTCCGGTTCGGAAATAGCGTGGTCCGGGCAACTCGGCAAAGGCCGGTTGATCCGCGCGGGTGCCAAATCGCTCTGCCGTCGCAGCGGGGTTGTCCGCATACCCATCCGCCACGCCTGCGCCGCCGATGATCAAGTCGCCCGGCATGCCGCTGGGCAGAATTTTGCCATCGGCATCGACTACGGCCACCCACGTCCCTGCGATCGGTTGCCCGGATGACACCAAATTGTCAGTCGGCTTGCATTGATACGCCGTCGCCCAGACGGTGGTCTCTGTCGGGCCGTATTCGTTGATCAGGGCCGATCCGGGCACTTCGTCGAAATGGCGCGTCAGTGTGGAACCGGGGCAGGCCTCTCCTGCGACGATGATATGTGTTGGCCACGCCT
>NZ_CP049038.1 GCF_011040495.1 Pseudohalocynthiibacter aestuariivivens | reverse complement strand
GTATCGGAATCGCCGTAGACCACGTTCGCGCCAGGTTCGAATTTGATGGAGGCGTCGGCCTTCCCCTTGCCAGTCAGGCGGATTTCGGAAATGCGCGCCATTAGAGCTCGAGCTCCTGCAGAGCTGAAATCCGATCAAATTCGGCACCCCACTGGCCTACCTTTTCGGCCATGAACGACTGAAGTTCCTGGTCGCTGGCTGCTCCAAACTCGTCGGCCAGCCACCGTGCCCGAATACGCAGCGATGACGCGTAGTCAGTCTTTAGTAGTGCGACGAAGGCCGAAGTCAGTTCGGATCCGGCGAAACTGATGCCGTTCGTCGTTAGGTTTTTCGATATGAGTTCGCGCGCGAAGAGCAGGTTCAGTCCCGCGCGCACAAGGTCGCGCTTCACGACCCATTCCGACCCGCGGAAAGGAACCGGCGGATGAAGGCTCGGCGGGCCGCCGGCGATATCCCCAGAATGTACAAGCAAATAGTCGTAACTGATGAGGCGCTGTAGATCAGCGGCGTTTGGTCGGCAGGCATCAAGCGCAAAAAGTAGGCGGAAGCCACATTCCAGCGGAGTATTGAACAACCGATGGCCGTCAATCGGCGTTGATGTCGCTGTAGCAACGTCAGACATCGTCGCACCATTTGATGTCACCATTGTTTGCCAAATGATGGCAAATCCCCTCACGATCCGGAGATGTGATATGGTCTTTCAAAGTGTAGTTCGAGACTTGCTGCACCTGCGCGGCTTTCACCGTTTCGCTGAGCCGCGTATAACCAGAATTTGCCGGTGCGCTGTAAGTGAAGTATAGACCGTGGCGGAATTCCCCGAGAAGTTCATCGAAATAGCAAGCATCGGCCATTTGATCGCGCGCGAGTTCTTTCAAGCCTTCAGCACTGTAGAAGGTCATCCGGGAGCGCTCGAAAAGATCTTTGGCCTTCCCATGCTTCGCGAAATCACCCTCACCGGAGATCGTCGTCCCAGTCATCTCACCGATGACCTTAAATAGCTCGCCGACATATCCGCGTTCGGCTTCAGCGACCTTTGAGGGCGGAGTTTCAGGCGGGGCACGCTGAATGAGCGGTGCTCCGAATACAACGAGATGATATGGTGTCTGTGCGTGTTCGTTGATGAGATCGAGCGGCTGTTTGACACGAATAAAGCTGAAGTCGGTCTTGGCAACGTATTCTGCGAAGTCGTCCTCCAAGGCGATGACTTCTTTCGAGGTAATCGCGTTTGCGCAATGCGCATTCCAGTTCGCAATCAGATAGGCGCGCAGCTTTTCTGGAGTGTCGATCAGATCCTGAAAGTCTCCGGTGACGCCTTTACGGGTCACGAACCAGTACTCTCTCGGAAGCTGATAGTCGCCACGATGCGAATAGAAGAGAACCTTGGCGATCTCCGCGATGCCTTTGCCTGCGCCGAGCGCGTTCGCATAACGCTTGCATTGGTATAGATGCCAATATCTGGACGGCGATCCGGATTCGCCGAACCAGACAATGATGTCGCGTCCCTTGTCACCTGCCCCGCCGCGTTGCTGAATGTCGTTAACACCTGCGAGCCTCGTGCGCAGATAGCCATTGGCCCATTCGAGAGTAAAACGTTCGAATTCATCGGCACTAAAGTTGGCTAGGCGGTCAAGCGGTTGTACGGGGAGACCTGCCCCTAGGCCCAATAGCCGAGCATTCGCCGATGGCCATCGGCTCGGCTGGTCCAGGCTAGAACTGGGTGTTGGAGAATTAACCATCGCTCGTATTTTTCAGTTGCCGGGAGACGTTGATTTGCCTGCAGTCTCCTAGGCCCCTTTGTGCTTATATGTGTCAATAAATGCGCGGCTGCCAGTGCATAAATGAGCGCACCCTTGATCGGCACCGTGCCAAATTCATAGTCCATCGGACTCTGTAGATCAAACTAGTTGTTGGCGACCTAACCTCATGAAACTGTTCGAACGTAGCATGCAGCAAGACTGCGGTGTGTCTTTTGCTTGATTAGATGCCGCGAAATGCCATCCCACTGATCATATCAGCCAGCTCAAGTGTCCGCTATGGCAGGCCGCGCCGCAGCATTCAGGCGATGTGCCGCGCGACTGCCTAGGGCTGATCGGGTCACCTGACAGGCGGGGCGGAAAGCGGAATTTCGCTGCAACCGCCCCCAGGCTATCCGAGCAATCGATCGCGGAAGTTCAAACGGCGTTGGCAGGGCAACAACTTCTCAATAATGAGGTGTGCGTCATTCTGTACGGTCAATCTCAGAGAAGCATTAGTGGCCTCCAACCGAGATAAGCGGGTTACGGCAGGGTTGGACTACGCGAGAAGACCGATACGGATCTCGCCCCCCTAGTCAGCGCGACATACAGGTGCTCTTTCGACATCGCGTTACCTGGTCGATCCGCATCCAAGATTACAACGTGATCAGCCTCCAGTCCTTTCAGGAGAAGAGTTGAGCCTACAGCTTTTGGCGGAATTACCCTACCTGCGTGACGGCGTTGTTCGCGAAGACCGGCGATAGCTGCTGAAAGACTACCGCCCGGGGCCGTCATTGCGATTTGGAGTGCCTGGACCATTATGTTGAAGGCACTTTGTCGATAGACTCGTCTGTCACGGTCGCCTGCCATCGCTTTCAGAAATTGCACGGCCTCGAGGTATCCGCCCCCTTGAACCAGTGAGATGGCAGCAACCTCAGGGGCGTTTGGAGGTGTGCGATTACGATTTCCTAGGATCGACTGAACGCGCCCATTGAGTTTATCGCCATACACGTTCGTCATGACCTTGATAAGGAATCCAATGCAGGCATCCAGGAGTTCTTGACCTGATTTTCCGTCCATTTGGTTTGCATCGCCTACGACATCACGGAGATCTACTGGCTCGACAACTCCAACTCCCTTTGCGCGGCTCGCGAAATTGTGTCGCGAGGCCGCTTGCATGGAGTCGCCAATTATCAGGATCGTCTCATGAGGGTTGGTTTTGGCTACATCGTATTGCAAAGCTATCTGGGCTGCTGCGTTGGCGTTTTGATCCGCGCCGAGAGGATGCCACGCGACGCGCGAGGGAAGAGTGCGAAGATCAATCGTGTGTCCAGCTTCCAATGCCCCGCGAATGGCAAGAAGCCATGCTCCAAGATCGTTGGCGCCAGCGTTGTTCCAGCGCCAGGGGATGTCCAACCGCCCGAGTTCAGGAAAGGTTGGGACCACTTGTGTCGTCCAGTCCGGAAGCGGGTCGCCACCAAACCCAAAGATTGCTTGCATCGGATCACCGAACACAACCGTTGGAATTGCGTTCGCGAGGCCAGAAGTGATCAGGTGTTGGCTCACCGAACAGTCTTGGTACTCATCGACCAAGACCCGCGAATACGTTGCGGCAATCTCTGAATTGATGGCCCCAGATGCACATAACCCACCAACCGCGTTTTGCACTGCGGTGTAGTTGGGCGCATTTTCCGGATCATGCAGGTATCCTGCTCGCTCCGGAAACATGGAGATAATTGTCAGTGCCCAGCCCGCAATCGTATTGAGCCTGTAGTTGGACGCTGGCACGCCATCTCGATGCAACCTCTGCCTTAGCGCGGCAACGCCAGCGGTGGTGTGGGTAAGGACCAGGACCGGCTTACCTTCTGCCTGAACAATGGTCTTTGCGATCAACTCGGTCTTGCCGCATCCTGCGGGAGCTATGACATGCCCGCGTTGCGCCTGAAGTATGTCGGGTACGCCAACCATCTGAGTTTACACACCGACAGGGGAATTCGCTGGCTGCGCTGTCGGCGATGTGCTGATCCATTGCCAAAGCGAATTCAGGGGTGCCGCGAAAATTGCATCTGTATTTTGCCAGGCCGGGGCAATGACTTCCCTCAACGCCCGTTCAGCAGGCTCAATGTCTTTGAACCATTTGCCATCGCCAGCGCATTGCCCCAACACAGGTCGCATTACATCGACAAAGTGACCTCGGCATTGCTGTAGATTGTATTGACCGTTGCTCGCGTGACGGATTTTTCCATCAATGGAGTCTTCAGATCGCCATGCGCAGGCAATTGAAAGAAGCCCTGGTATCTGCGCCGCGGGGACTGATGCGAAGATTGCAGCTTCGGTGGAATACCCATCTTGCCAACGGAACACAGAAATGCCGTGGGCTGCCAATTCCGCATATCTCGCGGCATCGTAGGCGACATCGGAGTCCATGAACAAAGCGGTTCGATAACCCATACGCGCAAAGATTTTAGCACGTTCCATCATAGTTGAGCCGCCACCATCGGCCCAGTGGCAACCGTTTGCTAGCAAACTCCTCTGATCAAGGCTTTGCCGCCACAAATCCAACCCTCGGATTACGCCAATCTCTGTCTTCCCCTCACAAACAATGACACTCGGTGCGAGAAAGGCGTCTGCGCACGCCCTCAGCGTCTTCTGAGCGTCTTCAGATTCCCCAAGTGGGAACACAGCATTGGAAGTCGTCTTTGTTGCAGGCTGAATGAGTTCACCGTTATTAACCACGGCGGGTGTAGTGGTGCGCGTCGCCCGCACTGCATGTAACTGAATTGACGATAGCTCACGCAATACAACTGGCGAGTGTGTTGTCAAAAAGACTTGCTGCGAAGCATCGTTTGATTTTGCACCGAGCGAATCAAGCAAGCGTATAATCCGGTAGGGTTCCAAGCCAAACTCTGCTTCGTCAATGATCGAGATACTTGATTGACCTGCGACCTTTTGAAGTCCTGCGACGAGCAAGCGCATGGAACCGGAACCAAGATTCTTGAGCGGAACCTGATCTTCGTCGTGAAGGGCAATTGCACCCCCTGAAAACGTTACCCCTTTTACGTCCAATAGGGCATTCACCTGCTCAACGGGGATTCCCATGTTGTTGGCGATGGTTCTGGAGGTCGCCAGCACTTCATCGACGCCATCACATCCCTGCTCTGCAAAAGCCTGCCGGGCTTGTCTGGATGCAGCCGCCAAAGCGGCTGACGCCTGTGTCTTGTCGGAAGAGAGCTTCCCGAGCACGGATCGCGCGCCCAGAGCCATATGGTGTGATGCCACGGTGCCGAGCCGTGTTGGCGCAACTAGCTGCCGATGCTTCCATTGAAGGTTCCGCTCACGGCCCTCGGCTGATGGGCCTTCAGAAAACAGCAACCATTGCGGCTCCAAATCGTTCCTTACAATCAACCGAACAGTCAACACCGTTTCCAGCGCTGCGGATGTCTCGTTGTGAATAGCCCCGGTCTGCGGGTCCCAACCTCGCAGAAAGTGGCCGTATGCCTCTAGGTTTAGCAACTCATCGGGAAGAGCTCCCAGTGTCACATCGATCACAATTGGCTCACCAACCAGGCATCTGTGGAAGTCAGCATCGGTAAAGACAATGCTCTGTCTAGTCCCCAAGGTGAGTTCTATTGCATCGAGAATGGTCGATTTTCCGCCGTCTCCCGGCCCAATCAAGCAATTGATGCCTGGGTTCGGCCACCACTTTAGTGCCTTGATGCCTCGAAAATTGGAGATCGAAATTTCTCGGATGACAGTCATAATTCACCTCTAACATACTGGGACAGTAGCATGTTTACCTCTTGCCCTAAAGTTGTGTTTGGATGCCCTTTTGCAAGCGATTCAGTCCATAGGAATGAAGCGGTTGTTGGATAGTCGGGGTCGAAGGGCCGCTTCGTACCGCCGAGCAGTAGTTTGGCAGTTTTTTGGGAATGCAGCCGCAGCGAAAGTCCGGAATGACGAGCCGCAGTGCAGCGGCGAGAGATTTCTCCCGAGGTCCGGTTTGGGCCGTCACCGTCGGCCAAGTCGACCCAGTCTCGCCAGCTGCGCCAGCATTTTTGACCCCGAGTCTGCGGATCCTGTGCCTCCTGCGGAACCCGTCTGCCCCATGCCTTGCCTCACGGGCATCTGCTGTACGCCAAAGAACTGCCGCGCCCTGAGGGCTGCGTATTCTGCTCCACTGGCCCCGCCGATGAGGTAGCGATTGTAGGCCTGCTGGCTGCCCATGGCGGCGCGCGCGAAGCTGTAGCCGCCGCCGAGGCCACCGGAGAGGGCGGGCATCATGATGTTTCCCGAGATCGCACGGACGATGAAGGGTGTTGCGATGATGAAGCCCTTAGCCATCAGCACCATCATGAAGAAGGGGATGAGCGCGCCAATATTTGAGGCGCCTTCAGGGTCGCCAAGCTCGCCGATGAGTGCGGAGGAAACGCCGGTGATCGTCGCGAACACGCCGGCCACGACGATGGGGTAGAGCGCGAAGGAAACCAGCGCCGACAGCCACCGCGCGAAGTAGTCTTTGGTCACCTCGAATAGTGTCAGGAATATCATGACTGGAGCGATCCCGATCAGAAGTGCGATCATCAAACGCGAGGCCACGAGAATGAAGGCGGCTAGCCCGCCGAGGATCGAGAGTAACAGCACTCCGACAATGTCGAGCATGGCCCCTGCCATCCAATTTAACTCGGACCCGGCGGCGTTGAGATAGTCCCCTAGTTCCGCGATCAGCCGGTCGAATTCTTCGGCGAAAGTTCCAGAGGGACCGGGAGTTCCACCACCGACGGAAGCCACGAGCGCCCCCGCAATGCTATCGATTCCGGCAAGGATGGCGGAGGAGAGGGCGTTGAACTGCACCCAGTTGGTCGCGAATATTCCGATCAACCCGATCTTGACCGCGAGCCAGAAGGCTGTTCGGCCGTCCATCGCCTTGTACTGGTAGATCATGTTCAGGAAGACGAGGATCACCACGAGCGTTGTTCCCAGCACCAGAAGCGTGCCGACCGTTGCCGCGACCGACCCGAACTGGGTTTCTGCGGCGGTGTCGAGATAGCCCTGGGAGGTTTCAACGAAATAGGTGACGACGCTCATAACGGGGCTGCCTTACCAATTGCCTGCGGTTTCGCAGATGGCTTTAGCCTCAAGGCGAACGTCGTTCGCGCGCTGATTGTAGGCGTCGGATGCTTCCAGCATTTTCCAGCGTTCGTCACTCGCGTGCTGCTCATGAAACTCCGCCTCGGCAGCGTCCCAAGACGGGAACCGGATTTCACAGTCGCAGCTTTCGGTCTCGATGATGCGCTCGAGGTTGTGGGCGCGGTAGATATCCTGGACCAACACGCGTTGATAGGCTTGGCGCAGGGGTATTTCTTGCATCCAGTTGGGCTCAGCGGGTCGGTCCGGACAGACGTCAAAGCTGCGATCGAGGGTCGGCACCATATTGCGCTCGGCGAAGGCAGGGACAGCCAGTAGGCTCACGGCCAGCGCGACTAGCGCAAGGGTTAGCCGCGCCGGCTTCATTCCGTGGCTCCGATGATAGTGGTTTCGCGCTTCAGGAAAACTGTGTGGCCGACATTGGCGAATTCCGAGGAGCTGATCGACACGACCTCCCAGCCTTCGGCCCCCTTCGCGTTCAGGCTGGCCTGCATGTCGGTGAGACTGGTTTTTCGGGTCATGGGAAAGGACAGGATGTCGTATTCAAATGTCTTCATCGGGAAGTTCCAATCTCAGTTGCGCCGGGGAGGTAAAATTCGGTGATGCCGCGCCGGCCATCGTGGCGACCGGCCTGGATGATCACATCGATGGAGTTTTCGATGTACTGGATCATGTCGGCATAGGTCATCGGGATCTCGGTCTTGAGTGCGGCGATGGCCAGACGCTGCACGGCAAGTTGCGGGGTTTCGGCGTGCAGTGTGGTCATGGACCCACCATGGCCAGTGTTGATCGCCTCGAGGAAGGTCATGGCCTCTTTGCCGCGCACCTCGCCCAGGATGATCCGGTCGGGGCGCATGCGCAAGGTTGCGGTGAGCAGCACATCGGCGGTCTGGAACTCCGCATCGCGATTGGCGATGAGGGTCACGGCATTGGGCTGGGTCGGCAGAAGCTCGGCGGCTTCCTCGATGGTGACGATGCGTTCCTCGGATGGCACGTGCGAGAGGATCTTGCGCGCAGCCACGGTCTTGCCGGTGGAGGTGCCGCCAGAGACGATCATGTTAAGCTTGTTGGCGACGCAAAAGGCCAGCGCATCGTCGATCACGCCCGCGGCCACCACTTCGCGCAGTTCGTGGGTTTTCTCGAGGCGGAGTTCTTCAAGCTTGCGTTCCTTGCCAAAGAGGAAATCAAGCGCAAGCCCGTCAAGCGGCAGGCTTGAAAAGAACCGCAGGCTGATCGACATGGCCGAGAGCACGGCGGGCGGGGTAATGACCTGTGCTCGGATCGGGCGACCCTTGTAGGTGATCGAGACCGAGATGATGGGGCGGTCCTTGCTCATCGTGGTGTTGGCGGAGGAGGCGATCTGGTTGCCGAGGTCTTTCACTTCGGTTGCAGTCAACGCCTGGTCCAGCTTTCGCATGAAATGATCGCCCTGGAATTCGCCCCAGCAGGAGCCGTCGGGGTTGATGCAGATCTCGATGACATCGTCGCGGGCGGCGGCTTCGATCCGGTCGAGGGAGGTTTCGAGATAGCTCAGCGACATGGGCTCAGAATATCTCCAGATCGCGGTCGACCATCACCGTGACGCGCGCGCCCTGGTCGACATAGATGACGGGGCCGATGGAGAGATAGTCGCCAATCACGCTGTCCGTGGCATCCGCTAGATCATCGCCCACGTCTTCGAGCACGTCCGCGGCTGTTTCGTCCTGGACATTTGCGGCGGCGGCGCTTGGTGCGGCGGAGATCAGTGAAATCAGCGCTGCCGAGCCAAAGCGCTCATCAAAGCGCGTATCGACAAAGCCAGTCACACCTGAACGCCCCAACTCATCACCCCCGAAGGAGCTGATCTGGACGGTCTGATTATCGGGCAGGATGATCCGGTCCCATGCGATGGTGACGCGGCGCTGCGCGATATCAACGCCCGAACGATACCGCCCGATGAGGCGGGATCCACGCGGGATCAAGAGCCGAGAACCGTCGAAACTGAACACATCTTCAGAGACCACGGCACGGGTCTGGCCGGGCAGGGAGCTGTCGAGGGCGGTTTCCATTACGGCCTGGATCATCGTGCCCTGAATGATGGTGTTGGACGGGTTGGCAATGACCTCTGCCTGTGTGACGGACGTGGGCAACGCACCGTTCAGCACGAAATCCGTCACCTCGCCGAAGGTGCGCTCTGTCAATGCCGTTTCATTCGCACCCGAGGTGCCGCCAAAGGCGATGGTGGGCGAGGTGATACGCCGCTCCTGAAACGCGCGCTCTTCAGCAGCGCGGCGTTCAAGTTCCGCGAGCCGCCTTGCTTCGTCCTCGCGGCGGAGCCGTTCTTCTTCCCGCGCGCGCAACTCGTCCTCGGTAGGCCCGATGGGTGCGGGGAGCGGGCGGTTGGCCTCGAGTTGGGCCAGTTCCAGATCCATGCGGAGTTGCTCAAGGCTGCGATCCCGCGCCGTCAGTTCGTCCTGGAATCGTTGCTGTGCGGCTTCCGAGGCGGCTTGGAGCGCAGCGATCTGAGCGGTCAGCGCGTCGATCGCCTCTGCGGCGGCGGTGTCTTCCTCGACGACCGGCTCGGGGGCGTTGCGCAATTCCTCGATCTGAGCCTGCAGCGCGGCGATCTGCGCCAAAAGCTCAGCATTGGGCTCGACCGGATCGGGTGCGACGAACACAACCTCGGGCTCGGGCGGGGGCAAGGTCTCGATTGCGCCGAACCCGTCGCCTTCGTTCTGGAACACGTCCGGCGTGGCCGTGGGAAGGGCTTGCTCTTCCTCGGGTTGGGACATGAGATAGAGCAACGCACCGCCCGCACCGATCACGAGGACGACGACCAAAGCGAGCAGCGGTGAGCGCCTTGGGGCAGGGGTCGAACCTGCGCCCTTGCCTTGTTCTAGAGCAGCGAGGCGTTTCTCGAGGTCTGCGTTTCCAGTATCGCTCATGAGCCTACCCCCGCAGGTGGTGTGGCCTCGATGCAGACCACCTCACCTCCGATCCGCAGCACCCATTGTCGGTTCACGCCTGAAACCCGGATCACGCCGTCCTCGGTGGCTTGCGTGTTGACCGTGCGCTCACGGCCATTGGCGTAGCGGAAGATCGCAGGCACCGGCGCGTTCCGCGGAAATTCGAAATACGTGAACGTCCCGTCATCCCAGATGCGCGTTGGCGTGAACTCGGTCCGCGCGCTGGCGCCGTAATTGTAGTTCGGCGCTTGGGCGGCGATGGCCCGGGTCGGGCGCGCATCGTCCTCCGGATAGCGGAACTGCACCACATAGAAGGTCGGGCTGCGGACCTCCTCGACGTTGAAATAGTAGCTTCGCCTGTTCGTGTAGACCGTCACATTGGTATGAACGCCGCGCGCGACGGGCTTGATCGCGAAGGCCTGGCCGCCCGGCACGCCATCGATCTCAAACCCTTCCGTGTCGCCTGCGATAATCGAGCGGATGCTTTCGCCCTCGCCGAACTCGATGGTGGTCACATGGGTGAGCGACACGCTGAGACGGTAGACCTGGCCCTCCTGGTAGGTGGCCAAGCGCACCCGATTGTCGTTGGGACCGCCACGCGGGATGGCTTCGGCAGAGGCGAGGCCGGGCAACAGGGCAATGACAAAAATAAGCGATCTTATAAACAACAACGTCAGTTCTCCAATCTGTCGGAGCGGATGGAATATTCGAGGACGGTGAAGCCGAATGGATTGGTCCAGACCTCATCGATGGAGCGGCGGGTCTCCGGGCGGAACTCGAAGAGAAGCGTCGCAGTGAAGAGGCCAGTCTGGGTGCCGTTGATGGAGGTCAGCCGCTTGCGCAAGCGCACGGTGGCGCGGTTGGTTCCGATCCGGTTGATGCTGAGGATTTCCACGTCGAGCCGAGCATTGGGGCCATAGACCGTCGGCGGGTAATTCTCGTTGGCGCTGTTCCAGATCTGGCGCAGCCCGCTCTCGGCAGCTCCGTCCGAGCGGCGCAGGACGCTGCGGATGCGCAGGTCGTTGTCGAGCTGGTTGTAGACCTCGCGGTCGGTCACATAGCGGAACACTTCCGCCTCGATGATCGCCTGGTTGGCGGTCACCGAGGAAGCGCCCACCGAGGCTTCGGGGAGTGCAAAGCCGGTGGCGGGATCATAGGGGACAACGACGGGGGGCGGATCGACATCGAGGATCGAGACAGCCGCGGCACTCAGACAGCCGATGATACCGAAGACAAGGCCCATCAGGCCAAGGCGTTGCCAGAGCCGTTCGCGGCGCAGGGCACCGTAGACCAGTTCTTCCTCGATGATTTCTTGTTCAGTCGCCACCATTCATGCCCCCGCGATTACTCGGCCCGCAGGTCCGGCAAGGTGAAATCCATGAAGCGCTGTTCTTCGGCGATGGTGGCGGCATCGATCACGCCGCCGGTGCCATCGCCCACGGTCTGGATGGCTTCGAGTTGCCACATGGCGACCAGCGCAATGGCGAGCTCCGCGGTCACGCGCGTGTTGAGATCGATGCTTTCCTTTAGTTCGTCCATGTCGTCGATGAGTCCGACAAGGCGGTCGACCCGCTCGAGCGATTGGCCGGCATCCTCATAGCTGTTCTGGGCCGCCGCCGAGACAAGGGCACCGGTGGTGGCCTGCGTCGCCACGCGGTTGGCCCCGGGATTGCCGCTCGTGGCCATTTCCGAGAGGGTGTCATCGTCAAATCCGAGATCGGCCAGCACCCGATCCATCTGGGTTTCGATTTCGCCTGCGCTGGAGCCCGAGAGGCCCGAGAAATCCCCAGTCTTGATCGCCTCAATCGTGGCGAGGATGTCGCCAAATTCTTGGTCGAGCAGACCGTTCAACTCGTCTTCCATTTCCGTCCGGATGATTTCTGGAAGCTCGGCAAGTCGGGTGAGCGCTTCATAGGTTCTTTGCAGCTCCGCGAGTTGATCCGTGAGTGTGGCAAGCTGTTCGCGGGGTATTGCCAAGTTGTTGACTGGGTTTGCTAAAGGTATGTGGACCCCATGAATATTCCAATTGATTTGCCACGCCTGAAGGGGTTTCGTTATCCTCGTGAGATTATTGGTTACGCTGTTTGGGCGTACCATCGGTTAGCTCTGAGCACGGCTGATGTTGAAGACCTGTTGGCCGCGCGGGGCGTGATTGTCAGCCGAGAAGCGATCCGGCTTTGGGTCAATCGCTTTGGTCAACACTTTGCAAATTGCATTCGCCGGGATCGACCACGGCCGAACGATAAGTGGCACATGGATGAAGTCGTGATCACGATCCGTGGCAAGAAACACTGGCTGTGGCGTGCGATCAACGCGGATGGAGACGTCCTCGAAATTCTCGTGCAAACACGCCGCAATGCCAAAGCAGCAAAGCGCTTTTTCCAAAGATTGGTTTCACAGTTTGGCGAGCCGAGGGTGGTCATTACTGACAAATTGCGCAGCTATATCAAGCCGGTCAAAGCACTGGCCCCGAACGCTGACCATCGCGCGCACAAGGGCTTGAATAACGCGATCGAAGTGTCGCACCGGCCGACACGTAAACGAGAGAAGATCTTCGGCAAATTCAAATCCCACCGGCAGGCACAGAGGTTTCTGGCCGCACATGACCAGATCAACTTGCTCTTCCGTCCCCGCCGATATCAACTGAACGCAACTTCATACCGCCACGCCCGCTCCGATGCTTTCAGCCTCTGGGCAGATTACACCGCGGAAATGGTGGCATGATCCTGCCTTTGCCAAGCTTCGCAAGCTGATGCCAACAACTTGGCAATACCAGCCAAGCTAAACGGCCTCGATCCCCAGGCCTATCTCGCGGACGTTCTCGACCGCATCCACGACCACAAGATCAACCAGCTGGATGAGCTGCTGCCGTGGAACTGGAAGGTGTTGCCACAAGAAGCCGACAGTCAAGCCGCGTAAACTGCGGTATCAATGACGCGGTTACTGTAGTTTACTCCTCTGGTGCGCGCTACCCCCAACTGCGACTCACGTTATTCGATCTGCTCGTCAGTCAGGTTATAGAGCGCACTCAGTACCAGCGCCTTGAACATCAAAACCGCGTCCATCGGCTTGCGCCCGGCGCGGGATTTGCGATCCGCATCAGGCTTGCTCAAGAGCCGGGCGAAACTCCTCCCACGGCACGGCAACATCGATTTCAATCAGGGGGTCACTCTTGGCATCCAGGCTCGCGTAACGATCCGAAAGATCAAAAAATCCCATCTGCGCCATTGATGCATCTCCTGTTCAGATTCACTATGTCATGATAATGCAGCGTCAGGCCCAGGGGAATTTATAGAGGCGCCCCTTAGATAATTCAGCTTGTCGCTCTCGTAGAGAAGCAGAGGGGACCCTCCATTTTTAATCGGTTCACCGCCTTGCAGCGGTAGATCAAGGCTTCATATCAAGCTATCGCGCAGTCCGGGCCATCGCTTGACAGCCTTGGTGTCGATATCGAACAGGTCCAGGGCTCGCGCGGTCGAGTGACTGATCAACTCTTCAAGACTTTCGGGTCGGGTGTAGAACGCGGGCACCGGCGGCATGATGATCGCGCCCATACGTGTCAGTGCGCACATCGTTTCGAGATGGCCAAGGTGAAAGGGCGTTTCGCGCACCATCAGCACAAGGCGGCGGCGCTCCTTCAGCACCACGTCGGCGGCACGGCTCATCAGGGTCGAAGTGACACCGGTGGCGATCTCGGACATGGTCTTGACCGAACAGGGTGCAATCAGCATTCCCATGGTGCGGAACGACCCTGAAGCGATGGTTGCACCGATGTCGGCGGCGGGATGAATTACATCTGCCCGTCCCTCCAGATCGTCCTTTCCCAGCCCCAGTTCCTGTTTGAGCGTCAGCAGGGCCGAGCGGCTGATCACCAAATGGGTTTCAACCCCGACCCCACGAGCCAGATCCAGCGCGGCCAGACCATAAGCCGCGCCCGACGCGCCTGAGATGCCAACCGTCAGCCGCTTGTCCGTCATGTTCATTCCCCGTCAAACCAGTCCGACAGTTTCACGTCGTTGGCCATGCGCAGCTGCTTGCGGAAGAACTCTTCTTCACGGCCCCATGGTTTGGTCGCGTCGATCAGCATCCGGCCCCAGTGGTCCTTGGCCTCGTCGCGATAGAACGACGGGGTATCGGGGATTATGATCGTGTCAATATCCGGGCGCGAACGGGTCAGGATCGCCCATTGCACGTCGTCCATGTCATAGATGTCCACATCCGTGTCGACCACGGTGATCTGCTTGGCCCAGATCGGCTCGGCGCCGATGGTGGCCAGCATGACCTGTCGGGCATGGCCCTCGAACTGCGGTTCGATCTGGATGATGGCGTGGTTGACGAAGGGCTGACAGGTGACGTTGACGATGCCGGGCAGCGCGGCGCTGAGGCGCTGATAGATGTTGGCGGAAACCGACAGTTCCAGCGTCAGCACCTCTTCGGGCGAGCCGCAGAGGATCGAGTGGAACATCGCATCCTTGCGCACGGTGACGCCCAGCACCTCGAACACCGCGTTCGGGCCGACAGGCACGTAATAGCCCATGAATTCGCCGAATGGCCCCTCGGGGCGCCGTTCGTTGGGCAGAAAGCGGCCCTCGATCACCACTTCGGTTTCGGCGGGCACCTCAAGGTCGATGTGGTTGCATTTGCGCATGGCAATCGGTTTGCCGCGCAGGCGTGCGGCGACTTCCAACTCGTCCACGTCATAGGGAAGCGGAGCGGCTGCGGTAAGGAAGGAATGGGCTGGCGGACCGATCAACATGGCGGCCTCCAGCGGCTTTCCTTCGGCTTCGGCCTTTTCGTGATAGATCGTCAGATGGTGGCGCGGTGCCAGACGGCAGCGCAGCTCATCATCCGAAATATACATCGAGCGGTGATAGGACAGGTTGCCGACGCCGGTATCGGGATCCTTGGCGATGAACATGGCCGAGGTGAAATAGGCACCGCCGTCGCGATCCGAATAGGTGATCAGCGGCAGATCCGACAGCTTGACCTCTTCATATTCCAGCGAACCATCGGCAGGCACCAGCGGCTCTGCCATGTCGGAACCACCCAAGGACGCCAGTTTGCTCCATTGCCGGCAGAAATCCGTCGCCTCGATGCCGATGACTTCGGCCAGCCGTTCGCGGGTGCTGTAGACGTTGGTGACGACGGGAAAATCCGTGCCCTTGACGTTGGTGAACATCACCGGCTTGCCCCAGCGTTTCTGCGCCAGATCGGTGACGGCGGCCAGTTCATGGGCCGGGTCGATTTCGCGGTCGACGATCTTCAGATCGCCCCGCTCCTGCAATTTGCGGATGAATTCTCTCATGGCGAAACTCCTGTGTGTCGGGGGGGTCAACGGCGCCGCGACGGGCGCCATTTCAGAAAGGCGTTTTCATAGGCGGCGATCAGTCCGACGCCCAGCGAGGTGAAAGCGGTGATCGACACCAGCGAGGCGAATACCAGCGCGGTGTCCAGATTGAACTGGGCCGAAAGGATCAGATATCCCATCCCGATATTTCCGCCGATGAATTCGCCCACGATCGAGCCGACAAGCGCCAGCGGAAAGGCCACCTTCAGCGCGTCGGTGATATAGGGGATGGCATTCATCAGCCGGATTTTCATGAAAATCCGCATCTTCGTGCCGCCTGCCAGACGCGACAGGTCCAGAACATCGCTTTCGATTTCGTCCAGCCCGGTCAGGGAATTGACGAAGATCGGAAACAGCGCCAGCAGGAAGGCGAGCAGGATTTTCGATTCCAGCCCCAGCCCGAACCAGACCACGAACAGCGGGGCGATGGCGACCTTGGGGATGCCGTTGAACGCCGCCAGAACGGAAACGACGACACCGCGCAGCGAGCGGACATAGACCACCAGCAGCGCCAGAAGCACGCCAAAGACCGTGGCAAGCACAAGGCCTGCTAGCGTGGTGAAACCGGTTATCGACAGGTGATGGGCCTGCGCCGGAAGGGTCTCCCAGAACCGCACCGCGATCTCGGTCGGCTTGGGCACGACATAGGCGGGAATCCCGGCAAGTTGCACACCGAATTCCCAGATCAGCAGCACGACAATTATGCCGATGGCGATCTTGGGGGACGGGGCATAACGAAAAAGCGGGTGGGTGGCCTCGGGGATTGCCATTTCATTCACTCCACTGGGATTGGATTTCGCCGCGCAGCCTCTCGGACAGTTCCATGAACCGGGCCTCGCGCATGATTTCGCGGGTGCGCGGGCGGGGCAGATCGATGTCGATGATGTCCTGGATTTGGCCGGGCCGCGCGCTCATCACGACGACGGTATCCGACAACAGCACCGCCTCGGTGATGCTGTGGGTGACGAACAATACTGTGTTGCGGCTGTGCGCCCAGATCTTCAACAACTCAAACCCCATGCGTTCACGGGTGATGATATCGAGCGCGCCAAAGGGTTCGTCCATCAGGATCAGTGCCGGATCGAGCAAAAGGGCGCGGCAGATCCCTGCCCGCTGCTGCATGCCCCCCGACAACTGGTGGGGATAGCTGTCCTCGAACCCCTCCAGCCCCGCAAGTGCCAACAATTCCTTGGCGCGAACGCGGTGCTTTTCGGCCCTGTCGCCGCGCATCTCACCCATCAGCATGATGTTTTCCAGACAGGTGCGCCAAGGCAGAAGGACCGGCGCCTGAAAGACCATGCCGACGTCTCCGGTGGGCTTTGTCACAAGGTCGCCACCGATGTGGACTTCGCCCGAGTCGGGGGTCATCAGCCCGGAAACGATGCGCATCAAGGTGGATTTGCCGCAGCCGCTTGGCCCGATAATCGAAACGAAGCGGTTGGCGGGTATGCTGAAACTCGCGTTCTCGACGGCAACCACGTCTCCAAAGCTTTTGGTGACGTTGTCGATCCTGATATCTACGGACATTCCGGCCCCTTCATCTGTCTGCCCCCTTCATCTGTCTGCGACGTCCGGTCGGGAGCGGAATTGCGATATCTCCGGTGCCTGCCCCAAAAGGACCGGACACCGGAGGTCTTTGCGTTGTCACTGCGCCGCAAGTGCGCCGGAATACACGTTATCGACACTCGGCGGGGTTTCCAGCTTCTGGACTTCGGCCATCAGATCGATGGTGCGCTGCACCCGATCGGGGGTCGCCGTGCCGTATCCGTGCTCTTTCACGAAATCGGTGTTGATCGCCGTGATCGACTGCTTCCACTGGGTCAGCGTGGTGTCGTAGTTCAGGGTCGAGTTGTGCTTGACCATGATCTTTGCCGTCTCTTCGGGGTTGGCGATGGCGTATTCGATGGCCTTTTTCGTGGCCTCGGCAAAGCGCGCCGCCTCTTCCGGGCTGTCGTTCAGCCGGTCGCTACGGGCGATCAGAAGATAGCCGAAGACGTCATAGCCCCACTCGGCAAAGGATGCGAAGTGGATATCCCTGCTCTGGCCCAAAGTGCGTTCCAGCGTCGGCACGTCGCCGTCCAGCGATGCGGTCATCAGATCGACCTGTCCGCTTGACAGCAGGGCCATGTAAACACTGGGATCGGCGGTTTCCCAGATCAGACCCGAGGTGTCCAGATCGTGCTGGGCAAAGATGATGGGCAGGACGACGCGGGCGCTGTCGGTCTGCGAGGCAGCGATCTTGGCCCCGATCAGATCCTCGGGCTTGTCGTAGGGCGTGAGCGAGGCAAGACCGCCGGTCGAGGTGTCCATGAAGATCATGAAACTCTTGATCTGGGCCCCCTTGGCGATCGCCTGCACCGTGGCACCGGCATCAGCCATGCCATAATCCGCTTGCCCGGCATCCACCGCCGTGACGACGAATCCGCTGCCCGTCGCGGGGGCGATGTTGATGTCGAATCCCGCATCTTCGTAAAAGCCCTTTTCAAGGCCGACGAAGAACGGCGAGTGGCGCCCATGGAAGGCATAGTTGGTCAGGAAATCGATCTTCTTCAGCTCCTGCGCCGGCGCCTGAAAGGTTGCCGCGAAAAGAAGAGCAGCCGCAGCAGCGGCGCGCAGTGCGATACGTCCTAGCCTTTTCATAGTCATACTCCCTGTTGTGGTCGGTTCTTGCTTGTCCTGTCGGGTGGTGTTTTGGCCAGGAAAGAGATCAGTTGCACATAGCGCAACTGGGTTGCAGAATAAGATAAAGGGATTGTGTATCATGTCAACGGCAGTTTTCATGTGCGCGGAAATGTCAGGAGGCCAGGATGACGACAGGCGGTGGAATGAAGACGGTGCGCCATGCCATCGACGTGCTGCGCTGCTTTTCGGCCAGCGATCCTTTGCTTGGGGTGAACGAGGTGGCCAAACGTACGGGACTGCACAAGAGTTCGGTCTCGCGCCTCATGGCGACACTGGCGGATTTACATATTCTCGAACGCGATCCGGGGTCGAAACGGTTTCGTCTCGGCGACGGGCTTTTCGCCATCGCTGCCCCGTTGTTCAACCGCAAGGGATTGGTCGAAACGGTGCGCCCCATGCTGGAGAAACTTGCGGCGGCAGCAGGTGAAACCGCGAGTTTCAACATCTGGGACGGTCAGGATGCTGTCGTCATCGAATCGGCGGCGGGGTCCACGGCCATCGGGCACTTCTCGCCGGTCGGGATGAGAAACCCGGCCCATTGCACATCAAGTGGCAAGGTCCTGCTCGCCTTCGCGCCACAGGGCGACATCGATGCCGTGTTGGTCGGCGGCTTGCGCCGGTTTACCACGCAAAGCACCACCGATCCCGTCGCCCTGAAGGACGAGCTTGGACGGATACGTGCGACAGGTATCGCGATCAACGCAGGCGCGTTCCGCGAAGACGTGGGCGCGGTGGCTGCCATTGTTCCGGGCCCCGGCGGCCGCATCTTTGGCGCCGTTTCGGTTTCCGTGCCGATGTATCGCTTCGGTGCCGATAGACAGGCCGAGTTGTCAGCCATGGTCGCAACTCATGCGCGCCAGCTTTCCGCCGCTCTGGGCCATGGGCTGACGGTCTGACGACCCTACCGCGCCAACCGCGGCCAGTCACGCGCACGGTGCCAGACGGCGTCGGCGACCACCGCGGCGCTTGCGGGCATTTGCGCAACCGGCGCACCGGCGAAATGCGCGATTACCTCGTGAACCGCTGCAAGGGCAGTGGCGGCACTTGGGATGACACCGGGCTGTGCCATCCCGGCCAGGGTTTGCGCCAGCACGTCGGATTCGATCTTTTCGGCGCGCAGTTCCAGCGCCTTGACCGCCTCACGCAACGGCGCAACCGCCTCAACCTCGTCGATCCAGGGATCGGTCTTCATGATGGTCCGCACCGCGCGCAGCGGATGCACCACCTGGCTGCGCCACGCTCTGCATTCCGCGTCAAGCCTGCCGATCGTAGCGGCGTCGATCAGAACCCCCTGCCCCGCGCCATGCAGAACAATCAGCAAAAGCGGCACGTCGACGCCGATATCCCTTTGCAGATCAAGACAGGCTTCAGCAACGCCCGCGTCGCCATAGACGGCCAGCATGAAGTCCCAGTGTCCGGGGATGGCTGCGTGGGTCAAATCCTGTCCTCAGCCGGTTCTGAAACGGTCGGGCGAAAGGCCGGTCAGGTCAACCCCGGCGGGGCAGCCCTCGGCCAGCGCCGCCATCACCCGGCCTGCCATGGGGCCGGGACCGAAGCCATGACCACTGAACCCGGTCGCGACAAGTAACCCGTCAATGGCTGGAACCGGGCCGATGGCGGGAACCACATCCGGCAGCGTGTCGATATATCCGGCCCAAGTCGTTTCGATTACCGTATCGGCCATCGCCGGGAACAGCGTGCAGAATTCGCTGTGCGCCTGTTGCGCGCGCACCGGCTCTGCCCGCGCGCCCTCATCGCCCGGTGCGATGTCGCCAAGCACGGCCGCGCTGCGCCCCGGCCAGAGGCGTTGCAACGGCGCAAGGTAGTTGATCCGTGCCGCATCGGGATTTTCCTTCCGGGTTGCGCTGTATCGACGCATGTGGCGCCACGAATCCGGCCGCACATCGTATTCGCCGCCCGCCACCGAAATGATGAAGGCCCCGTTTGCATCCTGCCTGATCCCGGTGGTCGGCCCTGACACGCAGGCGGCCAACCGTTCGCTGCGTCGCTCCGTGCGAGCCACCGTCGCGCGAATCTTCTCTTGCGGCAGGTTCAGTCCGACCCCGCGCAACAAGGCCGCACTGCCGGACCCTGCGGCGCAGACGATGGTGTTCGACCGACACAGCCGGTTGCCCACCCAGACCCCCGTGATCCGCCCGGCGCTGATATCGATGCGGGATGCCTTTTCGCCAACAAGAACGTCGACCCCAAGATCAAGAGCCGCCTCGAATATCGCGCGCGTGGCGCGGCCCGGTTCCGCGCGTCCATCCGACGGGGTGTAAATCGCGCCGGTGATGCCGGTGTCTGGACCAAGAAGCGGGAGCGTCTCGAATGTTTCGCGCGGCAAAAGCAGGCGGGTGTCCATGCCGAATTCGGTTTCGGCGCGATGCTGCCAGGCACGCTGTATCGCCAGGTCAGCCTCGCCCATTGCCAGCGTCACCGTGCCGCCCTGTCGCCAACCGACGCTGCGCCCCAGATCCGCCTCCATGCCTTTCCAGACCTCGATCGCCGACATCATCAACGGCAACTCGCGGAAATCCCGCGCCTGCTGTCGCACGAAGCCAAGATTGCGCCCTGATTGTGCCGCCCCGATGCCGTCACGCTCGATGATCAGGCATGTCATGCCCCGGCGGGCAGCATAAAGGGCGGTGGAACAGCCGACGATGCCGCCCCCCAGCACGATCAGATCCCATGTGCCGCGCCTGCCGGTCATTGGGTGCCCGCAGCCGGTTTCGGCCTGCCGCCCGCGTGTTTGCGCGACCCGGTGACCATTCCCTGTGTCAACCGATCGAGGATGATCGACAGGATCACCACGCCGATACCGGCCCGCAACCCGAGACCCAGCATCATGCGGCTGAGCCCGCGAGTGACTTCGCCGCCCAAACCCCCCGCACCGATCAACCCGGCCAGAACGACCATGCCAAGCGACAGCAGGATCGTCTGGTTCACCCCCACCATGATCGAAGGCAGCGCCGAGGGGAGGCGGATCTTGAGCAGGATATGAAGCGGCGTCGCACCGAATGCCTGGCCCAGTTCGATTCTGTCATGAGGCACTTGTTTCAGCCCGAGCACCGTCAGGCGCAACGCCGGAGGTATGCCGAACATCGTGGTGGCCAGAACCGCCGGAGCGCGACCGACACTGAGCAGGATCACCGCAGGGATCAGATAAACCCATGGCGGCATGGTCTGCATCAGGTCCAGCACCGGCTTTATCACCCGTTCGACCGTCGTATTCGACGCCGCAAGGATGCCCATCGGAATGGCAACCGCCAGCGCCAGTGTGACGGATACGAAAATCAGCGCCGTGGTCAGCATCGTCGCTTCCCACAGGTCGCCGAACCAGCAGAACGCCAGGCCCAGCAAACAGAATATCGCCAGTCCGAAACCGGACGCCCGCCAACCAAGGAAGGCCACGATGGCAATGATCACCACGGCGGGCGGGGCCAGCAGGGTCTGTTCCAGCCCCTCGACCGTGAAATCGACCGCATCGCTAAAGGCGCGAAACTGGGCGTTCCAGTTGCGGTTCATCCAGTCGACGGCGACAGCGAAATACTGCCCCAGGGAATAGGTTTCATCGGCCATGATCGCCTCCGTGAGACATGAATGCGGCGGCGGCGCCGACCGACAGACGGTCAAGCAGGATCGAGATCACCACGATGGCCAGCCCGGCATCCATGGCGCGCCCGACTTCCAGATAGCGGATCGCGCGGTACACTTCGCCGCCCAGACCGTCGGCACCGATGATGCCTGCGATCACCGCCATGCCAAGCGCCATCATCAGGCTTTGATTCACCCCCGCCATGATCGACGGCATGGCCGAGGGAATCCGCACCTTGAACAGCTCGGGCAGCGGCCGCGCGCCAAGGGATTGCGACAGTTCGATCCGTTCAACCGGAATATGCCGCATCCCTAGCATGGTCAGCCGCACCGAGGGCGGGACCGCCAGCACCATGGTCGCCATCACCGCCGAGGCGCCGCCATAGCCGATCAGTGCGATGGCAGGCAGCAGATAGACATAGGGCGGCAGGGTCTGAAGCGTGTCCATGACCGGTTCAAGCGCCTTGCCCAATCGGCTCCAGCGCGCCCCGGCGATGCCCAGCGGAATCGCAATGGCCAGCGCGATCAGCGTGGCAAGCAGGACCAGCGCGAGGGTTTCGATCAGCATCTCCCACAGATCCGCCTGCCAGCACAGCACCAGCGAAATCACCGAAAACAGCGCAAGTCCCCAGCCCGACAGCCGCCAGCAGGCCAGCGCGGTCAGGACGATGAAGATCGGCCATGGAAACCCCAGCGCCCAGTTCAGGGCGAAAAGCGCGCCGTCAAGACCGGTGCGCAGGGTGTCGAAGAAAAACGCAAAATTGTCATTCAGCCATTCGATCGAGCTTTCGATGGCAACATCGAAAACCGCGTCGAACCGCAGGTCCTGAAGGGCGTTCATGTCGGTGCCGTTTCGGCAGGTTCGGGCGCGTTTTTTGGCCCGCGAATGCCGCGCAGCAGGTCGGGAACAGAAACGGTGCCGACGATCCTGCCTTCGTCCTCGACGGCCAGAACCTTGCCCTCGTGGGTTAGAAACTGGTCGATCAGGCAATCTATGTCGGCCAGGATGTCGGTGCGCGGCAAGTCCGCCGCGTCGGGCGGCGCCGTGTCGCAAGGCACCATCAGCGAGCGCGCGCTGACCACATGGTTCTTGGCCAGCCCCGCCGTGAACCGCTGGACATAATCGTCGGCGGGGTGCAGCACGATGTCTTCGGGGGTGCCGATCTGCACCATCACCCCGTCGCGCATGACGCCGATGCGGTCGCCGACGCGGATCGCCTCCTCAAGGTCATGGGTAATGAATATCGTGGTTTTCCCGAACTGCTTGGTCAGACCCAGGAACTGCTCCTGCAATTCCCGCCGGATCAGGGGATCGAGCGCGCTGAACGGTTCGTCCATCAAAAGGATATCGCTGTCGCTGACCAAGGCCCGCGCCAGTCCGACCCGCTGCATCATGCCGCCCGACAGTTCGGCGGGATACCGGTCGGCCCACTCGGTCAGTTGCACGGCTTCAAGGGCCTTCATCGCCGCGTCGTGGCGTTCGGCCCTGGGAACCTTGCGGAACTCCAGCCCTAGCGCGGTGTTGTCCAGCACCGTGCGATAGGGCAGCAGGGCAACGCCCTGAAACACCATGCTGATCTTGTTGGCGCGCAGGTTGCGCAGCGCCTCGGCGCCAAGGCCGTTGATTTCCGTTCCCTCGATCACGATCGACCCGTCCGTGGGGTCGATCAGACGGTTGATATGGCGGATCAGGGTGGATTTGCCGCTTCCAGACAGCCCCATGACGCAGAAGATCTCGCCGCGGTACACATCGAAGGAAACATCCGCCACGCCCACGACGCATTGAAACCGTTGCAGGACTTCGGATTTTCCCACGCCTTCCTTGCGGATCGCTGCAAGGGCTTCGTCGGCGCGGCGTCCGAAGACCTTCCAGATGCCGCGACAGGACACGATTGGTTGATTGTCACTCACGGGGAAACCTCGCGGTTTGGCGGGCGCGGCGCCGCATCCGAAGAAAAAGGGGCGGGCGCAACATGCGGCCCGCCCCCGGTGATGTCAGTCGTTGCCGATCACGGCCTGCCGGTCCAGCCGGTTGGCGTTCGCCTCTTCCCAGCGCGCGACCGCTTCGTCGATGCTGGCACCGTCCTTGACCCAGCCGGTCATCTGCGTCAGGCCCGATTCCGGCACGAAAACCGAAGCGATCACTTCTCGCGCCTTGGGATGGTCAACCGCGAAACCCTTTTTCGCCAGCCAAACATAGGTTTCGGTGGGTTCCTGCACACCCTTGGGGTCTTTCAGGAACTTGACGTCAAATTCCTGAAACACCCAGGACGGCGTCCAGTACATCGAAACCATCCACTCTTCGCGGTCCATCGCCGATTTCAGCGCGGCGACGGCAACCGGGCCGCTGCCCTCGATGATGCGGAAGTCCAGATCGTATTCCTCGACCACGTTTTCCGACTGGCGCATCATGCCCGATCCCGGCTCGACGCCGATGATCTTGCCGTCGAACTTGTCCTTGTGGTCGTTCAGCTCGTCGATCGAGTCGATGGTCACATAGGAAGGCACGATCAGACCGGCGTTATAGCCATAGGACACGACGCTGAGCTTTTCCAGCTTGCGCGCGTTGCGTTCCCAGTAATCGGCAGCGGCATAATCGGGGTGCGAGATCATGATGTCCACGTCACCCTTGCCCATGGCCGCAAAGGCGACGCCCCATTCCTGAAACTCGATTTCCTCGACCTCGAAACCGTGCCGTTGCAGCAGGTTGCGGGTGATGTCGCTGTTCATGACCATGGTTTCCCACTGCATGACGCCCATCTTGATCTTGTTGCTTTCCTCGGCCAGCGCCGGGGCGGTGGCCAGACCGGCAGCAAGCGCGAGTGCGGCCAGGGATTTCTTCAGTCCGTTCATTGGGTTGCTCCTGTTGTTGGTGGTCGCGCATGTTGTGTTGATGGTGTCGTGCCCGACGGCGACCTGCCGGACACGGGTTTTGGACGCATCAGCCGATGACGAAGGGGTTGGCGATTTCGTCGGCTGTCGACAGCCAGACCGCCTTGGTTTGGAGGTATTCGTAAATCCCCGCGACGCCGTTCTCGCGCCCCAGACCGCTTTTCTTGTAGCCGCCAAAGGGCGTGGTATAGGAAATGTCGCGGTAGGTGTTGACCCAGACGCTGCCCGCCTCCAGCCGTTCCGACATCTTGAGGGCCAGTTTCATGTCGGCGGTCCAGAGTCCGGCGGCCAGTCCGAATTCGCTGTCGTTGGCGATGGCAAGCGCCTCTTCCGGGTTGTCAAAGGGGATGGCGGCCAGCACCGGGCCAAAGATTTCCTCGCGCGCGACGCGCATGTCGTTATTCACACCCGCGAAAATGGTGGGTTCGATGAAAAACCCGTCGCCGCATTCCGCCAGATCCGGGCGTTTGCCGCCAAGGATCAGGTCTGCACCTTCCCGACGGGCAATATCTATGTATCCCAGCACGCGGTCATACTGCGTCTCGTTGGCCATGGGGCCGATCATGGTCTCGATCTTGCGCGGATCGCCGATAGGCGCGGTCTTGGTGAAGGCCGCAAGCTTTCCCAGGAATTCGTCATGGATCGAGCGATGCAACAGCAGCCGCGACCCGGCGATGCAGGTCTGACCGACCGCGCCGAAGATGCCGCCGACGACACCGCGCACCGCATTGTCCAGATCGGCATCTCCAAAGACGATGTTGGGCGACTTGCCGCCCAGTTCCAGGCTGACGCGCTTGATGTCCTTGGCCGCCAATGAGTTCAGATAGGACCCCGTCTTTGTCGAGCCGGTAAAGCCCAGATGTTTCGTCAACGGATGGGTGACCAGCGGCTCACCCACTTCCGGCCCGTATCCGGTGACCACGTTGATCACGCCGGTGGGGAAGCCGGCCTTTTCCACCAGTTCCATCAGCTTGATCGCCGTGGCCGAGGTAGTTTCGGCCGGCTTCATCACGATGGTGTTGCCGGCCGCCAGCGCAGGCGCGGCTTTCAGCGAAAACAGCAGCAGCGGCGCGTTCCACGGCACGATCCCGACACAGACGCCCAGCGGCTCATAGCGCGAAAAGCTGAGCGCCTGTTTGTCGCAGGGATGCACGGACCCTTCGATCTTGTCGGCATAGCCCGCGTAATAGTGATACCACCGAGGGATATAGCGAATCTGGTGCTTCATCTCTTCCAGAAGACGGCCGTTGTCGCGCACCTCGATCTCGGCCAGGGCGTCGGCGTTTTCCTCGATCAGTCGGGCAAAGCGCTGAATGATGTGGCCGCGCTCGGTCGGGTGCATGCTGCGCCAGGGGCCATTGAAGGCCCGGTGCGCCGCCTGAACGGCCCGGTCTGCATCTTCGGCATTGCCGCGCGGGATCAGCGCCCATGGCTTGGCGGTGAAGGGATCGATCGTCTCGATATATTCACCGGATGCGGGGGCGACGAAGGCCCCATCGATATACATGGACAGCTTGGGCAGATCACGGTCGGACATGGCGGGTTCCTTTTGCGACAATCGCGGAGGGGGCCATCATGGTATCGGGACGAAAAGCCCAGCGAGTCGTTTGCTGTGTTGATCTTCGATTAAAGTGATATCACTATGCTGTGTCAAGAATATCTTTTCGCTTCCGCAAGTGACGGTGAGAGTTGTCTGAATCTGTTAGTATTTCAACATTAATCGGCAAATTCACGGAACGGTGTTTGCGCTCGGGGACGGCAGCGGATAGGTTTCGGTGAATAATGATATCATTTTGGTAGATGCCATGCCCCCGAATCGTCCGCTGTACGAACAGATCAAAAACGCCATCGACCATCGGATCGAATCCGAAGAGTGGCCGGCCCGTTTCCAGGTCCCGTCCGAGGAACAGCTTGCCGGTGAATTCGGCGCCTCGCGCCTCACCGTGCGTCGCGCCCTGCGGGAATTGCAGACCGACGGAGTGCTGGTGCGCATACAGGGCAGCGGCACCTTCGTGATCGGGCCAAGGGTGCAATGTGCGGTTTTCGACCTGTCCGACATCTCGGATGAGATTTCGCAATCCGGCGGTGCGCATACCTGCGACGTTCTGGAACATGCTGCCGTCGGTCGCGACGATCCCGCACGCAACATGTTGCAGCTCGACCCGGACGTACAGGTGTTCCGTTCGCGGCTCATACATCTGGAAGACGGGACGCCGATCCAGATCGAGGACCGGTTCGTCAACGGCGCCGAGGCACCGGGCTACATCGACCTGGATCTGGCCAAGGTCATGCCGCACAACTGGCTGTTGCGCGAAACGACGGTGACAACGGTCGACAACACCATCCGCGCGATCCGCGCCGATGCCGAAACGCGCCAGCACCTTCAGATCGATGCAACCCAGCCCTGCCTGTTGCTGGACCGGATGACCTGGCGCGACGGCGTTCCCGTCACCCGCAGCCGGTTCATCTATCCGGGCGACCGATATCGCATGCGTTCGGTCCATGAGGCGCGGACGAACCGTGTGGCAACGATGACGCCGCCGCGCAACGGACGTTGAGGGCGTGGAGCGGTTTTCTCGCATTTGCGCCCTGTCAAATCACCTGCGTCGCAATCATGGCGGGCCGGTCTCAAGCAACGGCAGGTCCATATGCGCAAACAAGGTCGTGAACAAACGAGACCGGCCAATCGCAGGGCTGTTCAAGCGCCACTCTCTCTAGGCTCAGGACCCATTGATTATCGTGGAGCCGCATGATTCACCGTCCGAAAACGGAGCGGTGATATGTCTGATCTTTTCTGGCTGAACGATGCGCAGATGGCGCGGCTGGAGCCCTACTTTCCGAAATCCCATGGCAAACCACGTGTCGATGATCGGCGGGTTTTAAGCGGGATTATTTTCATCAATCGCAATGGTTTGCGATGGCGAGATGCGCCTAAGGAGTATGGCCCCCACAAGACGCTCTATAACCGTTGGAAGCGTTGGAGCGACAAAGGCATTTTCGCACAGATGATGGTGGGACTGGCTGCCGAGCACAGCGAAAAGAATACCGTGATGATCGATGCTACCTACCTGAAGGCTCAGGCCTGGCCCCCATTGCACATGACAGCGGGGGGTATTGCCAAGTTGTTGGCATCAGCTTGCGAAGCTTGGCAAAGGCAGGATCATGCCACCATTTCCGCGGTGTAATCTGCCCAGAGGCTGAAAGCATCGGAGCGGGCGTGGCGGTATGAAGTTGCGTTCAGTTGATATCGGCGGGGACGGAAGAGCAAGTTGATCTGGTCATGTGCGGCCAGAAACCTCTGTGCCTGCCGGTGGGATTTGAATTTGCCGAAGATCTTCTCTCGTTTACGTGTCGGCCGGTGCGACACTTCGATCGCGTTATTCAAGCCCTTGTGCGCGCGATGGTCAGCGTTCGGGGAGCTGGCTGTGGCCAACGATTTTTTGTCACGAAAGCTCAAACCGTGGACCGGCAAGTGAGGCGGAAGATGGTTGAGCCTGCCAATCCCGATCTGCAGATTGGCAAGCAGTGCAAGCTGCTGTCGATCTCGCGGTCGTCATTCTACTACCAGCCCAAGGGCGAGACGGCGCTGAATGAGAACGGCGGTGCGAAAGTCGGCCGCGGTAGCGGCGGGGTGAGCCTGCTGCGGGCGGCGTAAAAGTCGTCCACCTTTACCCTTTCTGGTGACAGGGAGGGCGGGAGGATTTTCACTGTGGATTTGTATCGGAAGGTTCGGCTGGCCTGTGCTGAGGGCATGAGCCAGCGTGAGGCGGCGCGGCATTTCAACATCTCGCGCGATAGCGTAGCCAAGATGATGGCGTTTTCGGTTCCACCTGGGTATCGGCGGTCGGCGCCGGTCAAGCGACCAAAGCTGGATGCCTTCACTGGGATCATCGACGGTTGGCTGGACGGTGATCGGGAGGTCCATCGCAAGCAGCGGCACACGGCGAAGCGGGTGTTCGAGCGGCTTCGCGACGAGCACGGGTTCACCGGCGGCTACACGATCGTGAAGGATTACATGCGACAGCGCGAACGGCGCGGCCGCGAGATGTTCGTGCCTCTGGCGCATCCGCCCGGTCATGCCCAGGCCGACTTCGGCGAGGCGGTGGTCGTCATCGGCGGCATTGAGCAGAAGGCGCATTTCTTTGTCATGGATCTGCCGCACAGTGATGCCTGCTTCGTGCGAGCCTATCCGGCAGCCACTGCCGAGGCTTGGGTGGATGGCCACGTTCACGCTTTCGCGTTCTTCGGCAAGGTGCCCGCGTCGGTCCTCTACGACAACGACCGCTGTCTGGTTGCGAAGATTCTTCCTGATGGAACGCGTCAGCGGGCCACGCTCTTCAGCGGGTTCCTGTCGCATTACCTGTTCCGTGATCGTTACGGGCGCCCCGGCAAGGGCAATGACAAGGGCAACGCGGAGGGGTTGGTCGGTTATTTCCGCCGCAACTTCATGGTGCCGATCCCGCGGTTCGCGACCTGGGGAGCGTTCAACGATTACCTGGAGGCACAGTGCCTCAAACGTCAGGCGGATGTCCTGCGCGGCCAGTCCGAGACGATCGCGGAACGCCTCGAGCGGGATTTGGCCGCGATGGCTGATCTGCCGACAGCGCCATTCGATGCTTGCGATCAGGTCACCGGACGGGTCAGCTCCCAGGCACTGGTGCGCTACAAAACCAACGATTACTCAGTCCCCGTCGCCTACGGCCACCGTGACGTCTGGATCAGGGGCTATGTCGACGTGGTCGTGATCGGCTGCGGTGGCGAGGTGATCGCCCGTCATCCCCGCTGCTACGACCGCGAGGACATGGTCTTCGATGCGGTCCATTACCTTCCGCTGATCGAGCAGAAGATCAATGCCCTGGACCAGGCGGCGCCCCTGGCGGAATGGGACCTGCCGTCGGAGTTCGCGACCCTGCGCCGCCTGATGGAAGCGCGGATGATCAAGGCAGGACGCCGCGAGTATGTTCAGGTTCTGCGCCTGCTCGAGACCTTCGACATCGACGACCTGCATGCCGCCGTAAAGAAGGCCCTGCAATTGGGGGCGGTCGGCTTCGATGCCGTCAAGCACCTCGTCCTCTGTCACGTCGAGAAACGGCCGCCAAAGCTGGACCTCGATGTCTACCCATATCTGCCGCGAGCAAACGTCGAGACCACATCCGCGGCCAGCTACATGGCCCTGATGTCGGAGGATGCAGCATGACCGACATCCCGAAGATCCTGCTCGCGGATCATCTCAAGACGCTGAAGCTGCCCACCTTCCTGCGGGAATACGAGAAGCTCGCCCGACAATGCGCCGCGGAAGGGCTGGATCATGTCCAGTTCCTGGCGCGTCTGGTCGAGCTGGAACTGATCGACCGCGAGCGGCGGATGATCGAGCGGCGCATCAAGGCCGCGAAGTTCCCGACGGCCAAGAGCCTGGACGGCTTCGACTTCAAGGCGATCCCAAAGCTCAACAAGATGCAGGTGCTGGAACTCGCGCGATGCAACTGGATCGAGCGGCGCGAGAATGTCATCGCCTTGGGGCCCAGTGGCACCGGCAAGACCCATGTTGCCCTCGGGCTGGGGCTGGCGGCCTGCCAAAAGGGCCTCTCGGTCAGCTTCACCACCGCCGCGACGCTGGTCAACGAGATGATGGAAGCCCGAGACGAGCGCCGTCTGCTCCGCCTGCAAAAGCAGCTGGCTGGCATCAAATTGCTGATCATCGACGAACTGGGCTTCGTGCCACTGTCCAAGACCGGCGCCGAGCTCTTGTTCGAACTGATCTCGCAGCGTTATGAGCGCGGGTCCACGCTGATCACCAGCAATCTGCCATTCGACGAATGGACCGAAACCTTCGGCACCGAGCGCCTGACCGGCGCGCTGCTCGACAGACTGACACACCACGTAAACATTCTCGAGATGAACGGCGACAGCTATCGCCTCGGCCAAAGCCGCGCCCGAAAGGCCCAAGCCGCCACCTGATCACACATTGCAGAATTGGCCCTCCGGGCCAATGCGCCATGGCACGCGCCAGCTATCTGGGGAGCGCACGCGCGATGGCGCTTGGCACCCCGCCACTGGCCTGGTTTTGCGCCGCCACGTGGCCGGTTTTGTCTCCGCCGTTGACAGCAAGTTCAGCTCGAGTTCGCAGTAGATCCGGTAGACGCGTTTGTGGTTCCAGCCATAGCCCTGCACATTGCGCAGATACAGAAAGCACAGACCAAAACCCCAGGTGCGCTTATTCGAGGTAAGGCGCTCAAGCCAATCGGCGGTCTCCTCATTCTCGTCGCTCAGCGTGGGGCTGTATCGATAGCAGGTCTCGCTGATCTGGAACGTGCGGCAATGGGACATTTCTACTTTGCACAAAGCCGGACAATTCAACTTGGTTGCAACAATTACTGTAGCGGAGTGGATTCACAAACGAAGTGCGAATTCTGTATCAATACAGAACCTTACATGGAGTTGATCAATGGGACGCTACTACCCTCACCTAAACCTCGAAGAACGTCGCAAGCTGGCGAAATGGCTTGAGGCGAGGGAGTGTCATGAACTCTGTGTATCTGGTCCGGTCCATGCGGGTTTCAGATACGGTTACGCATTGAAGCGCTCGTCGAACATGATAGCGAATTGATTGCGGGCGGCAAACCACTCTCTGACATTCCAGCCTCCTTTCTCGAAGTTTCGAATGGCCAGGAAGATTAGCTTCGTCGCGGCCTCCTCGGTTGGGAACGAACCGCGGGTCTTGATCGATTTACGGATCACACGGTTCAGACTTTCGATGGCATTCGTGGTGTAGATGATCTTGCGGATCGCCGGATCGAAGGCGAAGAACGGGATCACCTCCTGCCATGCCCGGCGCCATGCCGGGGCAATCGAAGCGTATTTCCCGGCCCATTTTTCCTCAAAGGCATCCAGCTCAGCGGCAGCCTGATCAGCCGTCGGGGCGCCGTAAATCAGGCGCAGATCGGCAGCCACGGTCTTGCGATCCTTCCAAGCGCAGAAGTTCAGCGAATGGCGCACTAGATGCACGATGCAGGTCTGGACGGTTGCGTCTGGGAAGGCGGCGGTGATGGCCTCGGGGAAGCCCTTGAGCCCGTCTACGACCGTGATCAGAACGTCCTGAACCCCGCGGTTCTTCAACTCGTTCATCACAGATAGCCAGAATTTGGCCCCTTCGTTGTCGGCAATCCAGAGGCCGAGAACTTCACGGACGCCGTCCTTGCTGACGCCCAAGGCCACGTAGACGGCCTTATTCTTGACCATCCGGCTGTCAGCGTCGCGGATTTTGACCCGAAGCGCATCGAAAATGACGATCGGATACATCCGCTCCAGCGCCCGGGACTGCCATTCCCGGACTTCGTCCAGCACGGCGTCAGTCACGCGGCTGATCAGGTCTGGCGATATTTGCAGTCCATAGACATCCTCAAGATGGGCGCGGATGTCACGAACGGTCAGGCCGGCAGCGTAGAGCCCGATGATCTTGTCATCCATCCCATCAATGCGGGTCTGGCCCTTCTTGACCAGCTCGGACTCGAAGCTACCGTCCCGATCACGCGGCACGGCAATCGGCAGTTCGCCGTCTTGGCCCTTCAATCTCTTGACGGATGAGCCGTTACGGCGGTTGGCCTGATCGGCCGGGGCATCCTTACCCTCCTCGTAGCCAAGATGTGCAGTCAGCTCAGCCCCGAGCATCCGCTCCATCAGCTTAATCTTGAGCTCTTTCATCAGCCCGGCATCGCCCAGCAGATCTTCAGGCCGCTCGCAGCCCTTCAGAAGTTCGTCCAGAAGTTCCTTGGAAATCGTCATCGTCCTTGCTCCTCTCAGGAAGCATGGACCAAAGCGCAGTTACACAAAAGATCGGACACTCTCCCTGACGGTCTCGCGCGAGACGCTGCGCAAGTGGATGCAAGACGCCGGGATCTGGCTGTCGCGTACTCCGATCGATCTGTCAGCAAAAGGACAAGAACCAAGGCACCTACGATCTTGTTATCAGTCCGATCCACTAAGCTTGGAAACACACGTAATTTCTTCCCAGAATCCGAACGAATAACATTTTTGTCGTTAGTTTTCCGCCTCGTGCCGTGACATGGAGTAGAAAATCTTATTCAAATCCGACCAGCCTTTTCACTCGGGACCGACATATTATCTAGTCCGACCCATGAGCTTAGTTCCGGCGGGTGTAAAATTGCGAAAACCGTTAAGTGAAGGTCGCGAGATTGATCAGTTTGACGCTGCCTGCGATGACCAGATTTCTCGGCCCGACGGCGCGCATCTCCGCGATCAGCTCAAGCCCGGTCTCAACTGTATCCATATGGGGTCAGTAATTTATTTCAACGCGGCGAGGGATGTGCCTATCGCCATAGCTGAACTCGGGATCCCAGAATCTCTGGGCCTCATCGCAGACAAGGAGTGCGACCCAAAACGCTGTCGATCTTCTTATAGGCGCTCCGGTGCTTCACGTTGACGAATTGCATCGGAGCGCCGCTGGTCATCCCCGGAACCTTGATCAAACGCTTTTTCAGATCTATCGCAAGAAAGGCATCGATATCAAGGTCCTGGCTCATGTCGTTTTGTCAGGCTCAAGGATAGGCAGCGAAGAACACGCCCTTCCGATAACGTGCCAACCCCGCCCCTGCAATCCGCACCACCTGCGGGGTGGCATGGCCGCGCCTGTCGGTACGCGGCCATGCAAAGGTCAATCATTCACAGATCAGGACGATCTTGCCGACGACATCGTTGCCTTCCAGGCGGCGATGGGCCGCGGCGGCATCGGCTAACGGGAGGGTTTGCGCGATCTGGGGCTTGATCCTGCCTTGCTCGAACAGGGGCCAGACATATTGGTGCAATTCCTGCGCGATCGCGCCCTTGTCCTTGACCGGACGCCCCCGCAGGGTCGATCCGGTGATCGTTGCGCGTTTGCGCATCATCAACGAGATATCCAGCCGCACCTCGCGTCCAGCCAGAGATGCGATGGAGACCATGCGTCCGTTTTGCGCCAGTGCGCGCAGGTTTTCGGGAAAGAAATCACCGCCGCGCATATCCAGAATGACATCAGCGCCGCGATTATCAGTAACTTCCAGAACGCGATCCGCAAAGTTTTCGCTCGTATAGTCAATCGCGGTTTCGGCGCCGATGGCACGGCAGGCATCGGCCTTTTCGGCGCTGCGCACAGTCGCGATCACATGCGCGCCCAACGCATGCGCCAGCTGGATTGCCGTCGTGCCGATCCCGGACGCGCCGCCATGCACCAACAGTGTCTCGCCCTCTTTCAGCGCCCCCAACTGGAACACGTTGGTCCAGACGGTGAAATAGGTCTCGGCGATGGCGGCGGCCGTCACATCGTCGAACCCTTTGGGGATCGGCAAGACCTGTGGTACCGGGGCCGCGACATATTCCGCGTAGCCCCCGCCCGTGACCAGCGCGCAGACCCGATCGCCAACCGCGAAGTCGGTGACTCCCTTGCCAAGCGCGGCAACCTCGCCCGCGACCTCCAGTCCGGGGATGTCGCTGGCGCCGGGGGGAGGCGGGTAGTTGCCCAGACGCTGGATGACGTCGGGGCGGTTGACGCCCGCGGCGGTGACGCGGATCAGCACCTCGCCCTCGGCAGCCTCGGGGCGCGGGCCGGTTGTCAGTTTCAGCACGTCGGGCGCGCCGAACCCGTCTATTTTCACGTAGTTCATCGTATCTGTCATGGTGCTAGCTTCTCCTCAGCTCATGAAATGGCCGCCATTTATATCCATCACCGTTCCGGTGACGAACCCTGCCTCGGCAGACGCGAAATAGGCAACCGCGTGGGCGACGTCACCGGTCGTGCCGATGCGGCCAACCGGGATTGTCTGTACGTAAGCGGCATTGATGGCGACCGAAACGGTGGCAGCCATCGGTGTGTCTATACGGCCCGGCGCAATGCAGTTCACGGTGATCCCGTCTATTCCCACCTCGCCCGCCAAGGTGCGCGAAAACCCGATCAGGCCAGCCTTGGACGCGGCATAATGCGATCCGGCAACGGTTGATCGTGTCCGCGCCGCTTGCGACGCCATATTGATGATCCGGCCCCATTTACGCGCACGCATGTCGGGCAATGCCGCCTTGCAGATCAAAAAGGCGGCGGTCAGATTGATGTCGATCACGGCCTGCCATTCGGCCAGATCGGTGTCCTGTACGGGCGCGCGTTTGCCGTCATGCTTTGGCGAGATGCCCGCATTGTTCACGATGATGTCAATCGGGCCATGCGCGGCGATCAATCTCTGCATAAAAGGTTCGATTTGCGGCAGTTGGGCCAGGTCAAAGGGCGCCGCAACGGCACCCTGGCCGATCTCCTGGGCGGTTTGCATAACTTCGGGCAACACATCGGTCAGGATAACCCGGCAGCCGTCCGCGACAAGACGCCGGGCAATCTCTGCGCCGATCCCTCGGGCGGCGCCGGTGACAAGGGCGGTACGTATCTCGCTCATTGATCTGCCTCTGTGGTTAGTTGCATTCCGGATGGGAAAATCATCACTTTCGATGCGGCCCGTTTGTGGGCAAGATCGAACCCCTCGTCGATCTGCTCCAGCGGCAAACGATGCGTGATCATAGGCCGCAAGGCGGCCCCCTTGCGGCCCAGCATGTCGATCACAGCGGTCCAGTCCGCCGCCTGCGAGCCGTGCGATGCGCGGATCTGTGCCTTGCGGCGGACGAAATCGACCGGCTCGAAGGTGACAGGTTCGCCGTGGATGCCAGTCATGACCAAAACACCTTCGGGGCGCAGCAGGGCCAGACCGTCGGTCACGCTGACCGCGCGGCCTGTTGCCTCGAACACGATGTCGGACCCTGCACAGTCTTGCGCCAGTTTGGCATGTGCGCCCGGTGCGGCCAGATCAATCGTCGCGTCAAAGCCCAACGCCCGGCATACCGCCAGACGCGGTGAATCGTCATGGCCTGCGATTGTGATATGCGCCGCGCCCGCCTCGCGCGCCGACAGAGCAATGGCCTGGCCTATTGTGCCGGGGCCCAGTACAACCACACGGTCGCCCGGCTGGACCTCGCCCACCGTCACGGCGCGGTGGCCGACGCACAGGGGTTCGGCCAGGGCGGCAATTTCAAATTCCAGCGCATCATCCACACGCAGCGCCCCCTGGGCGCGTACCATGACCTGCGGCGCAAACGCGCCGTTTGAATACAGCCCCACCGTGCGCTTGTCCCGGCAATTCTGCTGGCGTCCCGACATGCAGGCAGGGCAGACTCCGCAAGGGCTGGACGGCCAGACCGTCACCCGGTCCCCCGGTGCCACAGTGCTGACACCCGGCCCGACCGCCGCCACCGTTCCCGCAAATTCGTGACCCAAGGTTAGGGGCAGATGCGGCACCATGAAATCATATCCCGCGCTCCAGTCCCGCACATGCAGATCCGATCCGCAGATCCCGACCGCCTGCACATCGACCAGAACCTGCCCCGCAGCCGGTTGTGGCAAATCTGCAATTTCGATCAACGAAAGGCCCGGCGCGGGGGCCAGTTTTCTGTAGCTCAACATCGTGATGGTCCTGTCAGGTCTTGAACGGTCAAGGGGCGCGGTATCGCGCCCCCTGTTAAGTGCGATCAGATGTCGCCACGCGCGCCCCATGTGGGCATTGGCAGCGCCTTGATGTCGGCAACCGCGAACTGGTCAGGGGCAACTGTCGCGATCTGCTTGGACTGCCACTGGTCATAGGTCGGGAAGGCCCGGGTGTTGTTCTGGGTTTCGGGGTCAAATTTTGTGCCCCAACCCACGATGCTGGACCCGATTGGTTTGTCCAAGGCCAACGCGGCCTGCCGGATGGCTTCGGGGGTCATGCTGCCCGCCTCTGGCAGAATGTCGTTCAGAACCGTCCACATCGCGTTGAACCCCATACCGGTGTGCGCAGAGGCCTGACGCCCCTCGAACCGCACAGCGTGCTGTTCATGGAAGCGGGTAAAGGTCTGTGCGGCCTCCTCTGTCAGGCCAGCCTTGTCGATGTAAACCGATGTTCCAGCGTTCAGCACGCCATTCACGTCGTCACCCAACGCCTCGGCAAATTCGCCCACGTTATGCGCGCCGCCATTGCCGACGATTGCCTTGACCTCTAGCCCCGCCTCGCGGGCCTGACGCCAGAACAGGATGCCGTCAGGCGTATACTGACACACGATCAGGATGTCGGGCTCTAACTGCTTATAGCGTTGCACCATCGGCGACAGATCGGTGGTCTTATAGCTATAGGATGTGTCATCGACGATGTTCACACCGTTTTCGGTCAGAACCTTGCGGGCCCCTTCGCCAACAGCCGTCCCATAGAAGCTGTCTTCGTAAAGCAGCGCCACTTTGACGTCGCCCGCAGCCATGCCAATTTTCGGTAGCACCTTTTCAAGCGTAAATGTCGCCGCACCGCCGCCCAGTTCGGACGCGGGATAAATGAACCGGAAGAGGTGCTTGAACCCACGGCTGGTGATGTCATCGGCCACCGCGCCCTGCTCGAAATAGACTACCTTGTTGCGCTCGGCCACCTGGCTTGCCGCGAACGAAATCGACGACGCGTAAGAGCCCAGAATAACGCCGACATTCTCACTAGTGATCAGGCGGGTGGCCTGCGATGTTGCCTCGGTCGAGGACGGCACATCGACCGAGATCATCTCGGCCGGTTTCCCGAACACGCCGCCATTCTCGTTCACCATATCAATGGCCAACTGAAATCCGCGATGCACATCATTGCCCAGTGACGCCAATGGCCCCGACAGCGGCAGCAGCACGCCCAGCCGTGCCGCATCCCCCGACGCATGTGCCGCGCGCAACCAAGGCGAGGCCAGCGTGGCGGCACCCGCAGCAAGGGCTGCTTGCCCGAACTTTCTACGATTCATAGTCATTAGTTTTCCTCCTCTGATGGACCAAGACCCAGATAGACGCGTCGCACCTCCTTGTTGTCCTTCAGCTCCTCACCGGTGCCGGACAATACGACCTTGCCTTGCTGGACCACATAGGCACGGTCCGCGACGGACAGTGCCTGACTTACGTTCTGTTCAACCAAAACCAACGTGACGCCCGTGTCGCGAATGGCGCGGATCGCTTCATAGACCCGTGACACCATCACCGGTGCCAATCCCAAAGACACCTCGTCCAGCATCAGGATCTGCGGCGTCGCCACCAGACCGCGCGCGATGGCGACCATCTGTTGCTGCCCCCCCGACAGTGTCCCGCCCAATTGGTCCGAGCGTTCCTGAAGGATCGGGAACAGCTCGTAGACCTCGCGCAGCCGCGCGTCGATATGGGGGCGGGCGCGTTTCGAATAGGCGGCAATTTCCAGATTGCGCCGCACGGACATGCGCGGAAACAGGCGCCGCCCTTCGGGGACCATGACGATCCCCTTTTCGACCAGCGCATGGGTATGCATGCCGGCCACGTCCTCGCCCAGCAGCCGCACGTGGCCTTGCGTTGGGGCGATGATGCCGGACAGCGCGCGCAGCAGCGTTGTCTTGCCCGCCCCGTTCGAGCCGACAATCGCGACCGCTTCGCCCTTTTCGACCTTCAGGTCGATGCCGAACAGAACTTCGGCATCCCCGTATCCGGCGTGAAGGTTCTTGACTTCAAGCATGCTCGCCTCCTGTTCGGGTTTCGTCGTCCTCGACCGGCGCGCCCAGATAGGCGGTGATCACCTCGCGGTTTTCCATCACTTCGGTGGGCAGCCCGTCGGCAATTTTGGCGCCATGATCCAGAACCGCGATCCGGTCGCAAATCTTCATCACCGCGGATAGGTTATGTTCAACAAACAGGACCGTCAGACCGCCATCGCGCAGCGACGACACCAGATCCAGCATCAGGTTCACCTCGGTATGGTTCAGCCCGGCCATCACCTCGTCCAGCAGGATCATGCCTGGATCGGTGGCCAGCGTGCGGGCCACCTCCAGTCGCTTGCGTTCGGCTGTGGTCAGAGATGTTGTCGCCAGATCGAAACGATGGCCCAGGCCAACGGCCTCGGCGACCTCCTCGGCGCGGCGCCGCGCCACACGGCGCGACCGGCTGCGCAGGAAGGCCCCCACCATGATGCTGTCACCCACCGTCATCGAGGCAAACACCTGCGGGATCTGGAACGTGCGCGCCAGGCCCAGCATGCAGGTTTCATCCGCCCGCTTGCCGTCGATCCGCTGGCCGCGAAAATGCACGCTGCCCTCGGTCGCGGGAAAGGTGCCGGCGATCACGTTGTACAGCGTCGTCTTGCCGGCCCCGTTCGGGCCGATCAGGCCGAGGATCTCGCCCTCGTTCACGGTGAGCGATACCGCATCCACAGCGACCAGCCCGCCAAAGCGCTTGGTTACATTGTCGATCTGCAACATCATTTGCGACCCCGCTTGTCAGCTGTCTGGTTTCCGGCAGTCTGGTTTCCAGTTGTCTGGACACGCCGCAGACGGCGCAGCAGTGACTTGACGCCGCCGATCAACCCGTCAGGCAGGATGATGACGATCACCATCAGCAGCACCCCATAGATGACCAGGTGCATCCCCGCCGCGGCACCGCCAAACACTTCCAGCAACACATCCCGCAACGGCAGGGCAATGACGGCCCCCAGAATAGGCCCGGCCACGGTGCCGATCCCGCCAATCAGAGCCATCAGCGGCAGATCAATCGAATAGTTGATGCTGAAAACGGTCGTCGGCTCAATATAGAGGACATATTGCGCCAGGATCGTGCCGCCCGCGGATGTGAAGAAGGCCGAGATCAGCAGCGCGATCATCTTGTAGCGGCGCATGGGCACACCGGCGGCAACGGCGGCCTCTTCGCTGTCGCGAATGGCGCGCAGATAGGTGCCGATATAGCTGCGCGACAATCCGTAGGCGACCAGCGTGACGATCAACAGGAACGCCCCGGCCAGAAACGCATAGGACGCGCGTTCCTCAAAGATCATACGGCTGAAACCGGGATCCCAGTTGATTGACAGACCATAAGGCATGTCCACGAACTTGCGCGAATAGATCAGCAGGATGCGGATTGCCTCGCCAAAGGCTAGCGTCGCCATTGCAAAGAAAACGCCGCGCATGCGGAACGCCGGATAGGCGATGATCACGGCAAAGACCATGCTGAGGATGCCGCCCGCAACCAGCCCCAGCCAAGGCGAAACCCCCACATAGTTGTAGAGCAACGTCGAGGTATAGGCCCCCGTGCCGAAGAACGCCGTATGCCCCAGCGAAAACTGCCCCGCCATGCCGCCCAGAATGTTCCACGCCGAAGCCATGCCAGCATAGAGGAACACCAGAACGAGCACGTTCAGATAGTAGTCGTTCGAGATGAACAATGGCAGCCCCAGCGTCATCACCAGCAGTAGCAAGGTCCAGATCGCATCGGTGCGCCGTATATCGAAATAGTCTGACAGCCAGTTCATTTGAGCGTCTCCTTTTCCGCGCCCTTCACACCCAACAGGCCGTGCGGCCGGATGGACAGAAGCAGGATGAGCAGGATGAAGTGGGTTGCCTCCTTCAGGTCTGGACTGAAATACCCGACGTAGGATTCAATCAACCCCAGCGCGATACCGCCCACTACCGTGCCGGTCACGCTGCCCAACCCACCCAGAACAACGACGACAAAGGCGATCAGAACAAAGAAGGTGCCGATGGATGGAAAAGCATAGAAGGACGGCACCAGAACCGCACCGGCAACACCCGTGATGCTGATCCCCAGACCAAAGGTGATCAAGAAAATCTTCTGCGTGTCGATCCCCATCAGCCGGGCCGCCATCAGATCCTGCGAAACCGCCTCGATCGCGCGACCGGTGAATGTGCGCCGCAGGAACAGGGTGAGACCCGCGAAAATCGCCATCGCAAACAAGAACGCAATCACGCGGTCGGTAGACAGGTGAAAGCCCCAGAATTGCAGTGACGACATGCCATCCGGCATGGTCTGAACGGTGCGGTAATCAGCCGAGAAAAGCACCAATGCAAGGTTCTGAAGCGCGATCGACAGACCCAGCGTCGTGAACACCTGGGTCAGTTCGGTCGAATAGATCGTGAACCGCATGATGCCCCAATAAAAAGCCATGCCCAGCCCAAAAAACCCGACCGCGATCAACGGCGATCCCCAATAGGGGTTGATGCCGGTCAGCACCATCAGCCAGAAACCGGCGTACATCCCCAACATCAGGAATTCGCCATGCGCGAAGTTGACGATTTTGGCGACGCCGAAGATCATATTCAGACCCAGCGCCGCCAACGCATAGACCCCGCCCAGAAGGATTCCGGACATTAATAGCTGTAGAACAAGCTGCATGTCGCGCCCCTCTCAAAGGTGACCTTCGAACATCGTGATCGGCGGATGCGCATCGGCATCCGTGACCACGTCTAGAACGATGACGCCTTTGGCGGTCATGGCGTGGTCCAGAGCGGTCTTTAGCTGATCTATGGTTTCGACGCGGATCCCCTCGCATCCTACGGCCCGTGCGACGGCCGCATGATCGACCGATCCCAGACCGATGGCCCCGGTGTGGCCTCCGAACTTGATCAGCTCGGCGTGCTTTTGAAAGCCAAGGATGCCGTTGCTTAACACGATGACAACCAGGTCCAATCCCATGCGGTGGGCTGTCTCAAGCTCTTGCCAGCTATGGGCAAAGCCTCCATCACCGACAACCGTGAAGACCTTCTTTTCGGGCGCTGCGACCTTGGCCCCGATGGCCAGCGGCAGCCCCCACCCAAGCCCCGCCAGACCGCGCGGCGTCAGAAACCGCTGACCGGCGCGGCGCGCGGTGAGAAACCCAAGAACCCACAGGGACGAATAGCTGGCATCGGCCGCTACGATGGTTTCGGTGTCCATGCGCGCCTCAAGCTCGGCCATGATCCGCTCGGGGCGGATCGGCGTCTTGTCCGATGTGGTTTGCGGCGCGGCGCCCTGTCGGCCCTCTTCGCGCATCTGCGCGATCCGGTCCTCCAGGGCAGGCCGCGCGGCCTGTTGGGCGCTTAGATCTTCGGTCATCAGCGCGTCCTTCAGGGCGCGCAGTGCAAGGCGCGCGTCCCCAACCAGACGATGCGCCTCGTAGTTGCGGCCAACCTCGGTGCCGTCGATGTCGATATGGATGAACGTGGCGCCTTGGGGGTACAGTTTCCAACTGTCGGTGCCGTTCTGGTTGGTGCGCGTACCGATCAACAGGACCACATCGGCCTCGTCCAGCAGCGCCTTCATCGGGCGTGTGAGGGAGCCCGTGGCCAGCGCGTTGGCCAACACCCCAAGCGACAATGGATGCGTTTCGTCAACCGCGCCCTTGCCCATGTTTGTCGTCCCGACCGGAAGGCTGACAGCCTCTTGCAACTCGCATAGCGCCTCGACGGCATCGGACAAATGGACGCCACCACCGGCAATGACCAGGGGTGCCTTCGCAGCGGCGATCAGGCGCGCCGCCTCCCGGATGCGATCAGGATCAGGCGCGACGCGGTCCAGCGGGAAGTGGCCCATTTCGGACACGCGGGCCTTGGCCAGACTATGCACTTCGTTCAACAGATCCGCGGGGCAAAGCAATGCAACCGGCCCCGGCCGCCCTGTTGTTGCGGCCGTCACGGCCATATCAACGTAGTCCTCAACGCGGTTCGCCGTATCAATGCGACGCACCCATTTGGTGCAGGACGCAAACAGGCTCATGTGGTCGAATTCCTGAAACGCATTGCGGTCCGTGCTGGCGCGATCGACCTCTTGCACGACGGCAAGGATCGGCACCGATGCCTTCATCGCTTCGGCGAGGGGTGGCACAAGCAGCGTCGCTGCCGGGCCGTTCTGTGCCGTCACAACACCGATCTTGTTTGAGATCCGCGCATAGCCGTCTGCCATTGTCCCACCGGCGTTTTCCGTCCGGTAGTTGACCTGAAGCATGTTGAAATCTGGCGCGACCAGATGCAGCGCGCTTGGCAGGCTTTGCCCGAACAGCACGTCAATGCCATGCCGCTTTAGTGATGCGGCCAGCGTGACCGCAACGGTCGCCTGCCCCGATTGATTCGAATCTGCGCTCATCGTCGCTCCTCCCTCGTCCTGTTCCTCCCGAGAACAGCGAAACGTCTAGCAAATGGTATTTGATATATCAAGATGAAATATGATATATCAAACTTGATCAAGCAAGGCGGCTGATATAAAGTGACCCTGCCCGCCATCTGCGATATTTACGGCGGCCAACTGGACTCTCGTCACAAAGGGGCATCAGATGACCGCAACCGAACCGTCAGAATACAAAATGCGCTCTTTGGCGCATGTGAATCTCACGACCGAGGCCTATAACGAGCTAAAGCGCAACTTGATGACCGGCGGGTTCAAACCCGGCGCTAAGCTAACCATTCGAAACCTAGCCGCTGGCCTTGGGATCAGCCCGACCCCCGTGCGCGAGGCGCTTGTGCAACTGGCCGCTGAGGGGGCGTTGACGCAAACCGCCGGGCGCTCGTTTATCGTCCCACAGCTGGACGCGGCGGGTTACGAAGACCTGCGCACACTGCGCGAACTTCTTGAGGGCGAGGCCGTATATCGCGCCGCCGAGCGGACCAGCCCCGCAACAATCAACACGCTGACGGCTCTCCACACGCAGTTGATTTACGCCAAGGAAAACGCCGACTACGCCTCGGCATTGGCCTATAATCAGCAGTTTCACCTGACCCTATGTGCGGCTAGCGGCTCTCTACGGTTGCTCAGGATTGTCGAGGGTCTATGGCTTCAGATGGGGCCGTTGCTGAATGCCCTATACGAGCACCGCGAGGCACCCAGCAGCCCAAAAGAGCACCGCCATATCACCTTGATCAACGCTTTGCGTGACGGGGACAAGGACACAGCACGACGCGCCATTCAACTGGACATCTCGGATGGAGCAACGCCGATTTTGGCCCATCTGCAAGCCCAGACAAAGACCCCCACATGACTTGGCAACAGCTGTACGAAACCCCGGTTCCTGCGGCAGAGGCAATCGTAGATGTGTTAATTTCCGCCGGGATCAAATATGTCTTTGGCCTGTCAGGCGGCCATACCGGGCGTATTTTCGGCGCATTGGAAAAACGGCAGAACCAGATCCGCACCATCCTGGTCCGCGAGGAAAGCCTAGGCGCCGTCATGGCCGAAACCGTGGGACGCATGACCGGCGTGCCGGGGGTTCTGCTGGGACAGGGGCCGTGGGTTCTGGGCAATGGAATGCTGGGCACGATCGAAGCGCATCTATCGTCCTCCCCGATGCTGTTGCTGACGGATTTTTCCGACACGCCGGGATATGCCCTGCACGCGCCCTACCAATCCGGCACCGGCGAATATGGCAATTGGGACGCCCGGCAGGCATTTGCGGCCATCACCAAACAGGTCTTTACCGCCGACGCCCCGAATCCCGCGGTCATCGGCACGCAACTGGCCATCAAACACGCGCTGGCCGGGACGCCGGGGCCGGTGGCGATGATCTATGGACTGCGCGCATTGGACGGCACCGCAGGCGGGGACAGCGTGCCGCGCATTTATCCGACCGCGCCCTACATCACCGCCGCAAATCCCGGCCTGCCCGCCCTTCGCCCCGCGCTGGATCTTCTGGGCCGCGCCGCGCGCCCGTTGATCATCGCCGGGAACGGAGTCCGCGTCGGAGCGGCCGAAGACGCGCTGACGCGGTTCGCGGACAAAACCGGGATTCCGGTCGTGACCTCGCCCGCCGGCAAGGGCGTGTTTGACGACAATTTCCCGCAATCCTGCGGTGTCTATGGCGGCTATGGCAATCCACTGGCCAACTGCGCGGTGGGCCGCGCAGACGTGATCCTTGCCATCGGCACCAAACTGTCGGCATCCGACACGGTGCAGGCCAACCCCGACCTGATCGACCCCACGCGACAGGCCCTGATCCAGATCGACATCGAACCGCGCAACGCATCCTGGACCCTACCGGCCACGCAGACGTTGATCGGTGACGCCGCTGCGATTCTGGACGCACTGACCGCGCAATGGCCCGACGGCCCTGCCAGTGACGGCTGGCACCGCGCGCTGAGCGCCCCGCTGACCGCCCCGCTGCCGTCATCCGCACCGGGTGCAACGTCGATATATCCGCACGAAATCATCCAGGCGATGCAGGACACCCTGCCGCCCCGGACGATCTATACCTGCGACGCGGGCGAAAACCGCATCTTCATGCTGCACTGCCTGCGCACGCAGGGCACCGGAAAATTCATACAACCGGCGGGCGCCGGGCCAATGGGCTACGCGGTGCCCTCGGCCATGGCACGCAAGCTGCTGTCGCCGGACAGTCCGGTCGTGGCCTTTTGCGGCGACGGCGGATTCTCGATGACGATGAACGGTTTGTTGACCGCGGTCGAGGCCGCGCTGCCGGTGCTGTGCGTGGTGATGAACAATGACGCCTTGGGCTGGTCACAGCATTCGCGCGGCCCCTTCGCCACACAGTTCAACCGCGTCGATTACGCCGCGATTGCGCGTGGCATGGGCTGCGACAGCTACAGCGCGGCCGGGCGTGATGAACTGACCGACGCGCTGACCCAAGCAGTTGACGCGATGCGCACCAACAAGCGGCCCGCCGTGATCGATGTCCGGACCTCGATGGACGTTTCCTTTGCGCGGCTGGCCTATTCCGAAACACGCGCGCTTGGCCTGACCCAGGCTGACGCCCCAACCAGCGAGCCCAGTCATGACATCGCCTGACATCCGCATCATCACCACCGGCCTCAGATTCCCCGAAGGCCCGATCATCATGGACGACGGTTCGGTCATACTGGTCGAGATCGCGCGCGGCCAGATCACGCGCGTCGCCCCCGACGGTACCCAGACCGCCATCGCCCAGACCGGCGGTGGCCCGAACGGCGCGGCAATCGGTCCCGATGGCGCGCTGTATATCGTCAACAACGGCGGTTTTGCCTGGAAGGAAAGCGCCGAAGAAGGCCTGTTGCCCGCAGGTCAGGCGCTGGATTATTCCGGCGGTCGGGTGGAACGCATCGACCTTGCGACGGGTCAGGTCAGTGTCCTTTACACCCACTCCGACAAGGCCCCGCTGAAGGGGCCCAACGACATCGTTTTCGACCAGAATGGCGGATTCTGGATGACCGATCACGGCAAGGTCCGCGAACGGGACATGGATCGCGGGGCGGTCCTTTATGGCCGGATCGACGGCAGTGCGCTGACCGAGGTCATCTTTCCCATCCACAGCCCCAATGGTGTGGGCCTGTCCCCGGATGGCGCCACGCTGTGGGTGACCGAAACGTTCACCTGTCGCCTCTGGGCCTTTGATCTGGACGCGTCCGGGCAGCCGGTTCTCAATCCTACCCTTGGCGCGGCGCATGGGGGGCGGCTGGTGGCCTCGCCGGATGGCAAGCGGGGCTTTGATTCGCTGGCGCTCGACGCCGATGGCAATATCTGCATTGGCCAAATCTATCGCGGGGCTATCCTTGTGATTTCGCCCGATGGCGACATCCTTGATGAAATCGCGACACCAGATCCATTTTGCACCAATATCGCATTTGGCGGCGCCGATATGCGGGACGCTTATGTCACCCTGTCAACCACCGGCGCGCTGGTGCATCTACGCTGGCCCAGACCGGGCTTGCGCCTGAATTTCAACGCCTGAAGGGTCATCGCGGCAGGGGCGATTTGAGCAAACCGCCCCTGCCCCGTGACCTCGCGGATCAGGCCGCGCGCCTGCATCCATGTCAGGTTGCGCTGCACGGCCGCGCGGCCTGATCGGGTGCAGATCGCCTGCCTCTGCTATCAGAGTCCGCCAACTGTCCGCGCGATCATCGAATCGCTCGGCATGGGGGGCGGCGGGGATTGCCAACTTGTTTGCACATTGGCTTTCACATAGGCGATCGAGATGAAGATACCTTGCACGATGCCGAGGCTGAAAGGCTACCGTTTTCCTCGCGAGATCGTCGCCTATGCGGTCTGGACATATCATCGGTTTGGGTTCAGCACGGCGGACATTGAGGATCTGCTCGCTGAACGTGGCGTGATGGTAAGGCGGGAAACCGTCCGAAACTGGGCCACATCATACCGCCACGCCCGATCCGGTGCCTTCGCCCGGCTTCCAGGCGCTGGAAGACTTCCGCAAAAATACAGGAGCCGGCTCAATCGGAACCGGACTGCTTTTGCTGCATGATCGGGCACCCCACCGCTTGTGAAGGGGGATTGTGCCGCATAGGGTCTTCAGACCCCACATTCCGGCGCGGCACAATCATTTGTGCGGATTCAGCCGGGTTTTTGCAATGGAACAAGAACTATGAAACTCCCCTCTCTTGCCCCGGCCAGGATGGCCGCATATGTCTTGCTTGCCCTGGGTTCGCTTGCGGCCGGCGCATCGTCCGGCGCCGCCGACTCCCCTGCCCGGTTCGGCGACTACCCGGCCACGGAGATGCTGAACGGGGCGGCGCGCAATCCCGACTTCAGCGGACGGGACAAGTCGCATAGATCAATGCGCACCCGTATCCGGGAGGGCGTCGCTGCGGGGATGAACTTTGGCGGCCACTACACGCTCATCGAAATCGGCTGTGGCGGCTCTTGCCGCTTCGCCAAGGTCGTGGACCTGCGGACGGGGGAAGTCGGCAACTTCCCCTATGGCGGCGAAGAGCAGTACCAGATGATGATCAGTTATAGGCCGGCCAGCCGTCTCGTGAAGGCACGCTGGAAGGGGGACTGGGACAGCCCTGACTGCACCGAGGTCGACGTGATCATCGAGGGGATGGACTGGCGCGTTGTCAGGGAGGCGCGCGCCCCGCAGGTCAATGGTTACTGCGACTACTGAGCGGCGGCGGCAGGGGCAAGGCGCGCGCTCTTTCGGGCCACCATACACCGCCATGATCTCGTCGAGGGCGGCTTAGTCCATCGGCATCTGAAAGGCGTCTTTTTCGAGCCACTCCGGCGTCCGGATCCTTTCGACCGCTTTCTGGCAGGAGCTCCGCACGGCGTCGCGGCTATACGCCTCCTCCGCTTTCAACCAGAACGCCTCCGGGATCGGCCCCCAGCGTGACATCGATATCGAAAGGTCGATGATGTCACGGCTCATCACCGATGTATCGTTCCAGCGGTCATCATTTGCCAGGAACTTTTCGGCATACATGTCCTCTCTGCCGAGCATCGGGACGCCGAAATCTGCATGCATGTCGCCCGATAGGTTGATGCGCCCCTCCCGCACGATCTCGAATTTGAACTTGGCGTTCTCGCCCTTCAGGATCGTCCGGATTCCATATTGATCCGACCTAAGATCCAGCAGCGGCTCCAAGTCTTCGCCGGTCCTCGTCAGTCCGGAAAGCCCGGACGACTCGCCACAGTCTTCGATATCCGTCTCTGGAGGCGCAGACGAAATCGATAAGGTAGATGTTCAGATCATCGCCCCTAACCGCTGTCTGATCGCCTCAGGGCAGACCGCGGCTAGGCCCGATATGTGGGCATATCTTCCGCCGCCCGCCCCGGTGCGCAAGCGAATTTCGAGTTATAAATCTATAAATTTTCGTTAGAATAGACAGCTTGTGTAACCACCGTGGTGGCCACCATAAAATCCTTTTGCACCCCTTACTCCTAAAGCGCGCTTCAGCCCCGGGATAGTAGTTTGAGCTGCTGCTGAACGTTCAGCAAACTCTAGAAATGACCAAGTGGAATCTGTGACCTGTCTTGATCTACTAGCAAAACGAAGTTCGTTCTGTTTTGGGGAAATACTTGTGCGCGCGGACGCGCTAAAGCTTTGTGTGATCAAGAAGTTCAGCCCATCCGCCAGACTTCCGCCGCCTTGACGATACCCGAATCCACTATCTCCAACGCTTTCCATAACTCCAGCCGCAATACTAAGATGACCATAAGTCATGTTGAGGTATTTCAACTCATACCCTTCATGACCACCAACCGTGAAAAAGTCATCACTTCCATCCCGAGAAATATGTCTGACAACGCTACGGAAAAGCGAAACGCCATCGCGGTAAGCGGACCTATCCCCGGACGCAGCACCCCAACTTACAAAACCTGCTGCTTTCGCAGCTTTTCGATCATACGCTCTGGCTTTTCCGGAGGTGCCGTCGTTGGCATTCTTGGACATTTTGTAAATCGCAGAACCCCATTGTCGAATTAGTTTTTTCTCTTCGCTGGTCAGGTATGGTTCAAGCAAGACGTATGAGTGTGAAATAGGCACGAGCAAGAGAGCTGCTGAATAGGCAGGTTCAGCAAGACCGTTATAACTCGACAGCCAGGATGGGACCTTTCCATGCCACGTTTTCGGTCTGTAAACTGATAATTTGCTAAATTGCCGGTGTTGGGCCATCTGCAAAACAAAACCTTTGAGAGGTTCAATCTTGCCGTTCAATGCTGCATTAACATTGAAATAATGTAATAAATTTATAACGGGGTCTGCGTTCGATTGGTAGCCTGCAAGATCACTTCCACTAATTTTAATTGCAGGGTATGAGCGCACCGATGATATCGGTCCAAGCCATCCCCCATCCCAATGAGTATTGCAAAATTTTCTGTTCTGTCGAGCATTTGCAGAAATCACTTCAGCGCGCAGAATACCGGAACCCGCATAAGTTGGTGATGCATCAAAAAACATGGAAGCAATCGCTGCGCAAACTACAGATTTAAGGGTGCAAGTGAAATAAAATCCATGACTACGCTGCATGTCCGATTCCTCAGCCCACCATATCTTAGCATATCACAATTGGGCTCTTGGCGAAATAATAGATGTGGCAACGCTATTTCATGGTGGAATATAAGGCGGATCGAAAGGCCGCTTGGGAGTTCCTCGAACATCTGACACCGTCTATGTCTCGGCCGAGATCGCGGATCCCTTGATTGATCCGCGCGGCCTGCAGCGTACGGCCAGCAGCATCATGGACGAGCTGAACGCAGGTCTCACAAAAGACGATTCCGGAGCCATGACGCCTCTCGAGGCTCCCTGAAGACCGTTACAGTATCGTAGCCATTTCGCTACGTTACTGTAACAAGACACCCTTTTCGGACCAAGATTACCAACAAAGTTAAATGATTTTCAGACTATTTTCGCAAGTCAGCACGGCTGTTGCAGATCGGCCGGTGCCGTTGCGGTCTAGAACGCATCTGCCCGCAGATCATATCCGATATAGGTCGACTGGGCCGGGTTCTCGACGATCTCTCCGCTGTGCGGATGCGGGATGGCCTGCCCTGCAAGGACGGCATTGGTGACCTCAGGTGCCAGATCGATCCGCGCGCCATGCGGGCTGATCATGTAGAGGCGTGCAACCAGGATGGCGCCCCGCTACGACGCAGTGAGGCGGAAGTAGAGGCTGGAGGGGATTTCGATCAGTGCAACCCGCCTCAGATTAACGAGTTCTGTCTCATAACCGGCCTCCTGATAGGTGAGAAGGAAAGAGTCTCTGCCAGACTCGGGCGGGTCCATCTCCAGCGCGGAAATGGCGTAACCGACGGCCTCATCCATCACCGCCGATTCAGATGACCCGTCCCCGTAAACGATCGTGATATGGCTCGCCATGCGGCCAACTTCTTCTTCGGTTCTTGCTTTGACAATCTCCTCGCAGACCCGCTTCATCTCACCCGACAGGTCAGCGATGTCGATTACCCCGTCTTCGCCAGGCTCAAGATCTACCGTCTCGAGGGCGCGATACACCTCTGGATGCTCGTAACCGGGCATCTCGTTCACGTTATCTGAAATCCAGGACACCTTTTCCAAATACGCCGGATTGATCATCAGAAGCTTGTTGTCCATGGTCTGGCTCTGAATCCAGGTCGTGTTTTTGCGATGCTTGGAGGTGCGACCGATGCCGAACTGGCACTTCAATGACTTCACCGCATCGTCATCAATCGGATAGTTCCGCTCCTCGCCAGCCACCTGCAGGCGCAGTGTACCGTAAGGGGTCCCATTGTCAGAGACTGCAAAGGGATTGCCTCGCCACTCAGCGGGATCGGGATCCGTTTCCAAAAGGATGTCTGCGGTGCAATGCAACACCAGGCAAAGATTCTTGATCTGATCGACGTTCATCTTGGTCTTGCCGGTTTCCCACCGGGCGATCGTCTGTTGCGTCGTGTTCATTTTCTCCGCGACATCCTTCTGGGTCATACCCAGGAGTTCGCGCACTGCCTTGATCTTCATATATCTCCTCGCGTGTTGAGTAACACACTAGATGAATACATATCACCAACATGTCAAGCGTGTATTAACACGCACGGCGTGTATATCGCGATGCAAGCTTGTGAAAATCAAAAAAGTGGATGTAGATTCCCGATATTGAACGCTTATGGTAATGTGCCAAATATGATCCCAGCGGTGTTATGATCATCTCGATGGACGGAGCATTCGGCGTCTACCTCAGTTCGTTTCACCCGCAGGATGGCAGCAAGACCACATCGCGCGCATGGGTCCACGCGGCCCGCCCTCCAGGCCGCACGGCTCGGCCAGGCCGGACCGTGCGGCCCGGGCATCACGCATCGCGTGATCCGCAGCCATGAGGAAGAGCCGCTCAGCCGGTGGCATCGAGCCCGGGGTCCGGGCGCGCAACTCCGCCGTTGCCCGCAGAGAGGCCTGGAAAGGCGAGAACCCCTGCCCCAGCGGCGCCATAACCCTGATATCGCGCGCCATGCACGGGATATCTGCGACATGACCGTAATCGTGAAGGGTCTCATGTCTGAGCTGCTTCTTCAGTTTTCACTCCACATGGCGGCGCGCATATGTGCGAGACCCTGCGGATCAACATACAGGCCGACATTGACCTCGCCCAGGCGGCCTACCTGCTCCGAACAACAACTTCCACCGGGGCGATCCGGACCCTTGGCGGATTCACAGCCAGCTGTATGCCCGAACTGCCAGACACGCTGAAGGCGCTTGCGAAAAATGGTTCAGTGGTTCTTGATCGGACTGGCATGTCTTGCCCCCCTGCCCGCTCTGTCCGACGCCGTGATCGCGAACTGGGACATCGAACATCTGGGTTGGAACAACGGAAAAGATCTGGCCGCAGTTGCGGAAGTCGCCAGTCGGTTCGACCTGCTGGCTGTTCAGGAGGTCATGTCGGAGGAGATTCCGTACGCTTTGGAAGCGGCGCTGGAGGCGCGCACCGGCGCCGAGTGGGACACGCTCCAGTCGCATGCGGTTGGCCGCGGCTCATACAAGGAGTTCTATGCGTTCCTCTATCGCCCCGACACCATCACCTGGGTAGATGGCGCGGTCGTCTTCGCACGTAAGCCGTTCTCGGCCCGGTCTGGATGTGGCTCAGCCCGGACGCGGAGGGCGTAACCTTCCCACAGATCTCGGTTGCCCACGGGCAACACCAGTTCACGGCGGAGCCTGAGCAGACCGCACCTGCGGCCTCTGTTCTCGGCAACGCCAATTCCAAGATCTATCACCTGCCTCATTGCCCCGGATTTCTGAAGATTTCCCCGAAGAACCGGGTGAGCTTTGCCGATGAAGGATCGGCCTCGGATGCCGGGTATCGCATGGCTCGAAACTGCTGAGGCACATCGCTCACTGAAACCCCGTCCGAACATTCTGAGACGGCATCACCCCAGGTGTCGCGTAGCCCTTAATTCGGGTCATCCTCAATTTGTGTGTCACGGTCTGAACAAGCTTCGCAGATTGAAGGGATGTAGCCGTGGTATCGAAGAAGCATTGGGCACCCACCAGCAGCGTGCTGGTGGGTGAGGTCCGCCAGACTGAGACGGGTGCGTGGGTCGTGTCTGGCAGGCTGGCTCCGAATGGCATCTGCCCTGAGTGCGGGGCGCCCTCAAGACAACGACATGGTTGGAGGCACCGTCGGATCGAGGACTTTCCCGCTCAAGGCCAAGCGGTTTGGATCGAGCTCAAGGTTTGCCGTTGGCGATGTTTGAACTCGGATTGCCGCCGCCGCACGTTCTCCGATCGTGAGGCGGCGGTGGCGACCCCTTATGCGCGCCGGACGTCTCGACAGGCGCAACTCTTAGGCCATATGGCGCACGCCGCTGGCGGCACCCCATCTGAACGGCTCTTGCGGCGACTGGGTATCCGGGTCAGTGACGATACTATTCTCCGACAGTTGCTCCGCGCAGCTCAGGTTGTTCCACCACGCGCACGGATCATCGGGATCGATGATTGGAGTTGGCGAAAGTCGCAGAACTACGGGACGATCATCATCGACCTCGAGCGTCGCGCCGTCATCGATGTTCTCGAAGATCGTGATGTTTTCACATGCACCGACTGGCTAAGGCGTCATCCTGAGGTGGAAGTCATAAGCCGGGATCGCTGCGGTCTCTACGCCCAAGCCGCTCGGCAAGGCGCGCCGCAGGCGGAACAGGTCGCCGACCGGTTTCATATCGTGCAGAACCTTCGCATGGCAATCGAGGAGCAAATGAACCTACACGGTCGCGCAACTGGCAGGGCGTTGCTCTCCGACGCGGACAACATCAGCACGGCCAGCAACCTTCTGAAGTCTCGTCTTGCGCATCGCAAGTCGCGGGAGGAGATATAAAAGACAATTCGGGCACTTCGGCAGCAAGGGCTGACGTGCAGCGAGATCGGGCGGCGAACGGGGTTTCCCCGACGTAGCGTCGCGAAATGGCTGCAGTTCGAGACGCCACCGGACCGAAAGCGTGCCGTCCTCAAACGCTCGTCCGCGTGGTATTTTGAAGAATACCTGAAGCAAAGCTGGGCAAACGGCATTCGCAGCGGAAATGCGCTGTTCTCCCTGATCCAAGAGCGCGGATACGAGGGCAGCCTGTCAAATCTGCAGCGGCTCTTGGCCGGATGGCGCAGAGCCGAAAAACAGGAACAAGATGGTCCCATCGGGGAGCCCCAAATCCTTGGCCCGGTGCGGGACCCGGAAACGGGGCATGCGATATCCCCGGTCATCGCGGCCGCGCTCTGCATCAAACCAAGAGGAAAACTCACCGCGGAACAGGCGAAAAAAGTCGAAGCTCTCAAGGCTGGCTCGCCTGCCTTCACAACGATGCGGCGCCTCGCCATGAGATTCAAAGGCATCATGCGTGGCCGTAAAGCAGACCCGCTTTCTGCTTGGATCGACGACGCGATCGAAACTGACCTTGCGCCCATCGTGCGGTTCGCCCGCACTCTAAACCGGGACATTGATGCGGTCAGCAATGCGATCGAAATGCAGTGGAGCAATGGTCAAGCCGAAGGCCAGATCAACAGACTGAAGACCTTGAAGCGCGCGATGTACGGTCGAGCAGGCCCAAACTTGCTCAGGGCTCGAATGCTTCCTCTTCACCACACAAATTGAGGATGACCCGATTAAAGGGCAACGCGACAGGAGGACTAACGGCCAGGCTGGCTCGCGTGGACTTTAAGATGGTCGGCCGTCGGATTTCAATCGGTCGTATCTTGACTTTCAATTGGTCGGTCGCGTACTTTCAACTGGTCGAAAGGAATCGTCCCGCTAATGTACCCAAGGTTCGCCAGAGCAAGAATAGAGGAGGCGCTCTCCGACACGCGGGTAGTTCTCATCTCGGGGCCCCGGCAGTCCGGAAAGACGACCCTCGCCATGGACATCGCAGCCGACAAGACACCCTTCCTCACCCTAGACGATGCTACCGTGTTAGAAGCAGCGATCAATGATCCGGTCGGGTTCGTCCGCGGATTGGAGCGCGCAGTCATCGACGAGGTGCAGCGAGCGCCCGACCTCCTGCTTGCAATCAAGAACGTCGTGGACGACCACCAGTCTCCGGGAAGATTTCTCCTAACGGGGTCGGCCAACCTAATGACAATCCCGAAGGTCGCGGACTCTCTCGCCGGTCGCATGGAGGTCATCCGACTGTTTCCCCTGTCGCAGGCGGAGATCATCGACAGCAAATCGCAATTCATAGATCGCGCCTTCGCCGGTGAAAAACCCATCGCCAATCACGTGATTGTCGGCGTCGAACTGATCGAGCGTGTTCTCTCGGGCGGATACCCCGAAGCGCTCAGTCGCAAGAAATGGTCGCGCAAGCAGGACTGGTATCACGGCTATCTCGACGCGCTCGTGCAACGCGATGTGCGAGACGTGGCCCAGATCGAGCAACTCGGCTTAATGCCGAAGTTGCTATCGGTTCTGGCGGAGCATTCAGGACAGTTGGTCAACTACACCGGCATCGGTGCGGCTCTCGACCTTAATCATGTGACCACGCAAAAATACGTCAGTGTTTTCGAGAGCCTCTATTTGGTTCACACCCTTCGACCCTGGTTCACGAACCGACTGAAGCGGCTGACAAAATCACCAAAGCTGCATTTCTTGGACGCCGGTCTTCTCGCTGCGATGCGGGATGTTTCGCCGGATGTGGTCCGCAAGGACAAGACGAGCTTCGGTGCGATCCTGGAAACATTCGTGTTCAGCGAATTGCGGAAAATTGCCGCCTGGAGTGAACAGAGGTGCACGTTCTCCCATTTTCGGGACAAGGACAAGAACGAGGTCGATATCGTGTTGGAAAACCGCCGCGGCGAGGTCGTCGGGATCGAAGTAAAGTCATCCGCCACCGTTTCGGCAGGAGATTTTTCAGGCATGCGCAAACTCGCAGACGCCTGCGGAGATAGATTCGTCCAGGGCATGGTGCTTTACGACCACGATAAGGTCGTCCCGTTCGGCGAGAACATGTTCGCGGCCCCGCTTTCATGCCTGTGGGGTCGCTCATGAATCTCGTCGAGGAACAATGCGTTGAGGAGCTCGCAGACCTGCTCTACAACTTTTTGCCGGGGAGCGGAAACTCCCGGACCGCATTCCCATTGGCGGCAGCACAAGTCCAATGCCAAGACCTGTGGACGGGCGGGAGCAAACGCCCCGCGATCGTCCAAATGTTATCATCAACCCTAGGTCAGCGGCGACACAAGTTTAGGGCTTTGTCGCAAAGATTGCGACCTTGCGATACCATCGTACCGAACCTATGTCGCGGCCCCGACGCAGCGAGTGAGCAGGTAGCGATGATCAATTTCAAGGGCGCTCAGTTTCCCAAAGACGTGATCCTGTTTGCGGTTTGGTTCTACGTGCGGTTCCCGGTATCTTATCGTGATCTTGAGGAAATCATGGAGGAGCGCGGCGTCAATGTCGATCACGCTACGCTGAACCGGTGGGTTGAAAGATACGCGCCTCTGATCGCGCAAGAAGCACAGAAACGGAAGACTCGGACTGGGCGTTCCTGGCGGATGGACGAGACGTATATCAAGGTGAAGGGCCGCTGGTGCTACCTGTATCGGGCGATCGACAAGCACGGCAAAACACTGGATTTCATGTTGTCGGAGGCCCGCGATGAGGCTGCAGCCACCACATTCTTCGCCCGAACGATCGGCAACAATGGCTGGCCGGATCGTGTCGTGATCGACAAGAGCGGCGCCAACGCCGCGGGGCTTGAGAATATGAACCTGCTGCTTCTCCTGAGCGGGTGGTGTTGGCTGATCGAGGTTCTGCAGGTCAAATATCTGAACAACATCATCGAGCAGGATCATCGTTTCATCAAGCGGATCACGCGGCAGATGAAGGGTTTCAAAGCCTTCGCCGCAGCGCAAGCCACGTTGGCGGGTATCGAGACCGCCCACATGATCCGCAAAGGGCAACTGAACGGCCAAGGCGGCACCGCTTTTGAGCAGTTCAAAGCGCTCGCGGGATAAGTGTGTCCAGGCCCAAGGTCCGCTCAAGCCAAATGGAAACTTTGCGACGGAACCCTTCATCAGGGCCAGCGGCATAAGGGCCGCGAAAACAGGCCGGACAAATGACCGCTACGCAAAAAGATCACGAACACAAAAGAAAACTCTTGCAAAACAGGGGCTGTCCACAAATGGCAAGCCCATCCCGGCTAGTCGGCTCGGCCGAATTTGCGCATCAGTCCTGCGAGAGCGGCCAGTGAGGCGATCAGGCTGCCATAACAGATCACAACGACTTTGATCCCGAACACCGGCACCAAAAGTCCGGCAATTACGACTGGCAAGCCGAATGCCAAGTAGCTGATACAGAATAGCGCGGCGAAAGTTTCTCCTCTGACATCCTCGGGCACCAGCGGAATAATCGAGCGGATGAAACCATAAAAGCAGGTACCGAAGCCCGCTCCAACGATAGCGAGCGCAATAAGGTAGAGCACTAGATTTTCGTATTGAATGCCAAACAAAGTGGCGAAGGTTCCCATTGATAGCGCTGCGGTGCCAAACAACATGACCTCACGCGAAGAGTAGTTGCGCGCAATGAAACAAGCCAGCGCACCAACCCCGGCCAGCAATGCGACCACGAAGCCCTGGACAATCACATTTTGAATACCAAAAACCTGTGAGATGATGAGTGCGCCAAGCGACAGATACAGCCCCCCTGTGGCCCAGCCCGCGAATAGCGCCGGAGCGCCACGCCAGAACGTGCCCCTGACTTCGATCGGGAGGCCAACGCGAGGCTTCAGCGCCTGCAACAAGCCTTCATGCCGTGGCGATGTTTCGGGCAAGCCCCATGTGGCCAGCGCCAACACCAGGCTGGCCATTGCAATCCCAGTGAATATAACAAATTTTGGCTCGGTAAGGTGCTCCATCGCGAAGCCGGATACCAAGGCCCCCAGGGCCAGCCCGACGAGGGGGATGACTGAATTACAGATCGCCGCGATGCCCTTGAATTCAGGGGGTTCAAGATCCGTAATCGCAGCCGACAGCGTAGACAAAAGAAGGCCGCATGCTACGCCCTGTACTACACGAGCCAATAACAACGCAGGCACCGAACCTGACAGTTCGAATCCGGCAGCGGAAACAGCGAGAAGCACGAACCCTATCGACAGAACAGGGCGCCGCCCGACATGATCCGAGATTGATCCGGCCACTAACAGTGTCGCAAGAAGGGCAATTGCGTAAATTGCGAATATCTCCGACACGACCAAAGACGAAAATCCGAGTTGCTGCTGCAGTAGCGGATAAAAGGGGGACGGCGCGCTCGCGCTCGCCATCATCAGAGCGCTCCCAGTAAGTACGATTGCGAAACCAGCGCGCTCTCTAGCCTTGGGTGACATCACAATCGTAGTCATTTTGGAATGCAGTCCTTCATAAGGGTTCGAAGTTTGTCGAACCTTTCTCTAGTTTCTTTCTACGGAAGGTTCAAGTATATTCGAACCATGAGTATCTTACCCGACACTGCCAGCCCCGATCTTGCGCACCCGCAGGAACAGGAGCTGCAACTGACGCAGGTCTTGTTCGCACTCAGCGATCCGGGCCGGTTGGACATCGTGCGTCAGCTCCGCGACGGCCCGGTCGAAATGGCAAACTGCAATTTAATGGACCCGGAAGTGGCGAAATCCACCAAGTCGCACCTGTTCAAAGTGTTGCGCGAAGCAGGTGTGATCCGGAATATCCCCAAGGGGCGAGGTCGCCTGCTTTCACTGCGAAGAGATGCGCTTGACCGTCGCTTTCCTGGTTTGCTGGAAGCAGTGCTGAACGCAAACTAAGGGCGTGCCGCATCGATTTGCGTATGCATTGCTTGTTTTTCTGTGCTGGATGTTAAAGCTGCTAACTGGTGTGCATGCTGGCTAGCGCCTTTCCCGTACCGTTTCTAAGCGCCGCTCACGGCCCTGTGATTAGAAAAAGCCACACCACCCCTAGACGACCGGTCTAATGAGGCTATATCGGGGGTCATGGAACAGAAAAACGACACACGCTCACAGATACTGACCACAGGACGACGCCTGACAGCCAAGCAGGGCTACACAGGTGTCGGCCTGAGTGCGCTGTTGAAAGAGGCCGGTGTTCCGAAAGGGTCGTTCTATCACTATTTCGCCTCCAAGGAAGCTTATGGCTGTGCGCTGTTGAACGATTTTATGACGGAGTATGGCACACGCCTGAACGCGTCGCTTGCGCATCCGGACATGGATGCACGGTCTCGGTTTCTGACCTATTTCGAAGAGTGGCGGAAAAAACAGATCAGCCCCAACCTCGAAGACCGGTGCTTGGTCGTCAAACTGTCCGCAGAGGTTGCTGACCTCTCGGAGAACATGAGCAATATCTTGCAGAAAAGTGTGTCCGAAATCGTCGCGCGCCTGACGGAGACCCTTGAACAGGGAACGGACGATGGCACGATCGCCGCGCTTGAAGACCCCCGCTCCACGGCAGAAATGATCTACCACATGTGGCTTGGAGCCAGCCTCGTCGCGAGCCTCTCGCACAGTGAAGCCCCGCTCAATTCCGCTATGAATGCCACAAAGGTGCTGGTTCCAGGAACATAACCCCAAAAATTTTGACACATCTATAGACGACCAGTCTATTCGCGAAAGGAAGCTCATGAAAATCTTCTACAAAACCACCGCAACGGCAACAGGGGGCCGCTCGGGAACCGCCGCCCTCAACGATGGCAGCTTTTCAGTCCAGATGGTTCGCCCGGACAGTGGCGAGGCGGGGGTGAACCCCGAGCAGTTGTTCGCGCTTGGCTATGCGGCCTGTTTTGATAGCGCGATGGAAATGACCGCAAAACAACTCAAGCTTGATGCCAAAGCGGCATTAACGTCGGTTGAGGTGGGCATCGGCCAACGCGCCGAGGGCGGATACGGACTTGATCTCGACATTACCGCACATCTGCCGGGCATGACCCGCGAGGATGCTGAAAGACTTGTCGAAGCGACGCACCAGGTCTGCCCATACTCCAACGCCACACGCGGAAACGTTGACGTGCGCCTGCACATTGAAACTGAAGGAAACTGAACCCATGAATAATTTTGACTTTCGAAATCCGACACATATCCTGTTTGGCAAGGGCCGTATCGCGGACCTAAAGGATCAGGTTCCGGCTGACGCAAAGGTGCTGATCCTCTATGGTGGAGGCAGCGCGGAGAAAACAGGCGTCCTTGGTCAGGTGCGTGCGGCACTTGCGGGCCGGACCTTGGTCGAATTTGGCGGCATTGAGCCCAATCCGCGCTTCGCCACTGCGCTGAAAGCTGTCGAGGTGATTGGCCAAGAAGGGATCACCTTCCTGTTGGCTGTCGGCGGTGGTTCCGTTATTGACGCCACCAAATTTATCGCGGCGGCGGCCAAATATGATGGCGACGCCTGGGACATCCTGACATCTCGCGGGTCGGTCATCACGCAAGCGCTGCCCTTTGGCACCGTGTTGACCTTGCCCGCCACCGGTTCGGAGATGAACTCTGGCGCTGTGATCACCAATCCCGAGAAGGGCGCTAAGCTTCCGTTTGGTAGCCCACATTGCTACCCGGTTTTCTCGGTGCTGGACCCCGAGGTCACTTACACGCTGCCGCCCCGTCAAATCGCGAACGGCGTGGCCGACGCGTTTGTTCACATCATCGAACAATATCTGACCTATCCATCCGCCGCGCGCGTTCAGGACGGTTTTGCCGAAACCCTGCTACGCACCCTGATCGAGCTTGGGCCCAAAGCCCTTGAAACGCCGGAGGACTATGACGTTCGCGCCAACCTGATGTGGACGGCAACGCTGGCCCTGAATGGCCTGATCGGCGCAGGTGTCCCGCAGGACTGGGCAAGCCATATGATCGGACATGAGATTACCGCGCTCAATGACACCGACCACGCCCGCACACTGGCTGTCGTGTTGCCGTCACTGATGAACGACCAACGTGGCCCCAAACGCGAGAAACTGCTGCAATATGCTGCCAATGTTTGGGACATCCGCGAGGGATCTGATGATGCGCGGATTGATGCCGTGATCGAGGCAACACGCGGGTTCTTTGAACAGATGGGCATCAAAACCCGACTCGGCGATTACGCAATTGCTGCACCTGAAATTGATCGCATCGTCGCCGCCTTGAAGGATCACGGCATGACCGCCCTTGGCGAACAAAATGCCATCACCCCCGAGGATGCCCGCCGCATTCTTGAAACAGCCTTCTAGGAGATGATGACCATGACACAGACCGAAACAGTAAACCGCCAGCTTGTGCTGGCGGAACGCCCCAAAGGCGAACCGACCAAGGACACGCTTCGCTTGGTCGAAGGGGACGTCCCCTCCCCTGGTGCTGGGCAGATGCTTCTGCGCACCGAATATCTGTCGCTGGACCCTTATATGCGGGGGCGCATGAGCGATGCGCCATCTTACGCCGCGCCGGTGGAAATTGATGGCGTGATGGAGGGCGGCACAGTGGCTCAGGTCGTCACCTCAAAGGTTGATGGCTTTGCGCCGGGCGACTGGGTGCTCAGCTTCAATGGCTGGCAGGATTACGCGCTGTCGGATGGCACGCGGATCACCAATCTGGGCACCTCGCCTGCACACCCGTCTTGGGCGCTCGGTATCATGGGTATGCCCGGATTTACCGCTTGGGCGGGTCTGACGCAAATTGGCGCGCCAAAGCCGGGCGAAACCATCGCCGTGGCGGCCGCAACCGGCCCTGTCGGGGCCACTGTGGGCCAGATCGGCAAGATCCTTGGCTGCCGCGTGGTCGGCATCGCGGGCGGGCCAGAGAAATGCGCCTATGCGGTCAATGAGTTGGGTTTTGATGCCTGTATCGATCACAAGGCAGATGACTTTGCCGAACAGCTTGCAAAGGCCAGTCCCGATGGCATCGATGTCTATTTCGAAAATGTCGGCGGCAAAGTCCTCGACGGGGTCATCCCACTGTTGAATCCGAACGCAAGGGTGCCGGTCTGCGGATTGATCTCTCAGTATAATGCGACTGACTTGCCCGAAGGGCCGGACCGGATGAACTGGCTTATGGGTCAGATTCTGCGCAAAAAGATCAAGGTGCAGGGCTTCATCATCTTTGACGACTTCGGCCACCTCTACCCGGATTTTGCCAAAGATATGGGATCGTGGATCGACAGTGGCCAAATCAAATACCGCGAAGAGATCATCGACGGTTTGGAAAATGCGCCCGAAGCCTTCATTGGCCTGCTGAATGGCGAAAACTTTGGCAAGCGCGTGATCCGCGTCGGCGAGAAAAAATAGGAAAATAACATGAAAATTCTGATGGTACTGACATCCCACGACACACTCGGGGACACAGCCAAGAAAACCGGCTTCTGGCTGGAGGAGTTTGCGGCCCCCTATTACGTCTTCAAGGACGCCGGAGCAAACATTATACTGGCCTCGCCCAAAGGGGGACAGCCGCCGATTGATCCGTCCAGCGACAGCGCTGACGCACAGACCGACGACACCCGTCGGTTCAAAGACGATCCAGAGACGCAAAAGCATCTTGCGACGACGCTGAAGCTTTCGGATGTAACCGAAGACGGGTTCGACGCCATCTTCTATCCGGGCGGCCACGGCCCTTTGTGGGATCTGGCCGAAAGCGCGGACAGCAAACGCCTGATCGAGGCCTTCGCCGCCGCCGATTTGCCTGTCGGCGCAGTTTGCCACGCCCCAGCCGTGTTCCGCCACACCCAAGGTGCGGACGGCAAACCGCTGGTGTCTGGTCGCCGGGTGACGGGTTTTACCAACACCGAAGAAGAGGCCGTCGGCCTTACCGATGTTGTGCCGTTCTTGGTGGAAGACATGCTGAAGGCCAATGGTGGCCAGTATGAAAAAGGGACGGATTGGGCCAGTTTCGTGCTGCGTGACGGAAAACTGGTCACCGGCCAGAACCCCGCCTCATCCGCCGCCGCCGCGCAAGATATCCTCGGGCTGCTGAAGTAGGAGAAAAACGATGGTCGACCTGATCCTGCACCACTATGAAGCCTCTCCCTATTCCGAAAAAATCAGAACTTTGATGGGCTTCAAGGGGCTGTCATGGTCATCGGTCATCGTGCCTCCTATTGCGCCAAAGGCTGATCTGCTGGCCTTGACGGGTGGCTACAGGCGGGCCCCAGTGCTTCAGATCGGGGCGGATATCTACTGTGATTCCGCCCAGATCGCCGCCGAACTTGACCAGCGGTTTCCGGCGCGCGCCCTTGCCCCGAACACTGCGGGCACAGCAACCCCGCTGCTCGACAATTGGGCGGACCGCATTTTGTTCTGGCAAGTGGTTCGTTACAGCATGGGTCTGCGCGCTGATGCCGTTCCCCCAGCCCTGATCCATGACCGCGAGGCGTTTTGGGATCACAAGATTGATCTGGACGGCCTGAAAGCGGATGTCGGCTATCATCGCGGCCAAATTACAACAGGGCTTGGTTGGCTTGAGAACCTGCTGGGCGGTGCCGATTTCTTTGCCGGGGACACGCCCGCGCTGACTGATCTGGCACTCTATCATGTGGTTTGGTTTTTTGCCAAAGCTGACACAGCCGCCAGCGGCAGCGGTCTATCGCTGTTCCCGGCATTGTCGGCATGGATTGCGCGCATTGCGGAGTTCGGTCACGGCACACGAACCGAATTGGCGCCTGCTGAAGCGATCAACATCGCGCTTTCGGCGCCCCCCGCCCCCCTTCCAGAAACGGGAGCTGCACATCCCGCGATAGGCGCGCCGGTACAGGTTCTGGTCGATGAATTTGGCACGGAAGTCATCGACGGTACGCTGGCCCATATCGACGACACCCGCATCATTCTGCATCGGGACATGCCACAGGTGGGAACGGTTGCCGTGCATTTCCCGCGACACGGCTATCCGCTTCGTACAACTCTAATCCAAGGGAAAGACACATGAAAATACTAAGTCTGTGTGGTCGATTTAACGCCATACTGGTGACCGCTGCGGCCTTGCTTGCCGCATCATTCATTGCTCTCCCAATCCAGGCCGAAATCTCAGCCCAAGCCAATATTGAGATTGAGGCCACCTCGGATATGTTTGGCTGCATTTATGATTTCCCCAAAGTGCGCAACACCTTCCTGTTCCATTCCGACCCAGAAAAGCTCAAGGAAGCCATCCGTATTTTTACCGACCGCGTGCCTGATATCGAATACCCGGTCGGCACGGTGATGCAGCTTGTCCCGTTTGAAGCGATGATCAAACACTCGAGCGCAGACTACCCGGACAGCAATGGCTGGGAGTTTCTTGCCCTCGACGTGACGGCGGAGAGCACGACGATTACCAGCCGGGGCGACCACGCGGTCAACTTTGAGGGGCGTGAGTGCCTGAGCTGTCACGCCGCTGGCTTTGAGTACGATTTTGTTTGCGAGAAAGAGCACGGCTGCGAGCCACTGTCTATCGACGACGAAGAGATTGCTGCTTTTCAGGCCGCTGATCCTCGTTGCACACAACCCTAATTCAAGGAGAAAACACATGAAAACGCGTAATCTGGGTGGCGGACTGGGATCCGTATCAGCCATTGGGCTTGGCTGCATGGGCATGTCCGAATTCTACGGCCCGACCAACCGCGATCAATCCTATGAAACGCTCGACCGTGCGCTTGAATTGGGTGTCACGTTCTACGATACCGCCGATACCTACGGTATCGGCGCGAATGAAACCTTGTTGTCGGATTTCGTCCGGCAAAACCGGGACAACGTCACGCTGGCGACCAAGTTCGCAATCATCCGATCCGACGATCCAGCCGTACGACACATCGACAGCAGCCCGGCCTACATGAAACAGGCGGTCGAGGCGTCGCTGAAACGTCTGGGGATTGATCAGATCGACCTCTATTACGCGCATCGCCTTGATGGGGTGACCCCGATCGAGGACACGGTCGGAGCGATGGCCGATCTTATCAAAGAAGGTAAGATCAGGGGGATCGGGTTAAGCGAAATCTCCGCACAAACTTTGCGTCGGGCAAATGCGGTGCACCCGGTTGCGGCGGTTCAGACAGAGTATTCGCTGTGGTCGCGAGACCCAGAGGCAGAGATGCTGGCCACGTGCGCCGAATTGGGTACGGCTTTTGTACCCTACAGCCCGCTTGGGCGCGGCTTTCTGACCGGCAAGGTCACCACACTAAGCGACCTGGCTGATGATGATTTCCGGCACACCCAGCCGCGCTTTGCCGATAGAAATCTGGATCAGAATCTGAACTTGCTGGAGCAATACCGTGCCATCGCCGACAGCGCCGGATGCTCGCCTGCGCAACTGGCGCTCGCATGGGTCTTGGCCCAAGGCGATCATATTGTTCCGATCCCGGGCACCAAACGGCGCACCTATCTTGAAGACAATATTGGGGCCGCCGATGTCACACTAACCGAGGACATTCTCACCCGCCTCGACACCTTGTTCCCACGCGGCGCTGCCGCTGGCGACCGTTACACGGAACAAGGGATGCAGATGACCAATCTGTAGATCGGAAACCCTGCATTGCAAGCTCGATTGGCGGCGCAGCGCCTTTAACCTAAGCCCTGCGCCGCCGCCACAAATTCGCCCCCAAAACGACCGGATCAGGCGTTGGCCACATCCGACACGCCCAAAGCAACCGGCCCACCCCTTTGTCCCAAATTCACTCTCCTGCCAGCCAGGAGACTAGGAGTTACTATGTCAACCATCCCTGAAACTGACCTCTTTTCCCCCGTCGTTGTCGGACCTTATACGCTGTCAAACCGCATCGTAATGGCCCCCCTAACCCGCGCGCGGTCCCCCGAAAACATCGCCACCCCAATGATGCAGGAATATTACGCCCAACGCGCATCGGCAGGCCTGATCATCAGTGAAGGCGTGAACATTTCGCCGCAGGCCACAGGGTACGCCTTTACTCCCGGGATCTGGACCGACGAGCAAATCGAAAGCTGGCGCCCCGTCACGGCCGGTGTGCATGATAAGGGTGGCCGCATCTTTGCTCAGCTGTGGCATGTCGGCAGGGTGTCCCACCCGGATGTGCAGGCCGGTGGGATATTGCCTGTCGCTCCCTCCGCTGTTCGCCCTGAAGTGGATGCGTTCACTCCGGATGGAAAGAAACCAGCACTCACACCGCGGGCGCTGGCTCTGGAGGAGTTGCCGGAGATTGTCGCAGATTACGCGCAAGCGACGCGCAACGCTCTTGCTGCAGGGTTTGATGGCGTCGAGATTCACGCCGCGAACGGATACTTGCTAGATCAATTCATGCGTGACGGGGCCAACCAGCGTACCGATGACTATGGTGGGTCGGTCGAGAACCGTATTCGGCTGACACTTGAGGTCACGAAAGCTGTCGCGGCCATCTGCGATGGTGGCCGCACGGGGATTCGGATATCTCCGATCAGCACGGCCAATGGCCTTACGGACAGCAATCCTGAACCCGTGTTCACCGCACTTGTCGATCAGTTGAATGATATTGATCTGGCTTATCTCCACGTCGTGGAAGGTGTGACGGGCGGAGCACGAGCCGTCGAGGGTGGATTTGATCTGAATATCTTGCGGCAGCGTTTCAACGGGATCTACATCGCCAACAATGGCTATGACAGAGACCTTGCAATTGCGGCGCGCCGCAGTGACGCCGCCGATCTAATCGCCTTTGGTCGTCCCTATATTGCCAACCCGGACCTGGTGGCCCGGCTACAGCAGAACGCACCCCTCAACGCACTTGACGGCGCGACCGCATATGGCGGCGGGGCTGAGGGATACATCGATTACCCTGTTCTCCCACATGAGTGATCGCAGGGACGTACACTTACCAATCCAGGACTGGACAATGGCCGGTCCTGAAACCTCTGCCTCCCGTGAGAAGATCTTACAAAAAGGGTTCTACCATGGCCTATGAAACACGAAATCCATACACTGGTACTCTTCTGGAAACTTTTCCAGATGCAACCGGCGCGGAAGTTCATCAAGCGATTGAAACGTAACCGTGCCATTGGCACCGCCTGCCTGAACTCGTGGCTTTGATCTAAGATACGTGTTTAGCGACATGGTGTGATTGCGGCGGTCGCCCTCCAGTGGCGAACGAGGTCCGGTATACTGGCCTCATGGGAAAACAAGCCGTGAGGAGAACGACCATGAAAAATTATGCCGGACTTGACGTGTCTCTTAAAGAAATTTCGATCTGTATTGTTGACCAAGTGTCGCGTAGCCCTTAATTGGGGTCATCCTCAATTTGTGTGTCACGGTCTGACCGAGCTTCACAGATTGAAGGGATCAGGCCGTGGTATCGAAGAAGCATTGGGCTCCAACCGCCAGCGTGGAGGTTGGTGAGGTCCGCCAGTCTGCGACGGGTGCGTGGGTCGTGTCTGGCAGGCTGGCTCCGAATGGCATCTGCCCTGAGTGCGGGGCGCCCTCAAGACAACGACATGGTTGGAGGCACCGTCGGATCGAGGACTTTCCCGCTCAAGGCCAAGCGGTTTGGATCGAGCTCAAGGTTTGCCGATGGCGATGTTTGAACTCGGATTGCCGCCGCCGCACGTTCTCCGATCGTGAGGCGGCGGTGGCGACCCCTTATGCGCGCCGGACGTCTCGACAGGCGCAACTCTTAGGCCATATGGCGCACGCCGCTGGCGGCACCCCATCTGAACGGCTCTTGCGGCGACTGGGTATCCGGGTCAGTGACGATACTATTCTCCGACAGTTGCTCCGCGCAGCTCAGGTTGTTCCACCACGCGCACGGATCATCGGGATCGATGATTGGAGTTGGCGAAAGTCGCAGAACTACGGGACGATCATCATCGACCTCGAGCGTCGCGCCGTCATCGATGTTCTCGAAGATCGTGATGTTGTCACATGCACCGACTGGCTAAGGCGTCATCCTGAGGTGGAAGTCATAAGCCGGGATCGCTGCGGTCTCTACGCCCAAGCCGCTCGGCAAGGCGCGCCGCAGGCGGAACAGGTCGCCGACCGGTTTCATATCGTGCAGAACCTTCGCATGGCAATCGAGGAGCAAATGAACCTACACGGTCGCGCAACTGGCAGGGCGTTGCTCTCCGACGCGGACAACATCAGCACGGCCAGCAACCTTCTGAAGTCTCGTCTTGCGCATCGCAAGTCGCGGGAGGAGATATACAAGACAATTCGGGCACTTCGGCAGCAAGGGCTGACGTGCAGCGAGATCGGGCGGCGAACGGGGTTTCCCCGACGTAGCGTCGCGAAATGGCTGCAGTTCGAGACGCCACCGGACCGAAAGCGTGCCGTCCTCAAACGCTCGTCCGCGTGGTATTTTGAAGAGTACCTGAAGCAAAGCTGGGCAAACGGCATTCGCAGCGGAAATGCGCTGTTCTCCCTGATCCAAGAACGCGGATACGAGGGTAGCCTGTCAAATCTGCAGCGGCTCTTGGCCGGATGGCGCAGAGCCGAAAAACAGGAACAAGGTGGTCCCATCGGGGAGCCCCAAATCCTTGGCCCGGTGCGGGACCCGGAAACGGGGCATGCGATATCCCCGGTCATCGCGGCCGCGCTCTGCATCAAACCAAGAGGAAAACTCACCGCGGAACAGGCGAAAAAAGTCGAAGCTCTCAAGGCTGGCTCGCCTGCCTTCACAACGATGCGGCGCCTCGCCATGAGATTCAAAGGCATCATGCGTGGCCGTAAAGCAGACCCGCTGCCCGCCTGGATCGACGATGCGATCGAAACGGACCTAGCGCCCATCGTGCGGTTCGCCCGAACCTTGAACAGAGACATTGATGCGGTCAGGAATGCGATCGAAATGGAGTGGAGCAATGGTCAAGCCGAAGGCCAGATCAACCGATTGAAGACCTTGAAGCGCGCGATGTATGGGCGAGCCGGCCCGAACTTGCTCAGGGCCCGAATGCTTCCTCTGCACCACACAAATTGAGGATGACCCCTTAATTGTGAGATTCGGCAGCCACCGGGCCTATGCTTGCTCGCGCAACGTCGCGCAATGTGATCAACAGTAGCAAGCAGACGTGGCTCCTTCTCGAAGGCGCGCAATAGAGCCACCCTTGCATAGTCGTCGATGCCGGAGTAGAAGATTGCTGCTTTGGCCAAGGGACGAGTTCGAGCGGCCGCGATTGCGGCGAGGCAAAATAGCTTCACTTCTGGTCTCGGGTTCTGGAGAGCGAATGACGGATCCCCGTGGAAGTTCTTAAATGACATGGTAAAGGTGACCGCGCGCATTGCGCGCCGCAGTTGCTTGGGACAGCGTGATCGCGCGGCGCATTCAAGCCGCCCTGCCCCGTGGCGCGCACGATTCATCAGTTTTTAGGGTATCTTTTCGTCACTTGGCTTGCGAAGGGTCTGCACAAGTCTCGTCCCGCAAATTTGGCAGTCGAATGCCCAGGCCCGCCTCCAATGCCTGAGCGAAAGGCCCCGTCGGATACGTGAACAAATCTGCCGTTGAAGAGTTCCATTCTAGGTTTCAATGTTGTCCGATGATTTATGTATGAGCAAATCCCGAATTAAAACAAGGCTCGGCACATCTGATAGATCGTTCTCGATCTACCCATGAACCGAAACGAGCCAGGCTGGGTTCTGCAGCGATGGTCCTATCAGGATAGCATATTATGGCAATGATCACTGACGCGGATGATTTCTTCACCAAGGGCTGTGGTCGGTGCGACCGGTTTGCGACACCGGACTGTTCAACGCGACGGTGGATTGGAGGGTTGAACGACTTGCGCCGCATTTGCCGGGACATCGGGCTGGAAGAGACAGTGAAATGGGCGCATCCCACATACATGCATGCGGGCCGCAACATCGCGATCTTCGGCGCGTTCCGGGCCGACTTCCGATTGAGCTTCATGAACCCGGGCCTCCTGAAAGATACCGATGGCGTGCTGGAGCCGCAGGGACCGAACAGCCAGACGCCCGGAACGATCCGCTTTGTCGATGTGGCTCAGGTAGCAACAATGGAACCGGTGATCCGGGCCTATCTGCGGCAGTTAATGGTTCATGCCGAGCTGGGCACGAAGCCACCAACGGTCGAACGCAAGATCGATATGCCCGATGAGCTGACCGAGGCGCTGGATGCCGATCCGGAACTGGCAGAGGCGTTTCACACGCTGACGCCGGGGCGACAGAGAAGCTACATGTTCAACATCAACCAGGCTAAACAATCAGCAACCCGTGTAGCCCGTATCGAGAAGTTCCGTGGGAAAATCATTGCTGGGAAGGGGGCGATGGAGCGCTAGGAGTCTCGACCCGAATACGGAACTACCTACCGAAGTCAGCGAGCTGGTCAGAAAGCGCCTTCTGGAATGCCGGTCGTGCCTCGTTTCGATCAACGTATGCGACAAGGTTTGTGAACTCCGCCAATGCACCTTCTGCCGCTGCCTCGCGCAGAACCGTCGTCATTGCGATGTCACCGACAGAAAAGCGGCCTTCCAGATAATCATTGTTGCCCAACGCGTCCGACAGTTGGCGCAGGCGTGTGTACAGCTTGTCGGTAATCGCCGCCTTCAGATGACTGTCTCCCGCGGCACGCATGTGGATATAGTTCTGCGCGTGTGGCTCGATGGAGTTGAGGGCCGCAAAGAACCATGCGGATGCGCGGGACTGCCCCGCCGGATCCGGTGGCAATAGCGTTTCGGACATGCCGCCAAGATGCAGCAAGATCGCGCCGGATTCGAATAACTCCACATCATCATCCCGGTAGGCTGGAACCTGGGCAAACGGTTGCCAAGCGCGATATGCCTCGGATTTCTGCCTTTCTGCGTCAATGAGTTCGACGTCATAAGCGAGCCCAGCTTCTTCCAAAGCCCACCTAAGTCGGATATCTCGCACAAATCCGCGTGCGAAATCCGGAACGCATATGAATGCTGAGATAGTAATCAGACAGTTTGGCTGTCCACGGTTCACTGCGGCTCTGGCGGTTCACGGTCGCGCCGAGATGGTGGGGGAGATTTCGAGGTAGTCGACGGTACTGGGTATCCTCAACCATGAAACGGGCTGTCGGAGTCGAGAATTTGCATTGGACGTCATCAGAACGGTTCAGAAAACTGCTACTGGTCAAGGCTGCCTTGCGCCACATGCGCGATCGCACCCGTCCTGATATCTCGTGGATCAGACCTTGTGCTTCCATTCAAGCTAGGTTCCGCGTGAATCACGCCGCAGCTGGCTGTCATTGGGGCCGAAACCAACAGCCACTCGATCAGTCACCTGCGCAAGGCTGGTTGCGTGTGGCCTGATCGAGGTATCATCACATTCTCCGCAAGTGTCGGCCAGGTGGCGTATTACAATCAGGGTTGCGCTTTCCATTCCGTCGAGCAACCGGACCAGTAGCTCGTAAGCGGTGCGTTGACCCCACGTTGATCAGTTGATCGTTTTTTTCGGCTTCCAGCGTTTGGCGAGTTTGAGCACTTCGAAGCGCAGTTCGTCTGCTGGCGGAGTGCTTGGGTCGAACGCACCGCCATACCATTCTTTGAGGTTTTCGTGTTCTGGATGCTTGGGGTCGGCCATGGCTTCAAGGAACTCTTCGTATCCGGGAAAGCCGCCAACGTCTTCTGGCGGGCATCGGCCAAAGATATCGGTCAGGCGGGGATATAGGTTGCCGAGGGTAGGATCGGTTATTTTGCCGATCTGAAGCCGATGTTCCCAGCTGTCGCCGAAGTCGTAGATGTAGCGGATAATGCGTGCGCCGGTGTCGGCCAGCACTTCGGCCAATGTGGTTTTGTTGGCTGGCAGGTCATCACCGCCGAAGTCTGGATCTGGAACGCCCCATGTCGCGCCCTCTGCCTCGAACATGTAAAGATGGGAGTTGGTCCAGCCCATGGCGGCCTGCAGCGTCAGGTGCAGACGGTCGAGGCGGATATCGGCGGGCACTTGCAGCGTACGGGTGACTGCAGGCTCAATGTATTCAAGCGTGACCTTCAATTCGATGATGCTCATGGCCGCTCCCCTTCCGATATGCCCCGTTGTAATTCCACGGCAGCAGGGCGTCGATATCCGATTGTTTATGCCCGTTCACGATGGCTGTGAGTGTGTCTGCCAGATAGGCATGCGGCTCGACAGCGTTGATCTTGCAGGTCTCGATCAGGGAAGCGATGATGCCCCAGTTTGCGGCACCTGCGTCATGGCCTGCGAAGAGTGCATTTTTCCGGTTCAAGGCGATGGGACGGATTGTGCGCTCGACGGCATTGTTGTCCATCTCGATCCGTCCGTCGGCCAGGAATAGGCAAAGGCCATCCCAGTATTTGGCTATGTATTTCAAGGTCTCGCCCAGAGGCGCTTTGGCAGAGACGCGGGTGCGGTTCGCATTCAGCCAAGTTTCAAAGGCGGCTATCAATGGCGCTGAACGGTTTTGTCTGATGGCCAGCCGTGCTTCGGCGCTCAGGCCTCTAACATCCTTTTCGATCCGATAAAGGGCGGCGATCTGTTTCAATCCCTCTTCGGCGATGGGCGCGGTGCCGGATTGCGCGACCTCATGCAGCTTTCGACGCGCATGCGCCCAACAGTAGGCCAATGCGACATCATCATCCACGCGCTTGAGCAGACGATTATAGCCTGCATACCCGTCCACCTGAAGGATACCCGAGAAGCCCTTCAGAATGTCATCGGCATATTGACCGGATCGTCCCGGCGCATAGGTAAAGGCGACGCCGGGCGGAGCCGTGCCACTCCACGGTCGATCATCGCGGGCCAGTGCCCAGAAGTATCCCGTCTTGGTTTTGCGCTTGCCAGGATCAAGGACTGGTGCCCGCGTTTCATCCATGAAGAGCTTGGTGGATTGCTTCATGTCAGCCATCAGTGCATCGAACACGGGCCGCAGTTCAAAGGCCGCCTTGCCAACCCACCCTGCTAGGGTCGAACGATCCAGATCGATGCCCTGACGGCTGTAGATTTGTGCCTGACGATACAGTGGGAGATGGTCCGCGTATTTGCTGACCAACACATGCGCCACCGTGGCCTCAGTCGGCATGCCCCCAGGAATGAGCCGCGCAGGTGCGGGTGCCTGAACGACGCCATTTGTGCAGGACCGGCAGGCATATTTCGGGCGACGAGTGACAATCACACGGAACTGCGCGGGGATGATGTCTAGCCGCTCCGAGGTATCTTCACCGATCACATGGCGCTCAGCACCGCAGCCACAAGTCGTACTGTCAGGCTCAATTACCTCTTCAATTCGGGTCAAATGTTTGGGCAGCGATCCGCGATTGGTGTTGCGTGGCTTTGCCGAGCGCGATGCAGGTGGATCAAAGGCTTCATCTTCGGCATGGACCGCTGCTATCGCTGTTTCGATGTCCTCCAGCGCCAGCTCAAATTGCTCAGGATTGGTCTTCTCGGACCGCGCGCCAAACAGGGCGCGTTTGAAGTCCGCGACCAGCTTTTCCAGCTGATTAATGCGGTCTTGCTTGCGCAGATTGCGGCCTTCTGAGGCGACGAGCAGCGCCTTCAGGGCCGCGATATCATCAGGAAGATCGGCAGGGTTCAGCATGCCGGAGGGCTATCACTTCTGGCGATCGCGCACCCGCGCAAACGCCTGCCTGATTCACTCTGCCGCAGTCGGCGGACGTGCCGCCAGAGCCTTCACTTTGCGCCAGTCCAGCCCCGCGAACAGCGCCTCAAACTGGGCATGGTTCAGCGCCATCAACCCGTCTCTGATTGCAGGCCAGGTAAAGGTTGTTTCTTCCAGCCGCTTGTAAGCCATCACCAACCCAGTGCCGTCCCAGTACAACAACTTCAGCCGATCTGCCCGCTTCGCGCGGAACACGAAGACCGTCCCGGTGAACGGCTCTTTGCGCAGTTCGTTCTTTACCAGGGCCGCCAACCCGTCATGCCCCTTGCGGAAGTCGACCGGCTTGGTCGCAACCACGATCCGCACCCGGTTCGACGGGAACATCATGTGGCTGCGGACAGTGCGTGGGCAATCTTGGCAATCCGATCCGGTGGGGTGGCCCCATCTAGGCGAATGGTGATCGAGCCATGTAATATCTCAACAACACCTTCCGGCGCAGTCACAGACCGCGCTGCCGCAGGCTGTAACACCACAGGTGCAAAATCAGCACCCGCCAAATCTGGCACGACCAGCTTGCCGTCCTTCGCCAGCCGCCGCCACGATGAAAGGTGATTGGCCCGCAAGTCATGCCGCCGCGCCACCTCATTGACCGTCACACCGGGCACCAGCGTCTCCGCCACAACACGGCCCTTGAACGCATCCGACCAATTCCGCTTCCCAGAAGGACCCACCATGACCTCCATTCGGCCAATGTCCTCCATATGGTGCTCTATATGCCCTACCAACGCCGCCTCCATTCCAAATCTACACTTGGAAACGGACTCGCAGATCAGGATGACGTCAGAAAGGTGGGGTCAGCACACCGCTTACAGTAGCTCTGCGGATTTGCCGACAGCTACGCTACCAATCCGCGGTTGCCGCTGCCACCTTCCCAACCGTCGCACTCGCCTCAAGCCATGATATCTCCCACTCTTGCAGGTCATCATACCCGCCGATGAAGGTTTGCGGCGTCGTATCGAAGTCATGTTTTTTCTGAAACGCTTCCGTTTGCTGACGGGTCTTCAGATGGATGGTCTTCCACATCATAGTCTTGCCGTTTCAGAAGATCGACGGATTTCAGGCCGAAGGGGCAAACATGGTCGGGTATGACCATGCGCCATACTTCCGGGATCTTAACGTCTGGGGTGTCTTTCGGCATAGAGCGTTCCCCTTTCGTTGGTTTGTCAGGCGTTACATTTGTAATAGCCGCGATACCCTGCGCGCAGACCAACATCGAGTTCGAGGACGAGATCCGCCTCGGCCGCTTCACTGCCCGCTATATCAAGGCTGCCGTTCTCGTTCGGTGGGCTCAGACGCATCGTGATGCCATCTGCCGTCAGCGCGCGCCCTGAATCATCGGCTTTCAGCCGAATCAGATCGCCGCTGAGCTTGACCAATGCCGTCTCGGTCCCCTCGACTTTCCCCATGGCGAGAGAGGCAGGACTTGTCTTAGTGTAGTTGAAGGTGCAGGCCGCACCATCGGGAAAAAGCTGGGCGATCTCATCTTCGGTTATGAATTCAGGATCTAGAATCGCCACTTCTGCCGTGGAAAGTGCGTCTTCGAGGCTGACGATCTCAGCACGGCCATTGCCGTCCTCGTCGGAGTATTTGCCGACCGCTTCGATATCATTGATGAGATACCGCATCTCGGCAATTTCTTTATCCTGCGCAAAAACAATTTCGTCGGCTAATTTGCGTACTCGCGCATCCTCGATGTTTGCCCTGCTTGATGTCATTATAGCGATGGAGTGGTGGGGGATCATGGCGCGCATGTAGCTGGTGTCACCAACCGTAGTCTGGCTACGAACCAGCCAGAGCGATACAGTAAACGCGATGGCCGCGCCGATGAAGATCGACGCGTTGATTGTTTTACTGGAGTACATCGCCAGCATGAAGCCCAGCATAATGATCGCCATGGCCGCGCCCATTAACAATGCCATGTAAGCGCGTGTCTCCGACCAGAAGATGTGAGTAAAAAGATAGGTATTAAAGTACATCAGGATGAACATTACGACCGTGGACGTCGTAATCATGGCAGCGAATTTCCAGTATGACATGACAACTCCTTTTCCCCTGGCCAGAAAAGTTGGGCACAAGTTTTCGATTTGCCAGTACAACTACATTCCAGCGCAGGAAGGTTCCGAACTCTTCTTGACCCTTTAGTGAGGGTCATTGTGAATCATTGGTTTTGCCGTGTTGTGACGAGAAAGAGCATGGACGCCGAACAACTGATCAGAAGGAAGCCATGCAAAGATTCGATTCCTGCAAGAAACCGAAGATGTCCGATCGGATAGATATCGCCGAGGCCAAGTGACGTGTAATTGACTAACGAAAAATAGAAGACCTCCATGACCGTATCGACATCATCCTGAACGAAACCGCCAAGCCCCGCCCATTCGGCCAACAGAAAACCAACAGCGAAGATACCGGCTTCGACCACATGTGCAGTTGCCAGGATATAGAGCGCGACCAACAGGCCCCGTGTGCCGACGAGGTTGTGGCGATTGGTACAGTTCATTGTGAACGCCATAGCGCGCGCATGTAGCAAGCCACTCAAACCGAAAAGCACAATGGCCAGTCCGATAGCAACGATCATTTGCCGGGCACGCTCTAACTGAGCTTCTTCAGCGAATCTTCTTCCTCCGCCGCAGCGAGATCGGCAAGTATCGGGCAGTCGGGCCGATGGTCGCCGGCGCAGGAATTTATCAATGTCGCAAGCGTCGCGCGCATTTCGGTCAGCTCCGCGATCTTCTCGTCAATGCGGGTCAGATGCTCCTTGGCGATCTGCTTGACTTCGGCGCTCTCTCGATCGGTATCTTCGTAGAGTTTGACCAGGTTTCGGCAGTCCTCGATGCTGAAACCGAGCGCACGGGCGCGGCCGAGAAATGCCAGCTTGTGCATATCACTCTCTCGGAACGTTCTGTAGCCGTTTGCGCTGCGCAAGGGCTTTACCAGACCGATGTCCTCGTAATAGCGGATTGTTTTTGCCGGTAGACCGGAACGGTGGGCGACATCTCCGATATTCATTGTGATAACCTCCTCATTCAGCTGGAGCGGGGGAAAGGGTGGCAGCGGGACGCGCTGCTGCCGTTTCGTCCATGGCCGGAGCGATCCGGCGCAGGCGAAGCGCGTTGGTCAACACGAAGACCGAGCTGAGCGCCATCGCACCGGCGGCCAGAACAGGCGATAGCAGCAGCCCGAAGGCAGGATAGAGCACGCCTGCAGCAACGGGGATCAGGGCCACGTTGTAGCCGAACGCCCAGAACAGATTCTGACGGATGTTGCGCATTGTTCGGGTGGAGACGTTGAGCGCATTGACGACCCCGCCCAGATCGCCTGACATCAATACCACATCGGCACTCTCGATGGCCACGTCCGTGCCGGTGCCGATGGCAATACCCACATCGGCATAGGCCAGCGCCGGCGCATCATTAATGCCGTCGCCAACAAAGGCGACTGTCCTGCCGCCGTCGCGTAATTTGTCCAGCGCCGCGACCTTGCCATCGGGTAGAACGCCGGCAATGACATGGTCAATGCCGGTCTCGCGCGCGATTGCCTCAGCCGTTTCGCGCTTGTCGCCAGTGATCATCGCCACTTTGAGCCCCAGATCGTGCAACGCCCGGATTGCGGCGGCGCTTGTGGGTTTCACCGGATCGGCCACGGCAATCACCGCGGCCACGCGGCCGTCGATCGCCGCATAGAGCGCGGTGCGCCCCCGGCGCGCCAGATCGGCCTCGGCTTCTGCCAGCGATCCGGGGTCCAAACCCTCGCGCGCCATCAGACGGTCAGCACCGACCAGCACATCTTGGCCCGCGACCCGTGCGTATACGCCGTAGCCGGTGATCGACTCGAACGCTTCCACTTCATGCCGCATAGTGCCTTCAGCCTGCGCCGCCCGTACCACAGCCTCGGCGATGGGATGTTCCGAGCGCGCCTCGACGGCGGCCACCAGCGCCAGCACCTCGGCCCGGTCAAACCCCTCGGCCAGCACCAGGTCGGTCAGCTTCGGGCGTCCCTCGGTGACGGTGCCCGTCTTATCGACCGCGACCACGCTTACATGGGACAACTGCTGCAGCGCGTCCCCCTTGCGGAACAACACCCCCATTTCCGCAGCGCGCCCTGTGCCGACCATGATCGAGGTCGGCGTGGCGAGGCCCATCGCGCAGGGGCAGGCGATGATCAGCACCGACACGCCAGCGACCAGCGCGAAAGAGAGTGTGGGTGACGGCCCGAAGGCAAGCCAGACCAGCACCGTCAGCACGGCCACCATCATCACCACCGGCACGAACCATAAGGTAATACGGTCCACCATTCCCTGAATGGGCAGCTTGGCGCCCTGCGCCTCCTCAACCATGCGGATGATTTGCGCGAGCGTCGTATCGGCTCCCACGCGGGTCGCCCGAAACTGAAAGCTGCCGGTGCCGTTGACTGTTCCACCGGTTACAGGGTCACCCTCGGTCTTGGCCACGGGGAGTGGCTCCCCGGTGATCATGCTTTCATCGACATTGGCGCTACCTTGCGTCACCTCACCATCCACCGCGATGCGTTCACCGGGGCGGACGACCAGAATATCGCCCGTGCTAATGCTCTCGATGGCGACATCCTGCGGCTCTGCGTCCACAAGAACCCGCGCGGTCCGTGGTTGAAGTCCCAGAAGTTTCTGGATCGCAGCGCCGGTGCGGCCCTTGGCGCGTGCCTCCATCCAGCGCCCCAGAAGGATCAGCACAACGATGACGGCCGCCGCCTCGAAATAGACCGCGCGCGAGGCTTCGGGCAGCAGCGTCGGCGCGAAGAGGGCTACGACGGAATAAACATAGGCTGCCGATGTGCCGACTGCGACAAGGCTGTTCATGTCTGGCGCCCCACGGAACAGAGCCGGGAAGCCTTTGGTATAGAAACCAAGACCGGGCCAAGCCAGAACCAAGGTGGCCAGGGCGAATTGGATCAGCCAACTCGTCTGATGGCCGATCGTGCGCCCGATCATCTCATGCATGCCGGGCACCAGATGGGCGCCCATCTCCAGAGCGAAGACCGGCAGCGCCAGCATGGCGGCAAGCATGGTCTTGCGTGCCAGTGCGCGGGCCTCCGCGTTCTTGCGGGCTTTCGCGTCTTCCAGGACTGCCGTTTCGGCGGGCATCGCCGGATAACCCGCCTCTTTGGCCGCGTTCAGAATGTCGTCCAGATTAATTGCGCCTTCGGCGTAGGTCACCGTCGCGGTCTCCGACGCGAGGTTCACATTTACCTCCAGAACGCCGGGCACCGCCGCAAGCGCCTTGTCCACCCGCCCGACGCAGGACGCGCAGGTCATGGAAGCGACGTTCAGCCGTACGGTCCGCTGGCGCACAGGATAGCCGGCCTTGTCGAGTGCGGCCACAATCTCGGGCATGCGGCCCGGCGCATCGACCTGTGCCTGCACAGTCTCGGAAGCAAGATTCACTCTGACATCGCTGACGCCCGGAAGCGACTTCAGGGCACGTTCCACACGTCCGACACAGGAAGCACAGGACATGTTCTGGACTGACAGTGGACGGGTTTTTGAGAATGACATCGAAATCTCCTTGAAGAGCGTCACTGTCAGATAAAGGTTCCACCAGATGGAAGGTCAATGGGCTGGACGGAATACTTCTTGCCCTTGACCTTCCCATGGTGGAACGCCCCATCTACCCAAAAACACAAAAGGAGCACTCCATGACCAGATTCGATGTGCCAGACATGAGCTGCGGTCACTGCACCGCAACGATTGAAAAGGCAATCAAGGCGATAGACCCGGCCGCAAAGGTGGTCTGCAATACCGGCACGCGGAAAGTCGACGTTGAAAGTATACTGAGCGAATACGCCTTGTCCGAGGCCATCCGCAATGCGGGTTATGACGTCAAGGCAGCCGCAGCATTATGACCGTGGGCTGGTGCCCGGCACAACTGTGCTGGCCAAGCTATCTCAGAGGGAACTGGGAGGGTATTGCAGGATCGGTTTTTACTGGACCGCACTGCTGCGGGCTGCCTGGATTTCCCGCTGACGGTCCGGCCAGGTAGATTTGATGAAGCCGAGGATGTTCCAAATCTCTGCGTCAGTTAGCTGCTCTGCGAAACCCGGCATTCCGCTTACAAAACTCACGCCCTGACGGGCGAGCGCCTCTGTCCCGCCAAGCTTCGTATAGTCAAAAAGCACTCGGTCGGAGTGATGCCAGGTATGGCCGTTTTCGTCATGTGGTGGTGCGGGCATGATCCCGTCTGCACCGGCCAGGCGCCAATTTGGCTGTCCTTCCAGATTGGCACCATGGCAAGAGGCACAATACCCTTGGTAGAGCTGTTCACCTGCATGAAGGTCAAGGGACTGTGGTTGCGTGGGTGTCTGTGCGTTTCCTTTTGCCATCATCGACACGCCGACCCCCGCCGCGATCGCTGGCAACAAGCCGAGAACCAGAACCAGTCGCATCACGTCACCTTTATCCACGTCATCATCCCCGAAGATGCGTGGCTGAGCATGTGGCAGTGTAACAGCCAATCACCGGGGTTGTCGGCGACAAATCCGATGCTGCGCGTCTGACCAGCGAACATCAGGATCGTGTCGCGCAATGGACCGAGGTCACCCTCCTCGCCAATCTCACGGAAATGCAGTCCGTGCAGATGCATCGCATGGGGAAAGGAGGTGTCATTGTAGATCTGCAATTTGACCGCCTCACCCTTCGAGACGTTAAGGAGCGGCACATCGGTCATGCCGACGGTCCCGTTGAACGACCAAAACTGGTTGGCATCCGCCAATTCACGAAAGCTTTTTTTCTCACCGTTCAGGATCGCAGCCTCCAGCGTCCCCATCGCGCCGCCCTGCATATCAAGTAGCGTGGTCCTGGCGTCGTCCAGACCTGCCACTTCCATTCGCGGATTGGGAGGCAGTGGGTACGGGGCTGCCCGCCGCGTCGCCGAGGCCTTTGCAGTCACGGGAAAGGCCACCTGGGAGGCCGCATCCTGATTATCGAGCCGCACAAGATGGGCGGTCTCATCGGGCCCGGCAGTCACGTCCACGATCAGATCCACGCGTTGGCCGGGGCCGAGGATCAGCGCCTCTGTCACTGGTTCGGGCTGCGCCAGGGGCATGCCGTCCAGCGCCACATACCACCCTTCCATGCCCTCTAGCGCCAACACGAAAATCCGCGCATTGGCCGCGTTGACGATACGCAGGCGCAGGCGTTCGTTTTGATGCACCTCAATCGACAAGGCGTAGCGCCCATTGGTGGTGATGAAATTGCCGTGACGTCCGGCATGGCTGCGGTCGTGGCGCGACGTGAACTCCGGGTCGATCTGGGCGGTCTTAGGATTGAGCAGCCAATCATCAAGGATCAGCACCTCTTCGCGGTCCACATCCGGTGGCGCGGATTCCTCGACGATCAGTGCCCCGTAGAGACCGCGCGCCACCTGTTCGGCGGAGCGGTTATGCGCATGATACCAGTATGTTCCGGCGTCTGGAGCGACGAAATCATACTCGAAGCTCTGGCCGGGTTCGACCGCAGGCTGTGTCAACCCCGCGACACCGTCCATCGCATTGTCGATCCGAATGCCATGCCAGTGGACGGAGCTTGGCTGGGGCAACCTGTTGACGAAGGCGCGTTGTAGCCGCGCGCCTTGGGCAAGTCGCAATTCGGGTCCGGGCATTGTGCCGTCATAGCCCCAAATTTCAGTTTCCGGGTAAGATGCCGGAGCAAGCCGGACGCTGGCGGCGCGCGCTTCGAGCGGTTGAAATCCCAGCGTCGCAGCGCGAAGCTGACGGGGTAAAGCCAAGGACGCCGTGGCAGCCATCCCCCGTGCTAGAAAATCACGTCGCGTCGTCATGGATCATCCAATTTTTCGTTCGAAGTGAATTGGGCGCCGATCAAAAGCCGGCGCTTAGAAAATTCCGTTTTCTTTTTGTAGTTCCCGCACATAAAGCGCGATCAGTTTGACGTCAGCATCGGTCAACCCCTTAACCGGCGGCATGTTTCCGAACCGCCAGTGGTGCGCGCGCACACCGTTCTTCGCGGCCAAAACAAAGGCCATGTCAGAATGGTGGTTGGGTTCATAGATTTTATGCACCAGCGGCGGTGCAACCCCGTTTTGGCCAGCCGCATTAGTTCCGTGGCATTCGGCACATTTCGCTTCGTAAGCCCGCTTGCCCATCTGTGCTTCGGCAGAAAGCTCTGCTGGCAGCGACACTTCGACAATGGGCGCGCCCGGTTGCAGTTGACTGGTATCGGGTGGCACCATCGAATGGCCCATACGCTGCGAGGGCCCCTGCGTCATCTTCCAAAAAACGGCACCAGCGCTCAGTACGAAAAAGGCCACGATAGCCAAGGATGTCTTGTTCATTGATCCCATTTCAGATGAGTTTCACTTGGGTTCCGAGCGGTGTCCTGTCAAAGACCTCGATGATATCTTCGTTATAAAGACCGATACAGCCGCTGGAGGACTTGCGTCCGATCTTCCGCGTGTCGCCAGTGCCGTGAATCCGGTAATACTGCCATGTCAGGTGCATGGCACGGACACCGAGCGGGTTCTTGGGGCCGGGTGCGACATATGCAGGCAAGGACGGGTCGCGCTCACGCATAGACGGCGTCGGAGACCAATCCGGTGCATCGTCCTTATAAATAATCTCGCTGTAACCGCGGCGTGTCAGTTCGTCGCTCATCGGTACGGATGTCGGATAAATGCGCATCTCCCCATCGGCGGTCCAGTGCTGAAGCACCCGTGTCGTGGTGTCCGATAGCAGTATGCCCTTGCCAAGATCCTCGAAATGATCCTGCCATTCATGTACCCGAAAGGCCGACATGTTCCGGCGAACGGGGTCGGCCAGTTGGGCGCGCAGCACCGATGGTGCCGCCAGCGCGATCAGACCCCCGGACGAGCCGATCAAGAAGGCCCGTCGGTCGATAGCCTTGCTAACAAAGTCGCCCATGATCTGCCTCCGTTTGATTCTTTTGGAACTTTGGGTGGTTTTAACCACCTTCCACCACTGGAGGGTCAAGAATGGTTCTGGTGACAAGGCCGTGATCTTTGTATCGGTTTGTAATATTGGCCTTTCCCCAAGAAAACAGGCCCCCTCCGAAACCTGGCTTTTGCTTCGGCGTGGCGGCTCTTTAGGGGATGAGGTTTTCCTGCCTGACGGTATCCGGTCACGGATAAATTTATCATGCGGACGGGGAATGGCGCGCTTTGGGCCGCGACTCCCCCTTGAGATTTTTTTTAAATCACTGCATCTGGACCATCTGGTGCGCGGTGCTTTCGGTGGGCACGCTGCTGCGCAGTTCCAGAGTTGTCGGGTTCAGAATCCAAACAACGGCCTCCTCGGCGCTGCTGACCACCAGCGCGTCTTCGACCCGCATCATGTGATAAGGTTCGGGGCCGACTTCGACCTCCAGACGTTCGCCGGTTTCACGGTCGATGCGGACCACCCTGTCGCGCTCGCGTGCGCTCGACCAGATGGCAGTGTCATCAACGGCGATACCATGCAAATCTCCGCCGATTTCGAACGACTCAAGCGTTTCGCCGCTGTCAGCGTCGAGGATCGCAATCCTGCCAACATCGGATTGGCTAACAAAAAGCCGCCGCGCGTTAGCGTCCAGAAACATGTGCTTGGGCGGGCCGTCCAGTCGGAAATTCCGATCCACGATTCCAGCCCGGGGATCGAGAACGCTGATGGTGTCGTTGCCGGCGTTAGATACGAAGAAGTTTCCGGTAACCGGGTCTCCCACGGCGTATTCCGGGGTCGGACCGGTCGCGATGGTGGCCGTTACCTCGCCGCTCTCCAAATTGATGACCGAGACGGATTCGCTGGCGGGATGAGTTACGACGGCATAGGTTTCGTCAGCCGATACTTCGACGTGATGGACGATCCCAGGCACCTCGATGCGTCGCAAAATCTGATGGCTGCCGGCGTCCATCAGCGTCACGTTGCTGACCGCCTCTGGTGCCGATTTTGTGCCGCCGCCGTGATGTGCTGCGTGTTCCTCTTCAGAAACGGCGGTTGGCTTTGCGATCTCACCCGGCATCGACTCCGACAGGCTGCCGGCAACCAGAAGGTCACGCTTGGGCGCGCCGGCCAGCCCGTGAACATTGTCCAGGCCAGGAACGCGCGCAACGATTTCGAAACTGCGGTCAAGATGCAGCAAGGTGCCTGTTTCTCCTTCGGGGATATAGAGATCAGCGAGCGCCGCACTGCTGGTCAGAAGGGCAGCCGTTAGGCTTAACAAGGATAGTTGCATTGGATTTCACCTTTCAGAGTCTGTAATTTTCATGTGTCAGAGGCGAGATCGTCGCGGCGGGCTTCAATCCCGTCGGTGGGGGTTCGGGACAACGTTTTGCCGGATCCTGCGAGGCGCCCGTTGTGCGGTTCAGCCTTGCAGATTTGCCTTTCGGCGGTCGTATTCCTCCTCATCAATCTCGCCCTTGGCGTAACGATCCTGAAGCACGTCCAGAGCACCCGTGCGTGACACGTTCTGCCACCGCCTCGAAAAGCCACGGACGGCGAGCGAGACCAATCCGATAATCAGACCCCAAAATACCGCCATCATCAGGCCGCCCGACAGCCCGTGACCACCATCCCACATCATATGGCTGAGTCCCGCCGTCCCATCGCCCTCAGGTGTGGCGGATACGGCCGTGGCGAAGAGCGCCGCAGAGATTGAAATCATCGGCAATGTGAACGGTTTCATGTGGACCTCATTTTTTTACAGGAGAGCCGCCGGTACATTCGGCGACTTGCTACGCGGGCGCGCGATCCCCTTTTTGACCTTCAGATCAGCTTAGTGACCTTGGAATTTGACGGCGGCGACCATGCCTGCTTCGCGGTGTCCGGGCACGTTGCAGGCGAATCCCATTTCGGTGGTTTCAGAGAAGGTCCAGATGACCTCTGCTGTCTGGCCTGGCTCAAGCAGAACGCTATTCGCATCGTCATGCATCATGCCAGCTTCCATCATCTTCTCGTGGTTGACCTTTTTCATCGTCATCATACCCGTCTTGAGCATCTTGATCATTTCGCCTTTGTGGCCCTTCCACATCTCGGGGGTGCCAAGGTTGAACTCGTGGATGATGTTGCCATCGTTGCTGACCACAAACTTGATGGTCTCGCCCTCTTTGACCGAGATGCCGTTGGGTTCAAACTTCATCTCGTCCATGCTGACATCAATCACCCGATCCACATTTTCCGCGCTTCCGGGCATTCCGATTGATGTTCCATCTCCATGGCCGGCACCTGCTATCGCTTGGCTCGAAAGAGACAGGGCGAGGACCGATGCAGTGATGAGCGCAGTGCGTTTCATTTTGGTATCCTTGGTTTGTTTCGGAGTTCAGATAAAGCGGGTCGTCGCGCCCGAAAGCGCCCAATGTAGATGACTCAAAACAAGGACGTTCCAGCACTGGAGGGTCAAGGGAATGGGGGCGAATTAGGGGTACTTTATTGTATCGGAATGTAATCTTGCTATTCGCGGAGCTATGGTCGAAGTTCGCGCATCCGGGCCGATCCGGTTTCCAAATGGGTTGCAATGAAACACTAGCTTAGATCATTTTGCGCGTTACTGCTCACGCTGGCCGTTCTTTCGGTCGCAGTGTTTCCGCATATGGCCTTTGCCGAAACGGATCCGGCAACCTTGGATTTTGTGCAAAGCGTTGCAGGCTCTGGTGTCGGCTGGGATCTGGCCCCGCTCACACATGAAAATGCGGGCTGCGCTTCGATGGCGGGCCGTTGTTTCTCGTTTATTCCGGCGACACATGAACAGACTGACCGGAGCTTGACTCAGACATCAAGCGTCTTCGCGGATGCTTTTGTCGAATGTCAGGCTGTATTCCACATCAGCGAAACGCCACCGCCGCGAGCCTGACCCGCGTCGCGTCGTCGTCCCGTGTGTCGGGATTGTTCGGGTGCGTCCTGTCCAACTCGCATCGTTCGTTCCGGTACATGTCATGCGGCGGCCGCGAAACTCCTCGGCATTTGACACTCGGTTTGCAATGCATCGCGATGCATTGCCTCCCTCACCCATCATGAAAGGAATGGAAATGAAATTCATCCCCCTTGTAAATACGGCCATCCTGGCCGCAGCCCTTGTCGTATCTGGCGGCATGTCGATGGCGGGCACTTACACTGTCAGCGTCGACAAGATTGGTATCGACACCGGCGCGTTCATGAAGACCGGTATCGGCTACAACAACAGTCAAAAACCGACCGTCCTGCGATTCACGGAAGGTGAGCAGGTCACGATCAACGTCAAAAACAACCTACGTGAAAGCACGTCGATCCATTGGCACGGGTTGATTCTTCCATTCCGGCAGGACGGGGTTCCGGATATCAGCTTTGACGGGATCAAACCGGGCCAGACGTTCACCTATCAGTTCCCGATCCAACAGGCTGGCACGTACTGGTTTCACAGCCACTCTGGATTTCAGGAGCCTGACGGAGCTTTTGGCGCCATCGTTATCGATCCGAAGGATGGCGAAACAGTACGCGTCGACCATGACTACGTTGTTCAACTTACCGATAAGCACCCACATAGTGGCGACCGGGGGTTCCGCGATTTGAAAATGACCGATGAGTAATACAACTGATCGCGGCGTACGTTGGAGAATTTGGTGCGCGACTCGCGTGAGGACGGCTTCAAGTAGGCGCTTCAAAACCGGGCGATGTGGGGCAGGGTGCGCACGATGCCGGCCGATATCGAGGACGTGCAAGGCTTTGCTCCTCTGACCAACGGCATGGGCACAGAACAAAATTGGACTAGCCATTTCAAGCCGGGAGAGAAGGTACGGCTTCGTCTGATCTACTCATCGGCCATGACCTATTTGGACGTGCGGATTCCCGGTCTGGAAATGACAGTCGTGCAACCCCGCGAGGCCAAAGCCTATGGCATCATTACTGAATCCATGGGCCACACCGCATGGTGCGTGGATTGTTTTCACCCACTCAGGGTTATGCAGGCCTCGTACCACGGATGCGGCCACAACCATTGCTGTCCATGGCCGACATGGGCGGCATGATGGATGGGATGGATATGGACGGCATGGATCACAGCCAAATGAATATCTCCGGGATGCCCAAGATCGACGATAAAGCAAGCAACAACAAGTTCGGGGAATTTTATGCACCCGGTAGCGGGCTGACTCCCAGCGCGGCGCATGGCGGCAAGTTCCTGTCCTACAACGATCTGACAGCGCGTCACCCACTCTACCGCGATCGCCCGGCGACGCGTACAATTGAGCTGCGCCTGACCGATAACATGGAGCGCTACATCTGGTCGATCAGTGACGTCAAGATGGAAGACGCCCAACCAATTCGCCTGAAATACGGTGATCCGGTGCGCTTCAAGTTCGTGAACGAGACGATGGTGTCGCACCCGATGCACCTGCACGGCATGGGGTCGATCCTCGACACCGGTAAGGGCAAATGGGATCCGATCAAGCGCACGGTCAGCATTGCACCCGGCGCCACGGTCTATACCGAAGCCGATGCGATGGGCCAACGGGCCTCTCATTGCCACCTGTCCTACCACGCCAAGGCAGGCATGTTCCGCAAAGTGATCGTCGAAGGCGGCCCGGTATGAGCGGTATCACCAAGACAAGGATTGGACCGATGAAAACGATTTATCTGCCCGCTCTCGGCGTGGCCGTCGCGTCCATGATTTCGACGGCCGCGACGGCCGAGGCGATCATCTGGGGCTTCGGTGACACCTCGGACATGCTGCGCGCGGCTGGCAAGGACGAGGATGAGTTTTCCATCGTCGCCGGCATGCGTATTTCGTTCTGATCGCTGCCACCACAAAAACGGCATTCCGCAGCGGACCTGTCTGCGAGATGTCCTCTTATTCAAGGCATAGGCTAACTTCGATCGATTCCCTTTCGGGGCAGGATCAGGGTAACCATCAGCCCGCCCTCCGTTCTATTCTCCAGACGAACGTCGCCGCCATGGGCACGGGCAATTGTCCGGGCGATGGACAAGCCCAATCCCGTCCCACCTGTATTGCGCGAGCGTGATTTTTCCAACCGAAAGAAGGGCTCGAAGACACGCTCTAAATCCGCGTCCGGAATGCCGGGGCCGCTATCCGAAATTAAAATGGTCACACTGTCTGAGTTGACGTGGGCTGACACGGTCGCGTCATTACCATATCGCTGCGCGTTCTCGATAAGGTTTCGCAAGGCGCGGCGGATCGCATTCGGACGCATCCGGACATGTATCTGGTCGACATCGCCAATCTCGAACCTGTCCGGCATGTCCTGTTGCAGCTTTTTAAGAAAGACGAGCAGCTCCACGGTCTGCGCTTCTTCCGATGTGGCCATTCCATGCGCGAAGGCCAGCGTCGTTTCGACCATGTCCTGCATTTCCTCGACTGACGAGATTATGCTGAAGCGAATGTCATCTGCGTCGACCAGTTCTGCATGCACGCGCAATGCCGTCAAGGGCGAGCGCAGATCGTGCCCCAGTGCGGCCAGAACCCTAGTGCGGTCTGCAATGTGGCGGGTCAGGCGATCCTGCATATCGTTGAAGGCCACCGTTAGATCGCGCACTTCACGCGGGCCGATCGCAGGCAGCGTGCCCGGCGCTTCGCCCCTGCCGAAGCTTTCGGCCGCAGACGCCACGCGCCTCAGCGGTCCCGTCAAACGGCTCAGCAAAAACCAAAACACGACGACAAGTATGATCGCCGCAGTGATTCCGAAGCTGACGGTCGAGATAACCGGCCATTGCAGCGGGGGGCGGTGAAATCGGGTGTCAACATTCAGCCATCTGCCGTCGTGCATAGCAACCGACAGTGTCATCTCTATCGTCGATAGGCCCCCTTGCATCATTCTGAGGTGCATGGTCCCATCGCCCGACGGCATATGCGCCATCGGCAAAAGGTCTCCGTCCGCCTCATGAAGTTCGATTCTGATTTCGCGATCATCATCCGGCCCGAGCAACGCTCGCATCCGCGCCTCCACGCTGCCACCATCTACGTGCATCAGGTGGTCCACTACCGGTTGGGTCGTAACATTGAACCGCACGAGCGGCGAATCCGCTGCCCGCAGGATGGAATCCTGCAGTTCGGGCGGCGCCTCTTCAATAAGGCGGGCCACGTTGGCCGCGCGGCCTGCCGCCTCGTTTCCAAGCGCCGCCCTGACTGCCAGGCCGCGCTCGTCTACGAAAAGCCACAGGCTGATTGCTTGAGCTATGGTTAGTGCTCCGATGATTAACAGCACCAATTGTCCGCGCAGGCTGTCGAAAAACTGCCGCATTAATCTAAATTCTCGACATCAGTGGCCAAGCAATAACCGCCGCCACGCACGGTGGTGATCAGCCTGGGGCGCATGGGATCCTTTTCGACATTGCGCCGCAGCCTACTGATCTGATTGTCGATCGTCCGGTCAAACAGGCCGGGTGTTCGCCCAGAGGTCAGGTCTAGAAGTTGCTCACGCGTGAGGACGAGTCGCGGCCGTTCCAGGAGGACGGTCAGAAGTTTGAACTCAGACACGGGAAGCAATGCCTCCACTCCCTCGTCATTTAACAGGACGCGCGTGTCGGTATCGAGGGTCTGGTGCCCGAACCTGACCCGCTTTCCAGTCAAAGTTCCTCCGAGCATCTCGGGCCGGGACGAACGTCTCACGATGGCCTTTATCCGAGCCAGCAACTCGCGCGGATTGAAGGGTTTAGCAAGGTAGTCGTCTGCACCGACTTCGAGGCCGACGATACGGTCCATTTCCTCGCCAAGGGCGGTGAGCATCAAGATCGGTATCGAGCCATTGGCGGACAGCCGCTTGCAGACGGAAAGCCCGTCCTCTCCCGGCATCATGACGTCAAGCACGATCAGATCGAACCGACTTCTGGCCAATTGGGCATCCATTTCAGATGCATTTTCCGCGTTCGTCACCCGCATCCCGTTCTTCACGAGATAACGGGAAACCGCATTTCTAATTTCGAGGCTGTCGTCAACGACAAGGATATGATGTGCATCGGTCATGGGGCAACATTATAGGTTTTGTATCGATATGTATCTCCTAATTGGCTGAAAAATGTAACGAAAAGTATCGTGGGGTCGTTACGTGACAAGCCGTTACAAATCGCCCTGCGCGACCCATTGCGAATGCCTGCGCAATGCTCAAGTTGGTGTCATCGACAACGAGAGCAGAAGGAAACTTATAATGAAACGCAATGCCATCCAAATATTCGCCCTGATCGGCGCCATTTCCGCCGGCGGCGTCGCCCACGCAGATTCCGGTTACAATACAGGCCATCACGAATTGATTGCGAAAAGCGCTGGAACAAATAACGGTGTGCAGACCAAAAGCAGTGTCACGCATAACGGCGCTTTCTCTGATGCAAAGGTCACACCCGAAAACGCCGATAGTCATCCTCGGAACGCGCAAAGCCGAGATGTGATGATGTCAAGTAGTATGGATTCCGGAAATCAGCTGCTGCCGGGTACTGGCAACAACCGCTAGCGCAGCAGTCTGCGCAGCCCTAGAGGGCGTGCGATATATGCTGAAGAGATGCGGGCGGTCGGGGAGATAAATCCACGACCGCCCGCAAAGCTTGAACGGCGAACTACCGGAAAGATCAAGAGGCAGCTTGGCCAACACAACCGTTACAAAACATTACAAACAATATCGACCTCATGCCGTGTGCATGTTGCCCGCAGTAGTTAGGTCAACCTCATGATACTGGAAAAGGAGATCACCATGTCACAACGTTTCATTCTTGCCCTCTCAATAGCCACTGCAACCGCACTTGGCGGTGCCGCCTTCGCTCAAAGTGATCATGGTTACAGTGGGAAAACCAAATCCGCTGATGGCACCATGATGATGCAGGGCGACGGGTCCGGCATGATGGGTGATATGTCCGGCATGATGCAGATGATGCAAAAAATGCATGGCATGCACGACAACAAGATGGGCGGCATGGGCAACAAGGGCCATGGAATGATGGGCGGCGCCATGATGCAGATGCTCGATGTTGATGGCGACGGCAGCGTAACGCCTGAGGAGATGCGCGAGCAGATGCAGGCCAAGCTGACCGAGTATGACAGCGATGGCGACGGCACATTGTCTATTTCCGAATTCGAGACGCTGCACAGCGCAATGATCCGCGAGACGATGGTGGACAAGTTCCAGCACCTCGACGCCAACGGCGACGGCGCCATCACCAGCGAGGAAATGACAGCACCAGCCAAGAAAATGGAGCGTATGCAGAAGATGCATTCCGGTATGGGGCAGATGCAAGGTCAGCCCGGCACCGGCCAAGGCATGGGGTCCGGGATGAACAATGCTAACGGCGCAAACGACAATTGAGGACTGCTAAGAGCTGCGGCGCCGGCCTCTGGTCGGCGCCATCTTCACGTTGATGGAACAGGAGATCGTCATGATGGGTTTAGGAATGGGCGGCTTCTGGATGCTGGTAGTTATCGCAGTGGTCGTGCTGGGGATTCTGGCACTGGTCAAATACCTCGCCAAGTGACCAAAAAGGAGATCAAAATGGATTATACCTATAACCGCGTTTTGGATGACGTCGGCATTGATGAAGCAGAATTGCGTGTTCGCGATGCGTTGGCCGAAAGTGGCTTTGGAGTTCTGACCGAGATCGATGTCAAGGCGACGATGAAAAAGAAGATCGACGTCGAAATGCAGCCCTATCGCATCCTTGGGGCCTGCAACCCGCAAATGGCGCACAAGGCCATCGGAATCGAACCACGCGTGGGCGCGATGCTGCCCTGCAATGTCATCCTGCGTGAAGTGGATGGTGGTACAGAGATCAGTGCAATCGACCCTTTGGCGTCGATGCAGGCCATCGACAACGATCAGTTGCACAAGGTCGCAGGCGAGGTCCGGGACATGATGCGAGCAGCCGTCAACGCAGCGTGATGGAGGCATTCGACGCACCGGTTCCAAACAGGTATATCGCGCTCTGCTTTGTATTCAATCTGTTTGCCGTGGCATTTCTCTTCGGTCTGGTTCTGCGATGAGGTGGGCAACGTGACGCGCAAATCTATGACTTTACTGACGCGGAAACTGATACTCTCCGGCGCGCTTGCGATCATCGCTGTGGCGTTACTCATCGGCCCCTTGTCCGATCAAATCGAAAACCTGAACGGCGAGCGCATATCCGGTTGGGTGGCTGCGGCAGGCGCATGGGGTCCGATCATCATCATGTCCTTGATGGCATTTGCAATTGTCGCCAGCCCCATTCCAAGCGCGCCAATCGCCTTGGCGGCTGGCGCTGCTTACGGGCATACGATTGGAACCATCTACATCGCGATCGGCGCTGAAATCGGGGCGATGGTAGCCTTCGCTCTTGCAAGGTACTTAGGGCGTGACATGCTGACCAGATGGTTTGGCGACAAGGTGGACAAGGGGTGGCTCGGGTCGCAGAACGCGCTGACCTTCACGGTGTTCGCCAGCCGATTGATGCCGTTCATTTCCTTCGACATCGCCAGCTATGCCGCCGGACTCAGCCGCCTGCATTTCTGGCGTTTCGCCGTGGCGACCCTCGCCGGAATCGTTCCGGCCAGTTTCGTTCTCGCGCATTTTGGCAACGAAGCCGTCAGTGGAGAAACCGGGCGCGCCGCCTGGGCAGCTGTCGGGCTTGGTGCGCTCACCCTGACCCCTCTCCTCGTCGTGGTGCTGCGGGAGCGTTTTGGAAAGCGGGCGGCGCATGACTGAAGGCCTCATTTCCAGAGCGCCCCCCCCTTGGGTTGGAGAGCGGTTCGTTGGCTAAGCTGGTTCCAGGAAGACACCGACTGTTTCCATACCACGTTGGAACGCACAGCAACGGAGATGCGGGATTCCGCCAAATTGAAGGCTAATCCAAACACCGGAAGCCGCCTGATGGTGGAACTGTCCATCTAAACTAGCGCCGCCTGTTCCAGCTTTCGTGCTGACCATCGCGGATCATCAATCACGATCCGGGGCGCAGGGCCTCTGGACAGATAAACCATGCCCGCGACACGAGCGGACCCGAAGAAAGGAACGTCTAGATGAATTCTGAATACAAGGCGAACAGCATCACCCTTGCCGGCGCAATTGCGATGGGCACGGGCGTGATGATCGGCGCGGGGATATTCGCCCTGACCGGGCAGATAGCACAGCTGGCCGGGCCGCTTTTCCCGCTGTCATTCATTGCGGGCGCTATCGTCACCGCATTCAGCGCCTATACCTACATCAAGATGTCGAATGCCTACCCTTCGGCCGGCGGTATCGCGATGATCCTGCAAAAGGCCTACGGACCGACAGCTATCGCCGCGGGGGCCGCCCTCCTCATGGCACTGTCGATGGTCGTCAACGAAAGTCTTGTGGCACGTACTTTTGCCACCTACCTCCTGCGTGGTCTGGACATGGAGCAATCCGGCTGGATGGTGCCAGCCCTTGCAGTTGGCCTGATCGTCTTTGCTTATCTGGTCAACGCTGCGGGCAATCGCTCCGTCGGGCTGTTCTCCATCATCATGGCGATCATCAAGGTCGGCGGCATCGCACTTTTCGGGGCATCTGCGCTCTGGGCGGGTGGCATCTCTTTCGAGGCGGCCACCGACCAGCAACCAATGCAGATCACCGGATTCGTCGCGTCGGTCGCGCTCTCAATCCTCGCATTCAAGGGTTTCACCACGATCACCAACAGCGGTGCCGAAGTTACCCAGCCGCACCGCAATGTCGGTCGGGCAATCATCGTGTCCATTGTCACTTGCGTGATCGTCTATCTTTTGGTCGCGTTTGCCGTGGGTTCCAGTCTGACAATGGAGCAAATCATCGCGGCAAAAGATTATGCCTTGGCCGAAGCCGCTGCTCCGACTCTTGGTCAAACCGGCTTTTACCTGACTGTCCTGCTGGCCATCGTCGCAACATCTTCAGGCTTGATCGCGAGCATCTTCGCGGTGTCCCGTATGCTTGCCATGTTGACCGATATGAAACTGATCCCTCATAGCCATTTCGGATTGCCGGGGGCAATTCGCGACCATACTTTGATCTACACCGTGGTGATTGCCGGCTTTCTGGCAATTTTTTTCGACCTTAGCCGGATCGCCTCACTGGGCGCATTCTTCTATCTGGTGATGGACATCATCATCCACTGGGGTGTCTTTCGCTATCTGAAAGAGGACATCAAGGCAAGCGGATGGGTGATGCTGGCCGCGATCGCTTTGGATGTCGTTGTGCTGTCGACCTTTGCCGCTCTGAAATGGCAAAGCGATCCACTCATCGTGATTTTATCGTTCGGTCTGATGGCAACCGTCTTTACCTTTGTATGGCTGTTCCTGCGTCTTCGCCCGGTAAGCAAAGACCAGTCTCAATCACACTCTCACATGTAGGAGCGCCCGCAATGCTGGCCGCCGCCTTTCCTTTCCCCGATATCGGTACGGAGCTCTTTGCGATTGAGATCGGCACCTTTCACTTTGCGCTACGCTGGTATGCCCTCGCCTATATCGCGGGGATTCTCATCGGCTGGCAGATTTGCGTCAGGGCCGTCAAGAGACCTGCGCTTTGGCCGAAAGCTGGACCGCCGCTCACCTCGGACCAGATTGGGGATCTACTCACGTGGATCATCCTCGGCGTAATTATCGGCGGCCGCCTGGGCTTTGTCCTGTTCTATCAACCACAATATTATTTGCAAAACCCGCTCGAGATACTCATGGTCTGGCAAGGAGGCATGTCATTTCACGGTGGCTTCATCGGTGTGGCCATGGCCGGTCTGATGTTTTGTATCCGCCAACGTGCGCCCCTTCTCGGTACCGCAGACCTTCTGGCCCTCGCCACGCCGCCGGGGTTGTTGCTCGGGCGTCTGGCCAACTTCACCAACAACGAACTCTGGGGTCGCCGACTGACGTTCCCTGGGCTGTTGTTTTTCCAGGAGAGGCCGCACAGGCTTGCCCAAATGTCGCAGACTTGTGCGCGCGGCACCCATCCCAACTCTATGAAGCGCTGCTGGAAGGGCTTCTTCTGGGAAGTTTCCTACTGATTCTAGCCTGGCAGCGTGGGTGGCTGAAATGGCCCGGAGCCCTTACCGGAACATTCTTGGCGGGCTATGGTCTGTCCAGAGCGTTCGTCGAGTTTTTCCGGCAGCCGGACATCCAATTCGTGGCCGACGCGAACCCCATCGGACATGCGCTGCATTTCGGAACTTGGGGGCTGACCATGGGTCAGACATTATCGCTGCCGATGATCTTTGCCGGGCTGACGCTGATCTGGTGGGCTTTTCGAAAGCAAAAGCGAGATCGCGACCGAAGGGAAGCCAAAACCGCGTGAAACTGAAGCCGACTGAACCTGCGCAATGAAACCCCAGCCGCCGCCTGATCCCAAGTAGGCACAAACGCAGATTATGGCCATGTACCCTTCGCGGACGCATTTATTTCTCAGGATGATATAAATAAGGTGCAGCGTCCCAAGACCCGCCAGCAGGCAGAAGAACGAGATGTAAGCATAGCGCAGCAGCAGGATGTCGACCTCAACGACGACGATGATTGTCCCTCCGAAGTACCGCATGTGTTGATAGCGCGACATAAGTGGTGGCGCGATGATCAGGGATAGGTAGATCACATAGGTCATCCAGCGCGGCATCAGATAATCCAGCAGCATCGTGCCTTCATAGGCCAGCGAATCTTGATTGACGCTGACCTCGACCCAATCGGCATTGATCACGTGGGGCACATAAAGAAGTAACCCGAACGCAGTCCCGATCGCCGCGAACGTGAGAAACAGCTGTTTTAGTGGACTGTCAGGCGGTTCCAGAACATAGACAGAGAAGGGTATCCAGATCGGCCACATAAACCATGTGAAGAAAATGAACCCCATGGGGCCCCAGAGGACCATGCCCGGATCACCTGCATTCATACCACCCAAACGTGGCCTTCCATGAATTGCTGAATTCCCGCAAAAAGAGGCATCAGCGCAACTGGCGGATAGCGCATATTGATCTGCGTGGTTTTCCAGGTGGCGAAAACACCGCCTCCTATTAGGAATACACTGGCTGCAAAGCTGACGTCTGCCGAAAGGCACATGTTAAGAACTATCCTGTTGGTGCGCGTTTAACCCGACGCTTTCCCGCAACCGGGGATTGGTATTACGTCAAACGTTAGATGCCCCATGCATAATTTGGCATCCGACCGAGATTGACCGAAACTTCACCGAGCCCCTGTATGTTATCGAGCGCAACCCGGGCGGCGTTTATCTCGGCGTCCGATCCCGCAAGCCCCCAGACATCCACGCGACCGCCGTCGACGACCACATTGAGGTGGGCGGGGATCAGCCCTGGCACCTGCGCCAGTGCCGCGAGGACAATCTCGCGCTTTTGCCGGTCGCTGGTCGACGTGTCGAGCCTCACCGTTGGCGTGGCGGCAAGCGCCTGCAAAAGGTTGGCTCGGCTTACGATGCCGACGATCCGCCCGTCTTTGATCACTGGGACGCGTTTAATTCGCTTCTCTTCGAGCAACCGTGCAATCTCTGCGACCGGCGTGACAGGGTTGATAACTATAACACTGCGGGTCATCACGTCCTTCACACGGCGACTGCGGATCGCGATGAAATCCCCGGCCGTGGCATCGGATCCGTAAAGCAGCGACAACCACCAAGACTTTTGAGCTCTGGTTGCTCCTTCAACCCGACGCATCAGATCGCCTTCGCTAACAAGGCCAAGGATAATGCCGTCCTCGTCTATGATGGGCACCGCGCTTACATGGTTTGCCATCATGAGCGCGGTTACCTCCTCCACCGTGGCATCGGCGGTGGCCGTGATTACATTTCTTGTCATGATATCTTGCGCCTGCATTTCTTTCTCCTTCTTCACATCTGTAGAATTTGACGGCCTGTCAGGTTTGTTTCCAACTGGTCTCAGTCGTGGGGCACCCCGAGCATTTCGGTATCAGCATGTTCCATCATCAATTGCGTAAGCTCGGGAATGTCCGCGTCAGATAGCTTGGCCTGTTCATCCGAGGTTTGGCCAAGGAAATAACATCGGCCAATTTCTGACCCGATAGATGGATCACATCGCCCAGTTCATAGCGTTGCATCATCAACATGCTTTCTGCGCCGCGCCCCATACGCGCGGCAAAGCCGAAGGGATTCATCGGCTGGTCCATGGAACTGGCGTCCAGAGGAGACGCGCCTCTGCACCCGATACCGTTCTCCGAATGCCAAACAACACATGCATTCGAAGTGAACAGCAAGCGGCCGCTGGCAGCAGCCATAGCGGGAAAAGTCAGACCCTCTCATCCATCCCATCGCGGTCTGGATGCCGGTGTCGATAGCCTTAGTGGCGTTCACCACGCCCAGAAACCCGCCCAGCAGCAACACGAACAGCGCCGCGTCGATGGCATTGGCTGCATAGCTATCGGGATCGTAGAAGCCAGCCATTGGGGCCAGCATCACGTTGACGAACCCCTGTGGATTCGGGTCCACAGTCCGAAAGGTGCCCGGCACTGCAATCTCGTGCCCGACCTCCTCGGTCAACGCGCGATCATACTGCCTTGCCGGAATGAACCAGGTGAGCGCGACGACGATCACGATCAGTACAGACAGAATCATGTAAGCAGTCGGAAACCAAAACGCCAGATCATCAGATTCAGGTTTTGAATCAATCTGCTGATCGTTCACGGGATCGCCTCTTTCTGCTTACTGGGTGGCGTTGCGGGTTTGTGAGAATTTTGGGATAAAGGCAGGAACTCGTGTTGCGTAGGCATCGAACTGCGCCCCGAAGGTTGTTCGGGTTTCGCGCTCTTCTGAACGGGCAAGCCGCACGTACATCCAGATCAACACTGGGTACATCGCCAGTGTCAGCAAGGTTGGCCATTGGAACAGGAAGCCGGTCAGAACCAGAATGAAACCCACATATTGTGGGTGGCGCATGCGGGCATAGAGCCCGCTGGTTGCCAGTGTTCTGTTACGTTGGGCCTGGTAAAGGACACGCCAGGCGGCTGATATCATCCAGAATCCCAAACCGATCAAAACAAAGCTGATCATATGGAAAGGGCCAAAATGGGGGTTCGCCTGCCAGCCGAAAAGCATTTCTGGCAAGTGGCCTGCATCATGCGAAAACCAGTCAATTCCCGGATAGTTGGTCTGCAGCCAACCGGACAACAGATAAATTGTGAGGGGAAAGCCATACATTTCAGTGAAAAGCGCCACCAGAAAAGCGCTGAAGGCCCCAAAACTGCGCCAGTCACGCGCCGTTTGTGGTTTAAAGAAGCTGAAGGCAAACATGATGAAAATGGCAGCATTCAGTAGGGCAAAGAACCACAACCCATATCCAGGATCATGCATCATGACTTGTCACCTCCGCCATGACCCCCGTGGCCACCATGCATGAAGAGATGCATCCCGACGCAGACCAAAAGCAGCAGTGCGAGAACCCCATTGCCCGCGAATATATGAATACGGTGTTCAAACAGGAGTAAAAACGCACCAATACCGAGTGCGATCAAAAGGAAGACGCCTGCGCGGGACTTCCAAAAGCCCTTTTCCTGGTTGTCTTGATGATGATCATGATCGTGCTCTGTCATTTTCTTAGATCCTATTTTGTCGGGTGGCTAAATCGTCTGCCGTCGCAATTTCAGAATTTCAGTCGCCGCAGCCGCAAGGCGTTCAGAACGACTGACAAGGAAGATGCGCTCATCGCAAAGGCGGCAAAGATCGGGCCAATCAGGATGCCGAAAAACGGATAGAGTACGCCAGCCGCGATCGGCACACCCGACGCATTGTAGATCAGCGCGAAGAACAGGTTCTGCCGGATATTGCGCATCGTAGCTTGGCTGAGCTTGCGGGCCCGTACGATCCCGTCGAGGTTGCCTTTGACCAGCGTGATCCCCGCGCTTTCGATTGCCACATCGGCCCCAGTGCCCATCGCGATCCCGACATCCGCCTGCGCGAGGGCTGGTGCGTCGTTGACCCCGTCGCCGGCCATGGCGACCTTCTTGCCCTGCTCCTGCAATTCGCGGATGATGCGCGCCTTGTCTTCGGGCAGCACGTCGGCGCGGATATCGTCGATGCCTAGACGGTTCGCGACAGCCTGCGCGGTGCGTTCATTGTCGCCGGTCGCCATGATGATGCGAAAGCCCAATTCGTGCAGTTCCTTGAGTGCCTGGGGCGTGGTTTCCTTGACCGGATCGGCGACGCTGACCAGCCCGGCGATGGTGCCGTCCAGCACGATGAACATCACCGTTTCGCCCTCGTCGCGGCGGGCATTTGCGGTGTCGACCAGCGCACCGCTATCCAGCCCCATGTCCTTGATCAACGCGGCATTGCCCAATGCGACGGCCTTGCCATCGACGCGACCTTTGACGCCCTTGCCAGTCACCGCCTCAAAATCCGCGGCCTTGGCGAACTCGACACCGCGCTCTTCGGCCCCCCGCACAATGGCTTCGGCCAGCGGGTGTTCCGACCCACGTTCGAGGGATGCGGCAAGGCGCAGGATCTCGGCTTCGTCATGCCCCTTCTCGGGCAGCACCGCGACCAGCTTGGGCTTGCCTTCAGTAAGAGTGCCGGTCTTGTCGACGATCAGGGTATCGATTTTTTCGAACCGTTCCAGCGCTTCGGCGTTCTTGATCAGCACGCCCATCTGCGCACCGGTGCCCGTGGCCGTCATGATCGACATCGGCGTGGCAAGACCTAGCGCGCAAGGGCAGGCGATGATCAGCACAGCCACAGCCGAGACAAGGCCGTAGGCCATTGCGGGAACTGGGCCCCAAATCGACCAGATAATGAACGACGCGATCGCAACGGCGATGACCGCCGGCACGAACATCCCCGCCACCTGATCGGCGTATTTCTGAATAGGCGCACGGCTACGCTGCGCGTTGGCGACCATCTGCACGATCTGGGACAGCATGGTGTCCGCGCCGATGCGCGTGGCCTCGATGACCAGGCTGCCGGTGCCGTTGATCGTGGCCCCGGTGACAGGTTCACCCTTGACCTTTTCGACAGGTACGGGTTCGCCCGAAATCATCGACTCGTCCACTGAGGAACGGCCCTCGACCACGACGCCATCGACCGGCACCTTGTCCCCGGGGCGTACGCGGATGTGATCACCCAGTTGCACCTGGTCCAGCTCGATTTCCTCTTCGGTGCCGTCAGGCCGGATCACCAGCGCCGTCTTGGCGGCCATGTCCAGCAAGGCCCTGATCGCCTTGCCGGTGCCTTCGCGGGCGCGCAGCTCCATCACCTGGCCCAGCAGGACCAACGTGACGATCACCGCCGCAGCCTCGAAATAGACGCCCACGTTGCCGTTCTCGTCCCGAAACCCTTCGGGAAATATCTGCGGGGCAACAACCGCGATGATACTGAAAATATAAGCGGCACCGACCCCCATGGAAATCAGACTGAACATGTTCAAGTTAAATGTGCGGAACGATTGATAACCACGTTCGAAGAACGGCCAACCCGACCAAAGGATCACTGGCGTGGCCAGTACAAGCTCAAACCAGAGTGACGTGCGCTCTCCCAGCAATTCCATGAAAAACGTGAAGCCCACAAAGGGTCCCATTGCCAGCACCAGAAGCGGCACTGTCAGAACTGCACCGACCCACATCCGCCTGTTGAAATCAATCAGTTCAGGGTTCGGGCCATCATCCTCAAGGCTGACGGTTTCAGGTTCCAACCCCATGCCGCAGATCGGGCACGACCCCGGGCCGGGGTGACGCACCTGCGCATGCATGGGGCAGGTAAAGATCGTGCCGTTGTAGCCTTCCGGCACTGTATCGTATTCGCCGTCCTTTACCCCGACGGTTGCCGCACCATGCGCATGGGCGTGACCGCTGTGATCAGTATGGCCGTCCTGCGCGGCTTCTTCACCTTCAGCGACCAGAAACATACCGCATTTCGGGCAGGACCCTTTTTCGGTGCGGCGCACCTCGGGGTGCATTGAACAGGTATAGACGGTGCCTGAAAAGCCCTCTGGCACCATATCAAGGCTTTCACCATCATCAGTTGTTTTGCCAAATTGGCCTTTGGTGACACTCATCTTATGCTCCTACTATGTCGCGGTTCTGCACGTTCGGTGCAGCACGGCGTTCAATGAAAAATCATGCCATCAATGTGAAACCCTGCATCGACATGCAGGACTTCTCCCGTGATGGCAGTTGTGTGGTCGCTGGCCAGCAGCAGCGCGGCGCGCCCCACCTCGTCGGCGGTAACGCTGCGGCGCAGGGGTGATTTGGTCTCGGTCTCGTGGATCAGCTCATCGAAGTGTTCGATCCCCGACGCCGCGCGGGTCTTGACCGCTCCGGCAGAAATCACGTTGACGCGAATGCCTTTTGGCCCCAACTCATGCGCCAGATAGCGCACCGAGGCTTCAAGGGCGGCCTTGACCGGACCCATCAAGCTGTAATGGTCGACCACCTTTTCCGCACCCAAAAAGCTGAGCGTCGTCAGGCTGCCGCCCCGATGCATCAGCGGTTCGGCCAGTTTCGCCATGCGGATAAAGGAATGGCACGACACTTGCATCGCCTGCACGAAACCTTCGGCAGAGCAATCGGTCAGCCGCCCGTGCAGATCAGCCGCCGGCGCCCAGGCAATGGCGTGCACCAGAAAATCGAGCCGTCCCCAAGTATCGGCGATGCTGCCAAAGACCGCCTCAAGCTGGCCGTCACGCGCCACATCGCAGGGCAACAGGATAGCGGCGCCGACGGACCGGGCCAAAGGCTCAACGAAAGGCCGTGCCTTATCGTTAAGATATGTCAGAGCGAGGCCAGCCCCGGCTGCGTGGCAGTTGCGCGCAGCCGCCCAGGCTAGGCTGTGTTCATTGGCGATGCCGACAATCAGCCCTTTTTTGCCAGTCATGTCCAGCAACCGGACGGGATCGGGAGCAAGGGTGGCGTGTGTCATTCCGCGGCCTCCGCGAAGGTTGCTGTAGCGGATGGCGCGCAGCAGTCTTGTTCAGATTGGGGTGTGGCGGCAAGGCTTGTCTCTGCCAGGAGGGAGGGTGTGCCGCGCATATTGCTGCGGTCAAGCATCAGTGCGGCCAGCGCCAAAGAGGCCATCCGCGCCGGTGCCGGATCGGCGCGCGAGGTCAGCACAAGGGGAGCCGCCAGCCCCACTGAAATCCCTGCGGCAACCGCTCCGGCCAGATATTCAAGGGCCTTGGCAAGGATATTGCCCGACACCAGATCGGGCACCAGAAGGATATCCGCCGCACCGGCCACATCCGACAGGATGCCCTTTTCATGCGTGGCCCTTGCCGAGATCGCATTGTCGAAAGCCAGCGGGCCGTCTACCCGCGCGCCAACGATCTGACCGCGCCGCGCCATCAGGGTCAGGCAGGCGGCGTCGAGTGTCGACGCGATCCCGCTTGTCACGGTCTCGACCGCCGAGAGAACGGCAACGTGCGGTTCGGGAACGCCAAGCGTGTGAAACAGATCAATCGCATTCTGGCAGATCTGGCTCTTGGCGGCCAGATCGGGGGTGATGTTGATCGCCGCGTCAGTAATCCCGATCAGCCGGTCATGGCCGGAGACGTCGATCAAGAAGGCGTGGCTGCACCTACGACCGGCGACGCGCAGACCGAATTCTCGGTCCAGCACCGCCCGCATCAGAACATCTGTGTGAATGTTGCCTTTCATAACAATATCCGCATCACCCTGCCGAACCATGCGCACCGCCGTCGTTGCGGCTTCGCCGTCAGATCCCGCTTCGACGATCCAGCTGGGTTGCGGCGTCCAGTTCAAGGCGCGGCACAATTGCCGCGTCTCGTTTGGATCGCCGATCAGTCGCGGTTCAACAAAACCTGCTGCGGCAGCATCCCGTAGAGTCTCCAGAACGACAGGCTGCGCACCATCTACAACGGCAACGCGAACCGGTGCCAGATCACGCGCCCTGTCGACAATCCCCTGAAGTTTCGATGCTTCGTGCGCCATAGTTCAGTCCTCCATCCAGGCAGGTTGAGGCATCCGACCGGCAGTGAGGTATGCGGCCACATGGCGCGCGATCATCTCCTCCTCGTCGGTTGCGAGGACTTCTACTGTCACGCGGGCACCTGGTGTTGAAATCACCCTGTCACCCGACTTGTTCGCGTGACTGACAAGGTTGATCCCAAGGTAGCCAAGGCCAGCACAGATCCTGCCGCGTATTTCGGCTGAGTTCTCACCAATTCCGCCAGTGAACACGAGACGGTCAAGGCCACCAAGTGCGCCGGTCAGTCGTGCAAGATGCAGCCGCGCCTGATAGCAAAAATATGCGACCACCTCTGTGGCGCTTTCCTCGCGGCTTTCCAGCAAATCCTGCATGTTCCGGCTGATACCGGAGAGGCCCAAAAGCCCGCTCTGATTGTAGAGCACATCAACCAGTTCACCCGGCTGCAAACCTTTTTCCTGCAATAGATAAAGCAGTATACCGGGGTCGAGATCGCCCGCTCGCGTCCCCATCGGCAAACCTGCGATGGTCGAAAAGCCCATGCTCGTTTCAACCGGTTTACCACCCTGGATTGCCGCCATGGACGCGCCGTTGCCCAGATGTGCAATGATGATGCGTTCAGAATTAACGTTCACGCCATCCTTGCGCAGCGACTTCACGATGTATTCATAGGACAGGCCGTGAAAGCCATAGCGCCGAATTCCATCGGCGGCATAGGCGCGGGGCAAAGCCGTTATTCGCGCCAAGCGGGGCAGGTCGTGATGGAACGACGTGTCGAAACAGGCCACCTGCGGCAGATCGGGCCGGGCAGCCTGCACCGCTTCGACCCCGGCAAGATTGGGCGGCATGTGCAGCGGTGCCAACGAACTTAGCCGCCGCAATCGTGCCAAAAGGGCGGGTGTGACGCGCTTGGGGCAATCACATTCCGGCCCGCCGTGTACAAAACGATGGCCAACCGCAACCAGATCGAGCGACCCCGGCAGGCTGGCAATTGCGCTAAGCAAACGGGCCAGAGCTGCTTCGTGACTTTCGAGTCGGCCCGGTTCGTCCAGCACCACCGTCCTGCGCGCATTGCTCAACTTGAAATGCGCGCCCGGAAGGCCGATCCGGTCTATGGCCCCGGACCACAGCCGTCTGGGGCGGCCAGACGCGGTGAACAGCGCAAATTTCAGCGAGGACGACCCGGCGTTGAGCGTCAGAATAACCTGATCAGGCATCGGTGTCCTCCGTTGACCGGCCAGCAATCTTCTGGTCGGGCTGTTCCACTTTCTTTGACGGCCCGTGATGATCGCGATGGCCGCCGCCTTTGTGCCCGCGTTTGTGCCCATGCCCATGACCAAAGAGATGCATCGCTAACATTCCACCTCCGATAGGGAGGAGAACCCAGTTTTCAAAAACCCATTGCATTCCCGGTCTCCCTTGACCCTAGACGGGCATACGCGCGTCGTTCTCCATGTCCGGTGTTCCGCCGCCATAGAGTGTTCTGAACGTGCGTTCAGAAGTGGCGTCGCGTGCAATGCGCGCCCGCTCTATGGCCTCTCCGACAGCTGCGATTGTCGCGCGTTCGAGCACGATCATAGGATCCTCCGGCGCGAGAGGTTCGCGGGTCTCTGCCACGGCCTCTGCCGCCAGCCTGACTAGGCCCAGCCACGGGTTGAACTTTTCCGAAAACATCAGTCGGCTGGTGCGCATGGGATGCATCCATTTCAACATCTCGGCACTTGCCGGGGTCGTCATCAAACGCACCCAAGGGCTGACGAAGGTGGAATAAAAAGCCTCGTTGATTTCCGACACGCCCCGGACTGCTTCGAACGCCTGTTCGGTTACCTCGTGGGCTAGGTCGCTGACGTCGCGGGGCTTGAACCGGACCTTGTATTGTGCGTCCCGAGCGTCTGTCTTGCCGGTGGGCGCCTCGATTTTCATCTCGTAGAGGCCCGGTTTCAGCTTTTCGATCTTGCCCAGACTTTCCAGAATGGCGCGATGTTCGAGCTTGGCCACCGAGGCCGATACGAAGATGCCCAGATGACCGACATGGGCGTTGGTCAGGTAGACGATCCGCTGGCCTGCCGCCTTAAGGTCCGCCGTGTCCTTGTAGGCCGCCGGGATCCAGCCAAGCGCCTGTGCTGGTGGCGTGATGTTGTCGCCGTAGGAGGCGAAGATGATCATCGGATTCTTGATCTTGCGCAGGTCGGCCACACAGTGATCGCCGATCCGCATTTCGCCACCTTCCAGTTGGTTGCCTATGAACAGGTTCTGGGTGATCGACAGGATTTCCGGGCGGCTGAGGGTGTAAAAGCCGTTCCACCACCGCTCGAAGTCCAGAAAGCGATCCCTTTCGGTGTCCACATTCGTGAACAGGTTGGCGTATTTCTCCCAGATTGCTTTTTCCGGCTTGAGGCTCTCAAAGTTCTGCGCCAGCCAAGCCCCATCAAAGCGTCCATCGCCCAGATCGGCCGTCAGATGAGCCAGCCATGCACCACCCAGCAATCCGCCAGTGACACGCATCGGGTTCACGCCCTCCTCGCCCGCCCAATAGGACAGCGGCGAACCGTTCAGAACCACCGGTCCGGCAAGTCCTTCGCAATGCGCGGCCAGCAGCGCAACTGCCCAACCTGCCTGACAATTGCCATAGAGGACTGGAGCGGCCCCATCGTGACGCGCCGCGACCTCTTCGACAAAGCGGCGCAAGGCGAACAGCACATCCTCAAGCGTCTGTTCCGGCGCGGGTTCGGGAAAGAAGATGACGAAATAGACCGGATGCCCCTCGGCCATCGCCATGCCGACCTCGCTGTCGCGCTTGAACCCGCCGATGCCGGGGCCGTGGCCCGCGCGGGGGTCCACCACGATGACGGGCGGCTTTGCGTCATCGACGCAATCATCCCAGCAATACCCATCCACTTCGGTGATCCTGAGCAGGGCATAATTGGCCGGTCGGTCGAACTGGCGCGCATCCAGCAGGTTCTCGTATTTGAAGTCCAGTAGTGGCGGCATCCCGGCACGCTCATGCGCGATCATGTTGTCGGCGCGTTCGCGCAATGTGTCCAGAAACAAGACCGAGCGTTCCCAGAGATCACGACCATAGGCGGCCGGATCAGGTTGGGGTGAGGGTATGTCGGATGATGGATTGGAAACCTCCGCGTTTGCAGGAAGGAGAGACGCAATCGACGTTACGGTATTCATGCCGACGCCCTCCGCGCAAAGAAGTTCAAGGCAGGCACGAAGATCACGGCGATGTACCAGCCATAGGCAAAGCTTTCGACCAGCCCGAGCAGGGCGCTCGGCCAACTGATCCAACTCATGCCGGGCAGCAGCGGCAACCAGGCCTGATACATCGTGGCGTCGGGAAAAATCAGGCCGAATATCACACAAAGGGTAAAGCTGACTGCCAGCAATACGCCCAGGGCCATACCGACCGGGTAGATTCGAACAAGTTTGGAATCAGACATTTTGATGCCTCTTCTTTCAATCACGGCGCGAGCGAATTCACCTGACGCCACCAGCGCTCAAAGGGGTTGTCACAACGTTCAGGGGTGAGTGTCACGGAAATCTTTGTATCTTTTCGTCGCAAGTGTTTCCGAACGGTGGAGCCTATCTTGGTCAGATACTCTCTGAACAGGGACGGCGACGACCTGCTTCGATCGTGACGAAATCGCAAAGACAAACAGCAGTGAGGCGATCACTGAAAAGGCGCTTAGCGCGAGCATGATTGAAGATCCTTTCATGGTTGTTTTCTGCGGCGTTGCACCCGAATGGGCCAGCGCCGCACAATCGCCGATCAGACCACAGCTAAACGGCTCTATCCCTATGGGTGGCCAAGGCCATATCGTGCTGACACTCAGTTGTTGCTGCAGCAAGAGCCACCCGATTTAGCAACGGGGGGCTGAGGGCTGCGCAGGGCATCAGCAGCAGGCTTGGCTTTATGTACGCTGCAACATCCTTTGGGCTTGGTGGGTTCGGCTTGGGGGTTCTCGGCGCGGTCCGTGTTTTGGCCCATTCTGGCCTCCTGGCATTAGGGGTTCGTCTTGTAGACGCTGGCCACAGCCTTGCATTACAGAGAAATTACAGTTCGCCGTGACACCGCAAGCTTCGAGGCGTTAAGTTCTTTGCTGCTGTAACACTCTGCGCCACCTGATGGATTGCAGCGTGTTACACGGCATGACCGGTTTCCTGCATTCTTTGATTTGCGTCGAAGAAACCGCTTTCCGCTATTTGTTTCTGACCGCTTTCGATCAGCGACCTTCGTTCCAATTCTCGATGTCATGGCTTTGGCATTCTACGACGGGGTCAGGTAGCTTGGCGGACAGAAGCAGAGAAACCAGTTCGGCAGCCAGGTCGCGGCGAAATCCGGCAAGAAGGTAAGCGCAATCCCTTGGCCCTAGACCCAAAATCTCAGCAGCCTCGATCAAGCTCTGGTTCTGGTCCTCGACCCGACAAAACACATCCAGCGACATCGGTGCATCGATATGGCGCGAATGCGTCGCACAGGCACAACTCATCCGGTGAACGAGGGTGAACAATTCTGACCGGGCCGCGCGCCGTTGCGACATGTCCGAATCTGACGTCGATGTGCTCTGGTCCATCGTACCTACATCTCCCTGCAAGACGCCAGTATGAGAGCGTCATCATGAGAGTGGACGCTCAAACAGGGCATCCGTTACAGGCGATGGAATACGCGCGCGGTTAGGCCGAGGCGTCCTGAGGGGCGCAGTGCGTTTCGCCCTCCGGGCTTTCGCACCCGACCGGCGGGCAGTAGCAATCGTCCCAGCCTGTTTTGCAGCATTTGCCGCAATGGCCTGTCAGCGCATCACGCAGCGCCGCGCGTGCACGATGTAAGCGCACCCCGAGGGCCCCGCGAGTGAGGCCCAGGTGCACGGCAACTTCTGCGCGCTCCTCTTCGCCAAAGTCGATCCGACGGATCAGATCGGCATCTGCGTCGCGCAGGGCTGGTATCAGACCGTCCACACAGCGACAGAACTGTGCCATCTGTTCGGGGGCATCCTTCTCCCACTTTTCTGGTTCACGACCATAGGCATCGGCCAGACGCCCACGGCGTGACCACTGGCGGAAGTGATCGTTCATCGTCGAGCGCAATATGGAATAGAGCCAGGCATCCATCCGTTCCACATCCCGTAACTGATCCTTGCGCGTCAGCACCCGAATGCAGAACTCCTGCAGCACGTCTTCGGCATCTGCCTTATTGCCCAGCCGACGAACGAGGAACCCCAGAAACGCCTGTCGGCCCTCCGAAAGGGCAGTCTCGGCAGCCTCGGCCTTTTTCGTGGGTTCTTGCGATTCATTGTCTGGCTCGGTCATTGTTAACCTCCTTGCTATTGATTGAGGCATGATCGCACCTCCCCAAGGAAGTGACTGTACCTCAGCGTTTGGACTGAGCGCCTGTTCAATCTGAGATCCTATTCATTTAGGTATTCATGGCGTCTTTTGAAACATGAGGCGACCAAGCGTGTCATGTGGCCGCCATTGTCGGAACGCACCAGACAGGCTGCCGGTTGCCGTTTAATGTCCTGAAACCAGCCCTCATAAAGCAATCCGTGACTCCTTTTTTTGGTAGTGAACCATCGCTATTCCCAAAAATATCATGCCAATTCCGATCGCCTGTAAAAGCGATAGGCGCTCCCCGTAGATCAATACCCCTATGGTCAAGCCAAACACCGGAATCAAAAAGCTGAAAGCACTGGCCCGGCTCAAAGGCACCGTTTCAAGAGCTGAAAACCATAGCCAGTAAACAAGGGCTGATCCTGCAAGGGCCAGAACGAGAAGCGATGATATGAATGTCGGCGTCCAGTTTATGGCGGTCGGCTCCTCCATGAGAAACGCGACGATGGCCAACGGGACACTGCCAATCAACATCTGCAATCCCATTGCCGAAAGGTTGTCCACTTTTCCGGCAATGGACTTGATCATGACATTGCTTAGCGTAACCCCGGCTGCGGCAAGAACAATGTAGGCTACACCAATCGCATAGCTCTTGTTTCCATCGACCATGAAATGAGGCAATGCGATCAAAACGATGCCCGCAAAGCCCGCGCATAATCCTATCTTGCCGAAAAGGGATAACTTCTCCCCCAGCCAGAGACTGGCCAGTACAGCCGCCAGCAAGGGTTGGGTATTGGCAATCACTGTCGCCAAGCCGGGCGAGACAAACTCTGCCGCATGGAACATGCCTAGAAAACCAAGGCTTGTCGCGCCAAAGCCAATAACGGAAAGGGTGACCCAAACGCCCCATTCACGCGGAAATGGCCGACCAAATGCAATCGCCAAGAGTGTTAGCGTAGCCCCAGCAATCGCCGCGCGCATGGCCGCAAATGTCATATGGGGAGAATATTCCAAGCCAGCAACGATGACTGGAAAGCACAAGGCCCAAAGCACCATGGCAAGGATGATCTTTATTGTCGAAGTAGTGGTCATGGCGCGCCTTTTGATTGCCAAATGCGTCTTGGTCATCAGCCGAACCTAAGGATCTGAACCGCCTCTGCCGGGAAACAGTGTCACGGTTTGTAACCAGCGTCCGTTTTGCGACATGTCGTTACACATTCACCCTGCCTGTCCGTTGCAACGCTGGTTTCGTCCGCCATGTGTTTGGTATCGCAAGCTTAAAAGGAGTTAAGTCGATGAACCGCAATACCACATTCATTTTTGCAACTGCCGTAGCGACCGTCATGGGCGGGACTGCGTTTGCCGATAGCGGCTTTGTCACGGGTCATCACGAATTGCCCGACCGCGACAACAACGTTCATATGGGCGATACGATGCGCGGCCATTTCGAACACGCCGACCAGAATGGCGACGGCAAGGTCTCGCGCGCCGAAATGGAGGCTCACATGAACACGGCGATGGAATTCCAGAGCATGTTTGAGGACAGAAACGGGCCGGGTGAACGCTAGAACTATCAATCATACGTTCTAGGGGACGGCCACGCTATGTGCTCATCCCGCAGAATACTACCAAACCCATCAAGCAACTGTTTTGAACACTTATTCGACAGCAAATACGCTGGCAGGATTGATGGCGAAGTCGAAAACACCATCGCCATGTTCACCGAACAGATATCAAGTTCTTGATTGAAGGGGCAATCAGCAACGCAGGCTGCCCCTTCGGATTTCTTATTTCATATCAATTACGGTCAGCTTGCCTTTGACCCGGTCAGCAACAAACTCGATATCCTGGCCCTCAGACATGTTGGCGATCATCGCCTCATCCGCGCGAAACACCATCGTCATCGCGGGCATGTCGAGACTAACCAACGGACCGTGGATGATTGTAACCTTGCCGGCCTTGACGTCAATTTTCTTGATGGTCCCGCTCGTGTATTCCACGTCAGCTTGGGCCATCTGGTCACCGACTGCGACCTCACGGTGCATGCCGGATTCGTAGTGGCCAGGGATCAGGCACGCCGCTTCGAACATACCAGAATTTGCGAAAGTCCAGACAACCTCGCCCGAAGCGCCCGCATCGAGACGGATACGGTTCGGATCGTCGTGTTCCATGTCCATCTTGGCCATTTCGATCTTGTGCTCGGCATTGCGCTCTACCGTGTCTAGGACGAATTCATGCTCCAGTTCACCCTTGTTGGTGATGTTGAAACGGATGGTTTCGCCCTCCTTTATATCCATCGGTTCACTCTCAATCAGCATCTGGCCCTCATCGTTTTCGAGCAAAGTGACGTCGATTGTGCGGTCCACCTTGGCGGCGTCACCCGGCATGCCGACCATCATTGCGGCCGGCTTGGTTTCCCCATGCCCACCGTCGTGTGTACCTGCAGCAAAGGCCGGTGCAGATAGCGCGATCGCGAAGCTTGTCGTCAAAAGAAGATTTCTCATTTTATTGTCCTGTAGGTTGGTTTGGTTGGAGATGACGAAGGGCCGCTCAGCCCTTCGAGGTTGGTTTCGATGTGAGAATGGTCCTGGGGCTGTTATTAGAGGCAAATTCGGGTAATTCGCCGGTCCATTCGTAGGCCATCTCGCCCGGAGGGTTCTCGTACCAGCCGGGATCGGAGTAGTCGTCCGCGTCGATGCCGTCCCGCACCTTTACGACCGAAAACATGCCGCCCATCTCGATGGGTCCATACGGGCCCCAACCCGTCATCATCGGGATGGTATTGTCGGGAAGCGGCATTTCCATTTTTGCCATGTCCCCCATGCCGGACATGCCCATGGGCATATATTCCGGCTGGAATTGGCGGATCTTTTGCGTGAGTGACTTCTTGTCTACGCCAATGAAGGTTGGCACATCATGGCCCATTGCATTCATGGTGTGGTGCGACTTGTGGCAATGGATCGCCCAGTCGCCCAAGTGTTCGGCATCGAATTCGTAGGCGCGCATGGCGCCTACCGGAATATCGATGCTGACCTCGGGCCATTGCGCAGACTCCGGCACCCAGCCGCCATCGGTGCAGGTGACCTTGAAGTCGTACCCATGCATGTGGATCGGATGGTTGGTCATCGTAAGGTTTCCCACGCGCACACGCACGCGATCGCCCTTGTTCACGACCAGCGGATCGATGTCTGGGAAGATCCGGCTGTTCCAGGTCCACAAGTTGAAATCCGTCATCGTCATGATGCGCGGCACATATGTCCCCGGATCGATGTCGAAAGCGTTCAGCATGATCAGGAAATCGCGATCCACCGGCATGAATGTAGGATCCTTGGGATGGACCACGAACATGCCCATCATCCCCATCGCCATCTGGGTCATTTCATCGCCGTGGGGGTGGTACATGAACGTACCGGACTTCACCAAGTCGAATTCGTATATGAACGTTTTCCCTGGTGGAATGCTGGGATGGCTCAACCCGGAAACCCCATCCATGCCCGAAGGGAGAATGAGCCCATGCCAGTGCACCGTGGTGCCTTCCGGCAATTTGTTGGTGACGTAGATACGCACCCGGTCGCCTTCGACCGCCTCGATCGTCGGCCCGGTGGATTGGCCGTTGTAGCCCCACAAATGCGCGATCATGCCATCGGCAAGCTCGCGCTCGACCGGTTCTGCAACGAGGTGGAATTCCTTGATACCGTTGTTCATCCGGTGCGGCAAAGTCCAGCCATTGAGCGTCACGACCGGGTTGTAGTCCGGCCCGGAGTTGGGGCGCGGCGTGATCGCGGTGGCAGCACTGTCCATCTGGGTCGCTTCAGGCAAGCCCATATTCGTCGTCTTGCCCCACGCCTGGGAGGAGACGAGCGCCGCCCCTGCGGCGCCGGCCCCGAGTAATTGACGTCTGTTGATCATGTCATTTCCTTTCAGTGTCCTGCGCCGCCGCCGGCGGCTAATGTGGCACCCTCTCCACTGGCACCACCGCTACCTGCGCCACCGCCATAGATGGCGGCGGTCAGATCAGCCTGAGCCAAGTAGAATTCGCGTTTCGCATTCGCGGCCTCCAGCGATGCACCAAGTTTTTCGCGCACGTCCGTCAGAAGCTCAAAAGTGTTGGTGATCATACCGTTGTAGGATAGCAGGCCTTCTTCCTCGACGGTCTTGCGCAAGGGCACCAAAACGTCACGATAGTGGCGCGCGATCCTGTAGGACGCGTGATATGTGCTCTCGGCAGCACGTGCCTCGGACCGTACATTGATCGCGCGTTCGGCCAGAACGTTGGCGGCCTGAAGATACATCAGCTCAGCCTTGCGCATCCGGGCCTTGCCAGTGTCATATATCGGAATGGCAAATTCCAACTCGATCTGCGGGGTCGTTTCGGTTTCGATATTGCCAGCGTCGTTTTCACGCTCGGACTCGAAGCCTGCGATAATCTCCAGATCGGTTACCAGCCGCGTCTGATCTGTTAGCCCAAACGCAGCCGCCTGTGCCTCCAGCCCCAGTTTCGCAATCCGAAGGTCAAACCTGTTGCTAAGGGCCTTTGCCTCTAAGTTTGTGATTGGCCCGACTGAGCTTGGCAGAGACGGCAGGGCATCGGGCACGTAGTAGTTTACGTTGCTTCCCCAAAGCCCCATCAACTGTGTCAGATCTTCTTTGGCACGTGTCGCGTTCATACGGGCCTGCGCCAGCTGCCCGGCCAGTTCGGCGTTGAACGCCTGTTCCCGGGCCTGCCCGGCCTTGTTAAGTGCTCCAGTCTCGCCCAGCTTGCGGGCAAGCTCGGATCCTGCGTCCGATGTGTCCTTGGCGCGCTTGAGATAGGTGACGGTCTCAAACGCGGACACGGCATTGATCCACGCAGCCCGGGTCTGATTGGCAAGCGTAAGCGTATCGTTCACCGCATTCATCTGCGCCGCCCGAAAATTGACGTCGGCCAGCGCGACGCGCTGCTTGCGGGTGGCCGCGTCCAGGATGTTGGAGCGAATCAGCCCCTCGATGGCACGATATGCACCCAGTTCGGCAGCTCCGATACCAAGCGTGCCGATGGACACGACAGGGTTCTCCGGGGTCGCCTCCTGCCAAGCCTCGGCGGCAGACAGACCCAAGTTTGCGTAGGACGCCTGCAAGCCCTTGTTGTTAAGCAGGGCGACCTGAACGGCAGTGTCTGCCGAAATGGTCTTATGATGCACTATGGCTTTGACTTCGCGATCCAGCGCGGCGTTCTCGGCCTGAGTTTGGGCAAATGCCGTCCGCTTGCCGATGGCCCCCGCGGTCAGGCTTGACACATTGGCAAACCCGGCTTTCTGATCTGTGTAGGCGTTTGGAACAGCTGTGGCGCAGGCCGCCAGTGTCAGCGGCAAGCCAAGCGCAAGTGAAAGTCTTTTTATATGCATCAGTTCGCCTCCGATTGCTCTTCGTTGACCGAACGCCAATCGCGCGGGCCGGTTGGGCCGCGATACGTGTATCCGACCAAAGGATTGCTGTAGGAAAGTGGAGACGAGATAGTGCCATCGATCGTGGCTTGTTGGCTGGCGACACCTGGAAGCGTCGTCGGCTCAGAGGCGCATGCACTAAGGAAAAGCGCAGACACACCTGCAAAGACGTAAATTTTTATCATGATAGACCTGACTGATTTATCGTTTCGAGCGCGCAGTACAAGCGCGCTCCAATGATCCGAAGCTTGGATCAGCGACTAAATCAGGCTCGCGGTGGGCGTTTTGGGCTATCCAGATCAAACGGCACGATCAGGCTGTCAAAAGCGGCGTAACGCTCTGTTGGCTCACTGCGTAACGGGATCATATCAAATTCAACGAGAATAATCGAAACACAGAAGCTGCTGCAACATTGAGCGCCGCCATGGTCTTCATCTGCATTGGCAACGTCCATGTCTTCGTCGGAATGGGTGGTATGGCTATGGCCACTACCGTTTGATTTAGACATCATTTCGACAGAATGCGACTTCCCAAGCGCATCGCCCTGTCCACCCGCATGCGCATGTAGTGCCGACGAAGGAAGAATAACCACAGCAAGCGCACAGATGATACAAAGCATCATCTGCCGTAACCTTCGTATGGTTTGTGGCACTCTCATCTTCATAGAAATGGATGAGGGAAACCCATCTGTCAACGCTTCCAGCGCTGGAGGGTTGTTAACTTTCCGCTGAGTTTGGTGTCGAACTATCGATTCTCAACCATGAATTTCTGGCAGATGCCGGGACGCAGGCCAAAACACTGTGTTTCCCGTTCTGACCTCAGAAACGAAAGCCACCCAGTTGTCAAAGCGCGGCCCTCCAAATTCGATACCTCCCCTGCCCTGTGAGTTCTTGAACAAGGCCTTGCGCCTCAAACCATGCCACGTTTCTTTGAAACGCGGCGCGGCTGGCACCGGTAAGCTTTTCAGCCATGGGAGCTGTCACAAACGGCCAGCTATTCAATGCCTCAACCAAAAGTGGTGGTCTGCGTCCCGGCAAGCTTGCAACGCGATCTCTGGCCGTGATCTTCCATTGTCGCGTTGTCCTTGAATCTGACCCACTACGCGTTTGGCAGGAGTGGACAAAACATGGGGGTCATGCGGCGCGTTTGCTGATCGTGACTGTCAGACGACCATCAAGGACAGCGGCTCTGGTGACGGCTACTCGGTGAGCCCCTCTGGGCGACCACCTCATCCTTCTACGCTTCCCCATCCGGGTATTGGCAATGTCATCGACCGAACCTTCTGCGCGAGATGACGAAATCGGCAGCCCAATACGATATCGGCGGCCGTAGTCCACGAGGGACTCCATGTTATTCGCGAGGTAGGTGTAAAGCGTTTGGCAGCGTGCCTGCACGCGCGCGGCAGCGGTTCGGACAGCCCAAGGCTCTCTCGAAAGGCGGTCACAATCAAGCATGAGCCCCTTCAGATAGGTTTCTGCGATCCGTGCTCTGCCGTGCCACAGCCACCAGCGGAGGCTGGTGACGGGTCGCTGGAACAACACCCCTTGGTCGGAAAACCCGTCGCTCTGAATGAGCCCTTGTACAGCCGCTTCGACATGCCGGACGCGCATGGAGATGTGCCACCAGTCGAGGATATGTTTGACATCGCCGCCGACGGCATTTCATCTGCCCTGCCTAACTCTTTTGTTGGCAACCGGATACAATCTCTAGCTGCTAGAGGTTCAACTAAAAACTGATGACGTACTCGTGAGGTCGCGAATCTACAAATACCGACGTGTTTCAGCGCAATATTCGCGATATCTCGAACCGTATTGGTCACGTAACCATGGTTCCTCTGCGAACGGTGCAAGGGCCAGCGCGGTAATTCCAACGATGACGACAAGCCAAACCCAAGGAGAGGCGAAGAGAAAACCAAAACCTATTAGGATGGCCATGTCGGCAAGGTACTGCGGATTTCGAGAGAAACGGTAGAGACCCGAAGTGATTAGCTTGTCTCTTGCCCCGTTGGTGACTTTCAGTCCAATGCTAAATGCCCCCCACCAGACGAACAGATTTCCGGTTGCGATCAAGAATGGCCCGAACGCCCAACGCAACGTGTCTGGCAAGGCAATGGGTGTCCAATCCAAGATGCCGAAAGCGATTACTACCCCAAAAACGACCAGCGTGAGTCCCCATGCAATACTTGGGATGACGGACTTTTCGTTTTTTGGTGGCCAAATCCGCCTGGACGGGAGGAAGATCGACCAAAGAAGGACTCCAATCAAAACCAAACCGGACAATAGGCCAACGATCAACAATATGTTTTGAAATACCGTCATGATCCGTGTCCGAACACCTGGGCCTCCTGATGCGCATTGTCGCTCGCTTCGAATTCAAGAGAGGAATGCTCGATAGAGAAACCTTCTCGCAGCACCGATTTAACATTTTCTTTGATCTCGTCGGCCTCTCCCATCCGGTTGCGATCAACAACAATATGGCAGTCCAATGCTGCAGCGTGCTCCTGCATTTGCCATAGGTGGACATGATGCACATCCACAACACCATCGACACTCTGGATCGCTCTGACCACGTCATTTCCATCAATGTCCGGTGGGCTGCCGAGCATCAGCGTTCGGATCGGACGGCCGATTTCGGTAAACGCGAGATAGAGGATGTAGAGCGCGATGCCGATGGTAATGGCCGGGTCGGCCCATCGCATATCGTAGAGAATGATCAGCGACCCGCCGATGATCACGGCCAAAGAGGCCAGTGCGTCCGACAGGTTGTGGAGGAAGAGCGCACGGATGTTCACGCTCTCCTTTTGCATCGAGTAGGTTAGTAGTGCCGTCAGAGTATCGATAAAAAGCGCAACGCCTCCCAGGATAACGACCGTCCAGCCATGCACCTCAGACGGATCGATTATCCGCATGCCACCCTCGTAAATCAGGTAGAACCCAATCAGGATCAGCGTCGTGTAGTTGATGAGCGCGGCGACAATCTCCACCCTGCCATAGCCGAATGTCATGCGCTCGTCCGGGGGCCGCCGGGCGATCTTCCGCGCCGCGAAGGCGATCACCAGCGAGGCCATGTCAGAGGAATTGTGCAGCGCGTCGGCGATCAACGCGAGGCTACCCGAGAGGATCCCGCCTACGATTTGCGCAACGGTCAGAAGCCCGTTCGCCCAGATCGCGATTGATACGCGCCGGTCGCCGGACTCTGGGTCGATATGGGCCTGGCCGTGATCATGCGGCACGGTTCGTCTCCTTATGGCGATGGTTCGGCTTGGCAAGGCCGGGGATGCGCGGCACCTTGCCCCGCCGGATCGCTCGCACGCGCCTGTTCATCCAGTGGCGGATGACGTTGCTATAAAGCCATTCACGCAGCACTCCAAAATTCTGGCGATGCTCTCGGTAGAATTCGTCAGGCGTGTCAAAGGTTCCGAGATCTCGGACAATGCCGGTCTTCTGGATATAGGTGTCGCTACCGGTCCACTCGACCGGCGGGGCGCTCAGACATTCCGTACCTGCCCCGTAGCCGCAAAGGCTTTCATTGGCTTTGAACTCACGTTGGAGCGACGCCAGAAAAGGCGCATCCAGTATAAAGCCTTCCAGATTGACCCACCCGCTCTCCGCCTCAACCTCAACCTCAACCCAGGAGTGTAGGATTTCCGCAGGGGCAAAAGGATAGACGAATTCGGGAACAACCCCGCGCTGAAGCGCTTTATGAATTGTAAATCCGTGCAGTCGACACCGGATGCCGAGGCCACGCAGCAGCGCCATGAGCAACCTACCCTTGGTGTTGCATTGGCCGTAGCCGCCGGCAAGCACCTCTGAGGCCGAAATTTCGTCAGCCCGGTTGTAGCCGAATGCGATCTCGTTTCGGACGAAGTCGTAAGCGGCGCCAATTCGACCCTTGTGGGCGAGTTCTTTCCAGGCGCGCTCCTTGATCAGTTTAGAGATCGAAGGCGAGTCGAAATCCAGCAGCCGGGTTCCAGTCAAGTGAAGGTAAGCAGGGGCCATGAAGTGTTTCCTCGAATCGCTCCAAGGAACTATAATGTCTACAGTCACTGTAGCTTCAAGGGGTAGCGGAATTGACGGCCGACTGCTCGCCTCGGATAAGGTTACGGAAATCCTGCCCGCATGTATGCGATGATCTTCCAGATGTTGTCGTCGCTGAGGCTATCTTTGAATGCAGGCATGGCGGTTTCGAAGCGCTCTCCACCCTCGGAAATCGCCCAGAGCAGATACTCGTCTCCTGACATCGGCATCTGAACGAACGACCGCAGAATGGCTGGCGATGGCTCGAGCGAGCGGCCGGCATCACCATCGCCGAGCCCATCGGAGCCATGGCAACTCGCACAATTATCCATGTATAGATTTCGCCCCTCGGAGATGACTTCAGGCGTCGCGCGGACGCTACTCCTCGCGCCTTGATAAGCCGTCGGCACGCCTTCGTTCATGTAGGTCCAGTGCCTCTGCATCCGCTGCTGTTGCCCCGGACCCATGCTGCCCATGCCCCAGCCGCCGCTCTCGCCAGACCGCATGTGCCCTGGCCCCATCGAGCCATGCCCCCACCAGTCCCCTTGTTGTTGCTGAGCCGAAGCTGCGACTGCCGCAAAACCGATGAGGGCTCCGATGGTTAAGGTTCGAAATCCATGTCGATTCATTTCCGAATCCCTCGCGTCTTTTGAACATGAAAACAAGATATCACAGGCGGGCTGCACTGTCGCGGGTCTTAGCGTGGACTTCTCCGTTGTCTTCGTGAGATCCAGCAACGCTGCCCCGTTTGTTCAATCTCGACCCTGCTCGTTACCATGAGAGGCCTCGTGGTGTTCCTCATGTGAATCGCGCAAGATTCCGACGCCGCCCCATGCCGCGATCATGGCGACGATCACACCGACAACAAGGTCCGGCCAGTTCGTTCCCAGCCAGGCAACGAGGCCACCTGCGACCACGATTCCGAGGTTTGCCGCAAAGTCGTTCCAGCTGAAAGTATTGGCCGCGCGGATGTTGACGTCCGGATCTTTGAGCCGAGCGAGCAACCAGACACAAACTGAGTTGATGGCCGCCGCGATCAGCGCCATGACGATCATAACGGTGCCAAGGGGATCCGACCCGCCGAAATAGCGGCGCCAAGTATCATAGAGGATGCCCGCGGCGAACAGGATCAGCAGGCCGCCCGAGACATTCGCCGCGCCACGTTTCCATTTTGAAGACCGCGACAAGGCAAAAAGACTGATTGCGTAAACGAAGCTGTCTGAAAGGTTGTCGAGTCCGTTGGCAATCAGGGCGCTGGAATCGGCGAAGGCCCCAGTCGCGAAAAAGGCCGCGGCAAGACCGATGTTGAGACCGAGAACGATCCAAAGTGTGCGTCTTTCGCTTGCTCCTTTTTCTGCAGCCATATTTCCCATTCCGATTATTGAACTATGGTCTTTCAACCTCTCAGGCAGATCAGGGTTCCGGATTGATTATTGATGGTCAGTTCCCCTTACGACCGTCGGGGGCTGTCAGTCAGGCGTCTCAACCAAAGTAGAGTATAGCCCTTTTTATGGGGCGATGAGATCGCGATTTGAGACGGTTTCAAGTTCAAACCATAAAGTTCAATTGGTTCGTGGCGCGGCCAGTATTATAGCTGCGCCGAGCAAGCAAACGGCTGTGCCAAGCGCATCCCACCTGTCCGGTCTGTGACCCTCGGCAAGCCACATCCACAGTACCGAAGCCGCAATGTAGACTCCGCCATAGGCGGCAAAGGCGCGGCCCGCAGCAACCGTTTCGACTTGCGCCAGAAGCCACCCGAATACCACCAAGGCTACAATACCGGGTACGAGCCAAGCCGCGGATGCGCCGAGGCGCCACCAGCTCCAGATCGCGAAACACCCGGCGATCTCGGCCAAGGCCGCAAGCGGGTATGCAAGCGCGGCAGGCACCTCAGGCGCCGATCTCGTCATGTTCGGTCAAACATTCGGAATGATCGCGCAACACCTCAAGCACCTTGCAATCGGCGGTACGTCCACCGCTGCATTCGTGAACCATGCGTTTCAGTTCGGTGCGCAGCGCCTTCAGACGGGCCATGCGCTGCTCCACCTGCTTTAGCTGGCGACGCGCAATCGCGTCGGCTTCTTCGCAGGGCCGATTGGGCTGGTCGCTGAGGTCGAGCAGCTCGCGGATCGCATCAAGCGAGAAGCCGAGTTGTCGCGAATGGCGGATAAAGGACAGTCGGTCGAGCTGTGCATTGTCATAGCGCCTCTGTCCGCCTTCAGTCCGGCCAGGTTCGGGCATGAGCCCGATCTGCTCGTAGTACCGAATGGTCTGCACCTTTGTGCCGGTCTTCTTTGACAGAGTGCCGATCGTGAGCATCTTCGCCTCCATGAAAAGTTACAGTCTTTGTAGGTTTTGCCGCCCCAATAGACAAGTGCCGGATTCACAGACGCGTGAGTTCAAGCCACAACATGATTTCGCGCTTGAACCTCTAGTAGCTAGAGGATGTAAACGCGACAATAATCAAGAATCAAAATCAGGCGCGCAGGATTGTCCCTTACATCGGCACAGAAATTTCTTTGGGTTTTGGCAGGCGCCGCGGCGCTTGCCTTCGTATGGCTTTTGCTCTGGTCGGACTATCGCGCTGACCGCGCCCGAACCGACACCGATCCGGCGTTTCTCGCCGCATTCGAATTGACGGACCACCAAGGTTTGGTTCGCACGGAAGAAGACTTTTCGGGGCGTTGGATGTTGGTATTTTTCGGCTTCAGCAACTGCCCCGATGTCTGCCCGACGACACTGTCTGAGGTCGCGGCGGTGATGGACGGTCTGGGCGACAATGCCGCGAGGGTCCAGCCGATTTTCATAACCGTCGACCCCGAACGGGACACGCCCATGGCACTCGCCGAATTCGTTCCGCTGTTCGATGCGAACATCATCGGGCTGACAGGTACGCCCGAACAGATCGCCGCTACATCCGAAACGTTTCCGATCTTCTTTGAACGCATCGAAGAGGCTACAGCTCCGGATGGCTACACAATGGGCCACACGTCACATCTGTTTCTATTCGACCCCGAGGCAGGCTTTGCAGACTCATGGCCCTATGGCACGTCCGCTGAAGAGATTCTCGCCGATCTGGAAGAGAGGATCTGACCGACATGAACCGCGTACCCGCAGAAACCGCCCTCGGGCTGGCATGGATCGTTGCCCTCGTCGCCTCGCTTGCTGTACTTTTCATCGGCGAAGTGATGGGGCAGACACCCTGCGTGCTGTGCTGGTTCCAGCGCGCCTTCATGTTCCCGCTCGCGATCATTCTCGGCCTCGGCCTTTGGTGGCGAGACGGCAGCGTCGGGCGCTATGGCATCGCTCTGGCGCTTGGTGGTGGCGTGGTCGCCCTGTGGCACATGGGCCTCTACGCGGGCCTGATCCCCGAACGCATCCAGCCGTGCACGGCCATCGGCCCCTCTTGCACCGATGATAACCAATTGGTCTTCGGCATTCCGATCCCGCTGATGGCGCTGGCCGCCTTCGCACTGATCGGGTTCCTGTCGGCACTTTCATTGAAGGAAACACAAACATGAATCGACGCGGCTTAATCCTGTCCGTTCTCGCCCTCGGCGTTGCCGGTTTCGGCGGAGCCACTTGGTACGCGACTCGCCCCGGCCCCGCGGCCGAAGCAAAAACCGTTGCGCCGGAACTCGCGGACGCGATGATCCGCTCTTACTCGCCCATCCTCGGACCTGCCGACGCGCCCGTTACGATTGTCGAATTCTTTGACCCGGCCTGCGAGGCTTGCCGCGCCTTCCATCCGATCGTGAAGGACATCATGGCACAGCATGGAGATGCCGTCCGCGTCGTTATCCGTTACACCGCGTTTCATGGCGAGGCATCCGAGGAAGCGATCCGCGTGCTCGAGGCAGCACGCATGCAAGGCGTTTACGAGCCGGTGCTCGAAGCCGTTCTGCGGGATCAGCCGAGATGGGCGTCGCACGGCGCGCCTGAGCCCGGTCTGATCCTCCAGATCGCCGCCACTGCCGGACTCGATGCAGAGGCCGCGCGCACGCAAATGCTGGCACCGGATGTCGTTGCGATCCTGAATCAGGATCGTGCGGACGTCGAAACCGTGGGAGTTCGCCAGACTCCTACTTTCTTTGTAAACGGCAAGTCGCTCGATCCATTCGGGGAGGCAGAACTGCGTCGATTAGTGGCCGCGGAAGTTGCCGCCGTGCAAAGCTGAATGGAAAAGGCAGGACCAAAACGATGAAAAAGATTATTATGACGGGCACACTGGCCGCGCTCTTGACCTTTGGAGGGCTCTCAGTGCCCGCACTGGCCGGACCCTTGGATGTCGTCGTTGAAAGCGCGTGGTCCCGCGCCTCCATAGGGATGAACCGCCCCGGGGCCGCCTACATGACGATCCGCAACACTGGCGACGAGCCGGTGACGCTGATTGGTCTTTCAACACCCCTCGCGATGATGCCCGAGATCCACGAGACGAAGACCAATGCCGAAGGTGTGAGTTCCATGAGCGCGGCAGGTGAGATCGCGATCGCCCCGGGCGAGAGCGTCGCGCTTGAGCCGGGCGGCCTCCACGCGATGTTGATGCGGCTACAACAACCCATGACGGAAGGGGAAACCTTTCCGCTGACCCTACTTTTTGTCGACGGGGGCGAGGTGACGGTCGAGGTGCCGATCCTTGGCATCGCCGCACGCGGACCGGAAGACTAATGCGACGAAGGACGATCGCAGGATACGGCGCGGTTGGTGCCGGTGCAATTGCCTTGACGCTCTTCGTCGGTTGGTGGCGGGTCGACGGACCCGGTGCGCCCGAACCTATCGGGCAGCGGCCTATGGCTCTGACCGAGATGGATTTCCGCCTGACTGACCATGAAGGCAACGAGGTCGGGCCGGAAACCCTGATCGGGCGACCGACGATGGCGTTCTTCGGTTTCACTTACTGCCCCGATGTCTGCCCGACCACGCTCTCGGACATTTCAGGTTGGCTCGACGATTTAGGAGACGAAGCCAAACAGCTGAACGTGGTTTTCATCACGGTCGATCCCGAGCGCGATACCGTCGAGGCGATGGCAGAATATGTCAGTTATTTCCACCCAGCGATCCGCGGCTGGACGGGACCGGAGGGGCAGATTGCGCGCATCGCGGACGGCTTCCGCGCTGCCTACGAGCGGGTGCCCACGGAAGGCGGCGACTACACGATGAACCACACGGCCAGCGTCTTCCTGTTCGGTGCTGCTGGACGGTTCGTCACCATGATTGACTATCATGAACCGAGGGAGTTCGCGGTACCGAAGATCCGCCGCGCGTTGGAAGAAGAAACGGAGGGGGCGACATGAGGCTCAGAACTTTTGCGGCAGGTGTCGCGCTTGCGGGGACCGTTTCGGGGGCGGCTATCGCCTTCTTCGATGTTCTGTCGAAAGAACCCGTGCCGCCAGAACTTGCCCAGGCAGGTAGCTGGATGCCCCAGCGTCCTGAAGCTCCCCGGAGCCTGGACATTCCGTTGTCGCTGCCAGCTACGGCGTGGGCGGAAGATACACCCCGCCTCGGCCCCTTGCCCCTGCTGCAGGCCGCTGTTGTTGACAGGCCGATGCAGGCGATCGAACCGCCCCTGTTGACTTGGTCTCGCGACATCTCTTCTGGTGAAACGCTCGACTCCTTGCTTTCCGAAGCCGGTCTTGCGGGAGCCGACCGGGCGGAAGTCGCCCTTGCGCTTGGCGCGGAATACGATCTGCGACGGTTGCGGCCGGGGAATTCGGTCACTGTTGTTTCGACTATGGATGGCAGCCCCCGCACCGTCTCGCTCGCCGTCGAGGACGGGGTGCGGATCGAGGTGCTTTTTGGCGAGCAGGTGTCCACGCAGGTCGTGGCGCCGGATCCGGAGGTCGTAACCCTTGCTGGGGAGGCCGTGATCGACACCTCGATCTTCGCGGCACTCGACAATGCCGGTATCCCCGCCCGATTTGCCGTGGACCTTGCGCAAATGCTGGGTGGAACCGTGGATTTCCGCCGTGAGATGGCTGGAGGCGAGACACTAAGGCTTCTCTGGCGCGAGACGCGCGTCGGCGATGACAAGATCGGACAGCCGGACCTCGCCTTCGCCGCACTGGAAATCGGCGATTCGCTTTACGAGATCGTTTGGCCGGACGACGGCAGCGGTCAGGCGACGATCTACGTCGATGGCGAGGTGCTTCGCGTCTTTGCACAGCCGGTCGAGGGCGCGCGCCTCAGCTCGGTGTTCGGGCGCCGCACACATCCGGTCTACGGAAACGTCCGGATGCACACCGGCGTCGATTTTGCCGCGGCAAGCGGGACGCCGGTACGGACGACGGCACCGGGCCGGGTCAGCTTCATCGGCTGGCGAGGCGGCTATGGACGCGTGGTCGAAATCTCTCACGGCTCCGAGACCATGACGCGCTACGCGCATCTCAGCGCCGTGCCGGAGGGCCTAACACAGGGCCAACGCGTGGCGGCGGGAGATGTGATCGGCCGCGTTGGCGCAACCGGCACAGCGACAGGTCCCAACCTGCACTACGAAGTCCTCGTAGATGGGCGTCCGACTGACCCTCTCTCTGACGACCGGCTCGCAGGAGCCGCAGAGAAAGAGGTGGATGATACCGCCGCGCTGTTGCGTCTGACCGAGGCGCGCGCGCTTCTGACTGAAAACCTTGACAGCGAAATTGCCCAGACGACAACCGAAAGGCTCTGACCCATGAAACGCATGACCCAAGCTCTGACCATCGCGCTCGCCCTGTTCCCGGCGGCCCAGGCCCTCGCAGAGGCAACAGCGATAGACGTCCGCAAGACCAACGGATGCGGCTGCTGCCTGTCCTGGATGAACCATCTCGAGGAAAACGGATTCGCGCCGACGGGCGAGAACATGTTTGGCGGGTCGCTGGTTCGTTTCAAGCTCGACAACGGCGTGCCGCAGCGCATGGTCTCCTGCCATACCGCGCTCATAGAGGGCTACGTGATTGAAGGCCATGTCCCGGCCGCTGATATCCGCCGCCTTCTTGAGGAACGCCCGGACGCCGTCGGCCTCGCCGTTCCGGGAATGCCCTATGGCTCGCCCGGCATGGGGCCGGAAGAAAACCGTGAAGCTTATGATGTCTTCCTCATCCGCGAGAACGGGTCGACCGAAGTCTTTTCAAGCTACGCCGAAGGATAATCTGGCCCGCTTATGGAAAACCTGTCTCCGATAATGCTCGGCTTTCTCGGAAGCCTTGCCGCCGGATCGCTCACGGCAGTCGGAGCAATTCCCGTGCTGTTCGGGCGCATCCCGTCGCGGGCGACGCGCGATCTGTCGCTCGGCTTCGCTGCCGGCGTCATGCTCTCAGCCTCGTTCTTTTCTCTGATCATCCCGGCATTGGATGCGGCGGAGCCGATGTTCGAAAACGGCGCGATGCCTGCGGCCATCGTTTGCGTCTCCATCCTTTTGGGCATGGGGGCCGTTGCATTGATGAATGAAAGGCTGCCGCACGAGCATTTCAGAACGGGACGCGAAGGGCCCGAAGCGGCGTCCTTACGGCGGGTCTGGCTGTTCATCATCGCGATCACGATCCACAACTTCCCCGAAGGCCTCGCGGTCGGAGTTGGCTTCGGTTCCGGAGGTATGGAGGGCGGTCTGCCACTCGCTATCGGCATCGGGCTTCAGAATGCGCCTGAAGGGCTGGCCGTCGCGGTATCCCTGTTGGGCGAAGGATATCCGAAGCTGCGCGCATGGGGCATCGCCGCGCTAACGGGCATGGTCGAGCCGATTGGCGGTTTGCTCGGGGCGGGCATCATCACACTGTCGGAACCGCTGCTGCCATGGGGCTTGGCCTTTGCCGCAGGCGCCATGCTCTATGTCATCAGCCACGAAATCATCCCCGAAACCCATCGCAGCGGCCATCAGAACAAGGCAACGCTCGGCTTGGCCGTCGGGCTCGTTTTGATGCTTTTTCTCGATGTTTGGTTGGGGTGACGCAATGCCAGTGCATAAACTATCTCCGGTGATCGGTATTTTTGCGGCGCTTACCGCTTTCGTAGTCGATCAGATCACAAAAGCCATTGTTGTGGCGAATGCGGCCTCCTTAAGCACTGGAATCGCCGTGTTTCCAGGTTTTAACCTTGTCTTTTATCGCAATGATGGCGTCACTTTCGGACTACTTGGCGGCGCACCATGGTGGAGCCTCATAGCTCTCGCTCTTGCCATCTGCGGCTGGCTGGGGGTTATGCTGTTTCGCGCCGAAAATGCGGTTGAAACGCTCGCTTTCGGAGCGATCATCGGTGGAGCCTTGGGCAATGTTATTGACCGTGTGCGATATCGGGCTGTAACGGACTTCCTGGATTTCTACATCAACTCAACGCATTGGCCTGCCTTCAACATGGCCGATGTATTTGTCGTCAGTGGCGTGGGGCTCTTGCTGGCCGCACCCTGGATCAGTGCGCGGCGTCCGATCAAGTCGTGAAGCCGGTAATTCTGAACTGCTTCGCTCTGCGCAAACCTCTGCTCTCGCGGATGACGCTTGGTTTCGCCGCCGGGGCGCTGACCGTCCTAACCTTCCCGCCTTTCTCGATTCTCCTGCTTGCTCCCGGTGCCTATTCTGCGTTGTTTGTCGGTCTTCGCGACCTCTCCTTCGGGCGTGCCTTTCTCGTCGGCTGGGCGTTTGGTCTCGGCCAGTTCGGTTTCGGGATTTCGTGGATCGCGCAAAGTTTCTACGTCGAGGCCGAGCGTTTCGGGGCGCTGGCGATCCCGGCCGTCGCGGGATTGTCCGCAGGTCTTGCGATTTTCCCGGCCATTGCCGCCGTGCTCTTCGTCGAAATCGCGCGGCGCAGAGCCATGGGCAGTCTCCTGGCCTGCCTCCTGTTCGCGACCTCCTGGACCGCGGCCGAGTGGTTGCGCGGTCACGTTCTGACAGGTTTTCCGTGGAACCTCGCCGGCTACGCTCTTGTTGATTACGCCGCCCTTCGCCAGCACGCCGCCTGGGTGGGAAGTTATGGGCTAAGCTTTCTCACCGTGTTCGTAGCGGCACTCCCCGGCGCGGCTCTCATGGCGGTCGGGCGACAACGATTGATCATCTCGCTCATGCCGCTGGCCGGCATCGTGACGATGTGGGCCATCGGCACGCTTCGCCTCCAGTCGGATGCACCACAGCCACCGGATGTCGACCTGCGCATCGTTCAGGGCAACGTACCCCAAGAGGAGAAATGGGCGCCCGAGAACCGCGCGGCGACCTTCGCGCGCTATATCGAGCTTTCAACCCAGCCCGGCGATTTCGACGTTCTTCTCTGGCCGGAAACCGCCTTTCCCGGTTTCCTCGATGAGGATGCCCAGGCGCGATCCCGTATCGCGGCTGCGCTTCCGGACGGCAGCGTGCTGCTCACCGGAGTGCCGGACCGTGTACCGAGTGAGGATGGCACCCGATATTTCAACACCGTCCAGGCTTTTGACGATAACAGTGAGATCCTGACCGGATACGCGAAACACCATCTCGTGCCCTTTGGCGAATACGTGCCATTCCGCGGCTGGTTGCCGATCGAGCGGCTGACGGCGGGGCTGGGCGATTTTACGCCCGGACCGGGCCTGCGAACGCTTGCGCTTCCGGGTATGCCGCTGGTCGCCGTGGCGATCTGCTATGAGATCATCTTCCCAGGCCATGTGGTCGACGACCTGTTCCGGCCTGACTGGATATTCAACGCGACGAACGATGCCTGGTTCGGCACAAGTATCGGACCCGAGCAGCATCTCGCATCCGCACGTATGCGCGCCGTCGAGGAAGGCCTTCCTGTCATCCGATCCGCCAATACGGGCATCTCTGCGGTCATCGACGCGAACGGAGAGATCGTTGCGCGGCTCGATACCGGGGAAAGGGGCATCATCGACGCTGATCTTCCCTCAGCGCAGCCGCCTACGCCATATGCGCTTTTTGGGGACTGGATGTTGCTGGCGCTCATCTTGGCTTCGTGGAGCTGGGCTCTGGCGGCCAATGCGACGGCTAACTACCGCCGCATGAGAAAGACCGTCATGCAAAGATGTGGATAGGCGTTCCGTCCTTCACCATTGCATAGATGTCCTCGATCTGCAGATCTGTGACTGCGATGCAGCCAGCTGTCCAGTCGCGGATGTCCGTCGGGTCGATGCCGGGGCGTGGACCACCATGGATGAAGATGTCGCCGCCGGGGGAAAGGCCCTGCGCTGCGGCAAAGGCGATGTCGGCCTCATTCGGATAAGAGATGCCAACTGAAAGATGATACGTACTTTCAGGGTTGCGCTTATCGACTATGTAGGTGCCCTCCGGGGTCCGACCGTCTCCCTCGAATTGCTTGTGACCCTGAGGAGCGAAGCCCAGCCCGATCGGATAGGTTTGCAGCACGCGATCGGATCCGTCGAGAACAAGCAAACGCTGTCCCTTGTAGAGCCGAAGTCGCGTCACTTCGGGTCCGTCATAGCTGCGGAACTTGCCGGCACAGCCCGACAAAAAGGCCGCTAAGCCACCCAACAGGACGGCGCGGCGGGGAAATCGGATGGTTTTCACTGCTCGATGCCTCTTTCGTGAGGTCTGATATGGAAATAATGTTACCTTGCAAATGCCGCGTGATCAATGTCCGTGGGCAAGCGCGGCCTTTGCGATCTGTGGCCCAACCTGCTCGCCACCGGACGGCGGTGCCTTGGCCTCTTGGCTGTTGAGCAGGCGCAGGGCGTTCGCCACCACCAGCAATGACACACCCACGTCGGCTGCAATAGCGCCCCACATCGATGCCATTCCGAACGCGGTAGCGACAACGAAAACTCCCTTGGTCGCCAAGGAAATGCCGATGTTCTGATGGATAATCGACATTGTCCGGCGCGAATGACCGATCAGCCAAGGCACCTTGCCGAGGTCGTCGGTCATAAGGGCAATGTCCGCCGTCTCGATTGCCGCGTCAGAACCAACCGCACCCATCGCGATGGCATAATGCGCGCGCGCCATTGCGGGTGCATCGTTCACCCCGTCGCCGATCATGGCAACCATGTCATGAGTTTTGACCAGTTCTTCGATGGCTGTCACCTTGTCTTCGGGCAGAAGCTCAGCGCGCACCTCGTCGATACCGACCTCGGCGGCAACGGCGCGCGCTGTTCGCTCGTTGTCACCGGTCAGCATAACGATGGTCTTCACGCCTTGCGCGTGAAGTTGCGCCACGATGCCCTTGGCATCAGGGCGGATGCGATCGCGCAGTTCAAGAATGCCCGTCACACCGGATTCATCGCCGACAGCGACAAGGGTGCTGCCGGCGCCTTCGATCCGCTCCCGCAGATCCTTCGGAATGGCGTCGCCGAAACCCTTCTCCTCGGCAAACCGGTCCGACCCCAGCCAGATGGACCGTCCGTCGGTGCGTCCTTCAAGTCCCCTGCCGGGAATGGTGCGGGTATCCTCTGCGGCGGACACCTTGACGCCGTCGGCCTCCGCCCGCGCGAGAATGGCACGCGCCAAAGGGTGCGACGAACGTGCCTCCAGCCCTGCGGCGAGGGTCATCAGATCTTGTGCTGAAGCCCCGCCCAGCGGGTGCACCGCCGCCACTTCCGGCTGACCCATGGTGATTGTGCCGGTCTTGTCCATGGCCAGCGCCGTGGTCCTGCCCGGCGCCTCTACATAGGCACCGCCCTTGATGAGGACGCCCGCCCGCGCCGAAGCGGTGAGCGCTGCGACGATGGAGACAGGGGTCGAGATGACCAGAGCGCATGGGCAAGCGATCACCAGCAGCACGAGGGCATTGTAGAACCAGTAATCCCAGGCTCCGCCGAAGATAAGCGGCGGCAGTAGCGCAATTGCGACGGCGAGAGCCATGACGATAGGCGTGTAGATGCGGGCGAACTTTGCCACCCACTGTTCCACCGGCGCGCGGCGGGCATGGGCGTCGCCGACCATGCGGATGATCTTGGCCAAGACGGTATCCGAGGCGACCTTCGTGGCGCGCACCGTTAGTGTACCTTCGCCGTTGATCGTGCCCGCATAGACCTCGTCTCCGGCCTCTTTGGGTATCAAAGCACTTTCGCCGGTGATCGGCGCCTGGTCGACCGCGCCCGCGCCACCCGTCACCTCGCCGTCGAGCGGGATACGGTCGCCACCGCGTACAATAAAGCTTGAGCCTACGGCGACTTGCGCCGCGGGCATGTCGGTCTCGCTTCCGTCATCGCGGATCACGCGCGCCGTGGGTGGCGCAAGATCCAGGAGCGCTGACACCGCGTTCCGCGCGCGCCCAACGCTCCAGCTTTCGAGAAAGAGGGACAGCGAAAAGAAAAAAGCCACTGTCGCTGCCTCGAAGAATTCACCGAGCCCGATGGCTCCGGCGACTGCGACAACCATCAGCAGGTTCATGTCGGGCGACAGCCGACGTGCGGACGACCATGCCTTCGGTGCCACAAGCCAAACGCCGAATAGGATAGCAACTGCAAAAAGCCCGGCCTCGGCCAGCGGCATCGGCGCTTCGCCGTGCCCCGCGAAGAGGCCGAGCGCCCCGCCCATACCGGTCTCGACGATGTGCCAGAGAAAACCTGCCGCCCAGAAGCCGCCGCTGAGAGCCGTAAACAGCCGCTGTTGTGCAAGATGGGCCGCTTGGTCGACCGACGCGTTCTCGGCATTCCACGGCTTCGCGGTCATGCCGGTGCTCGCGACAAGTTCCGCAACTTCGTCGTCCGATACACTCTTTGCGCTGTCGAGAATGGTCATCCTCCCGTTGATCACATCGAACGCGAGATGCTCGGCCCCGCCGATCTGCGGGCCGATTACCTTATTCAAGATCGCGACCTCCTCGGCGCAATCGAGGCCGGACACCTGAAAACTGCGCCCGCCGGTTGGGGCGGGCGTCGTCGGTGCGATGTCGCCGCACGTTCCGGCGCTACCACAGCAACTGCCGCCGCTTGCCTGGGCGTCTTCGGCGTGATCGTGATCGTGGCGGTGGGTGTCGGACGGCATGAACGGACCTCTGGATTCGGGTGCTTTGTCATGACATAGCCCCTACAGTAGCTAGAGCTTCAAGAGAAAAGTTCGGTGGTATTTCCGTTTGTTTTCTTGCTAGACGGTCCGACGACAGCCTCAATCACGGCGTTAGGCATAGAAAGCCGATACGAAGAAAAACAGAAAAGAAAGGAAACTCGATGCAGGTTTTGATGCTGAAGCAAAAAATGATGGTTGCGGTGGCGCTTTTGCTCACGACAGGATGCGCCATCCAGCCAACAGGGCCGAACGACACGGCAGACCAGACGGGCAACGTTCCCGAAGCCGTGGTTGCGATGGCTGCTCCGGATCAGGATGTTGCAACGGCGCGCCTCATGCCGGAAGACGGCTGCTATTGGTACGAACACAGCGGGCCGGTCGAAACGACGCTGCTGCCGTTGCGCACGGCGAACGGTAATCCGATCTGCGTGGCACGCGAAGCTTGAGGACGCGCCACACGTTGCATCAACGCGCCTCAGACCTACGCACCACACTCAACTTCGCGCGGTGACACTGTCCTCCGCTGAGTACAAATGTGCCGTCGATTCGATCTCAACGTTGGGATAAAGTTCGTTAATGTGAGCCATGACCATCCGCACGCAACCCGAACTGGCTCGACCGCCGATACTTCGCGGATAGGGCGTGCCGTGTATTCGAAGATAAGTGTCGCGGTCTCCGACGTACAGATAGATGGCTCGTGATCCCAAAGCGTTTTCGGGGCCGGGTTCCATCCCGTCGGCCCATCGTGCGTTTTCCGGATCCCGCTCGATCATGTTCTGGGTCGGCGTCCAATGCGGCCACCTCACCTTGCGTTTGATCGTGTAGACCCCAGGCTCATATAGGTTGCCCCGGGCAATGGCCACACCGTAGCGCATTGCGGTCCCGCTCTCCTCGATATGATAGAGATACCGCGCGACCGCATCGACATGGATGTCTCCTGGCACGAGTCCGGGTTTCGCGACCACGCGCTGGGGCAAAAAGCGCGGGTGTAGGCCCCAAGGGTTTGACGTGGCCGGATCGAATCCGGGCGGCGTGACTTGCGCGTCCCATTCAGCTTTCTGTGCCTCGGCGGGCCAGGTATCGGCCAACAGGGGGCTGGAAACAGACGCGGAGAATAGCGCGGTTGTTGTTTGAATGAAGTGTCGTCTTGTCAGCATGTCTTACCCTTTCGGTTCCCACCAGCAATCTATGGCAAGAACGGTATCTGTTCACTTTGATTAGATAAGACTTCTAGTGGCTAGAGGTTCAAGGACATATTTTCGTGAACACACACGATCCTTGTGATCCGCAGTTTACCATCCGCTACTACGAAAAGATCCGCGCGCCGCCCAGCCTGACCCGGCCTGTTCCCGAGTCCACGGTTGCTGCAGAGTCAGATCCTGTCGAAGCTGGCGATGGAGGAGGGCCATATCGCCCGCTTCGCCTGAGCCGCGAACGGCAGTATGGTGAACTTTGACTTGCACGGTGACGGGGGCAAGCAAAGCAGCAACGACAAACAGGGCCGCGCGGTGTCCAAAATACCGGGCGTCTTGCTCGCCGCCTTCACCAGTAATCATAGATGGTGAAGGCACAACCGCACGGTAGCGCCGGCCACAGCGACCTTGCGCACTGGCGAGGAGTATCTCCAACTTCGAGCACCTTGATTACCAAGGTTCCGGCGGGCTTTGCCTCCTCCTACCGGAACTTTGGCCGACTGGCACGCACCCGTCAGGATACCGAGCGATGACGCTCATCTCTTAGGTCGTGGTGCGCCACATCCGATATCGTCCCTGCCCAGTCACCTCGCGGATCAGGCCTCGCGTTTCCATCCAGGCGAGGTTTCGCTGGACGGCGGCGCGGCTGGCACCGGTCAGGGTCTCGGCCATTGGGGCGGAGGCGACGGGCCATTCGGTCAGCACGGCGCGCAATGCTGGTGGTGTCTTCCCAGAGAGCGGGGCCATCATGGTTTCCGCCCGAGCTGACCATGCCTGGATATCGTCGAGGTGTCGCATTGCTGTCAGGCATGCTGTTTCCATTCCCTCGAGCCAACGCTCTAAGCGCTCAGCCGATGGGCCACTGGCGCGCAGCCCCCCTGCCCCGCGTGTAGCCAGAGGCGCAAAGATGGCCCCCCCATTCGAACTCGGGCCTTCGCTGGCGGCAATGCGTGCGGCGGTAACCGCCGCTTCCATCCGGTCGCCCTGTTGCCCGAGGCCCGCAAGGCTCCAGAGGTGAAACCCCATGCAGGCGCGTGTGATCGGGTGCAGGTCGGCGGCTTGCGCCATCAGGTCAAGCCAACCGCCCGCGCGATCCGCAAAGGGCTCGGCTTCATCCGCCATGTTTTCGGGGTCACGGCGATCGAGGAAAGCGGACAGGTCCACCCCTGGGCCGGGACCGCCTGTCAGACGCCGCACTGCCCATCCGACACGCGCGAGCGCTGCGGTGTCGTCCTGCACGCCGGACAAGCGCATGGATATCCAGAGCGCCAGCCGATCCGGGCCAATTCGGTCGCCTGCAAACCAGCTGAGGTCTGCCGCCTCCATCAGCGCGAGCCTGTGCCGCCAGCCCTCCGGACCACGGTGCAGACGGTCATCCAGTGCGCCAATCCGGCCAGCCACACGGGCGAGATGGGCGGCATTGCCTGCCTCTGCCTTCCGCCAATCGTCGAGGACTGCGGTTTCACGCAGCTCTGCCCTCGGTCCGGGCGGCAGATAATCCGGCCCCACTTCCATCGGACCGGGCAGGAACCACAGGTCGTCCTCAGACGCCTCTTCGAGCCCCTCCGCATCCACTAGAGGGTCGTCAAAAATATCATACTGCGTGGATACTTGAGGCTTCATATGTGCAAAATACGGCACTTTTGCATTTTACCCAAGTGTTTTGTCAGAGTGCGCCTGCATACCTTATATAGCACGCGCGCTCGGTGGTCTGCGAGATTTCTCTGATCGCGCTCAGCGTATGGAAACCAACGGCTTTATGATGAACAGCGCCACAGAGCACGCCCTTGCATCTGTTTACAAACGGTCGTTTAGTAACGGCATATGAAATTGCAATCGGCCCCGTTTTCATGCCCCTGATAGGCTATGCCCGCGTTTCCACGGAGGATCAGACCCCCCTGCCCCAGTCTGAGGCGCTGCAATCTGCGGGCTGTGCCGAGATCTTTGAAGAGCACGCCTCAGGCGGCAATCGCGCGCGTCCTGTACTCGCGCGTTTGCTCGAACGCGTCCAGAGCGGCGATACGCTGGTCGTTGTGCGGATCGACCGGCTTGCGCGATCCCTGTCGCATCTGCTGGAGGTGATCGAACGTCTGGAGGCCAAGGGAGCTTTCTTCCGCTCGCTGCAGGATCCAATCGACACCGCCTCCCCTCAAGGAAAATTCACATTGCAGGTTCTGGGCGCCGCGGCCGAGTTCGAGCGCGCGCTGATACGTGAGCGCACAAAGGCCGGGCTTGCCTCTGCGCGCGCCAAAGGGCGCGTTGGTGGCAATCCTGGGCTTCGCACCAAAGACCCCGCCGCGCTGCGCAAGGTGCGGCTGGCACGACAGGACGGCTACATGGAGCGCCTGAACGAAACCGCGCAGGATTGGGTGCCCCACGTGCGACGCCTACGGCCGGATATGGCCTGGGAAGATGTTTTGCGAATCATTAATGGCCCCCTGCCCCACGACCGGCACTGGACCCAAAGCCGCCTACTCCGTGCTGTGAAAGTCTATGTCCGCGACGGGTTTCTACCAGATGAAGTGCTTGGCCGCGCCGGACGCCGCGAAACCGATGACCGCCTGCCAGCTATCGTGGCTGCCATCAAAGGCTCGGACCCCGAAATCACACTGCAGGCGATCTGCGACCGGCTAGAATCGATGCGTGAGCGCACCCCTCGAGGCCGTACTAGCTGGCAGCCGTCTTCGGTCAAAATGCTGCTTGAGCGTGCGGAAAAGTTGGGGCTCCTGTGAACACGACACTTGTGTTGGCTTAACGGATTGCCACTAAATCTAGAAAGTGCTTGCACGAATCTGGCTGGTCGGGCAATAGTCTCGAAAAATAACGCGCGGTCACATAAAAAACGCGCCCACGGATCGGGGCAGACATGAGCGAAGCAGAACAAGATCTAGATATCGCCATCGGGCACTATGCGGAACTTCTCGCGTCGAACCTGCATGCTCAGCGCGCTGCGCACTTCCCACCGGATGCAAAGAAGGTGATGCGCACTTTGACCAGCGGCGAAGCTGCTGAGCTCCTTGGCGTCGACCATACCTATCTTCGGAAGCTTCATCGAGAAGGAAAGATCGTTGACGTCGAGACGACGGCGGGAAGTCATCGCCGCTATACGCTCGACGATATCTGGGAAATCCGGCAGACGCTTGAAGGAAACGCAAAAAAGTCTGGAACTTACGTGCCTGGGCGTCGCGACGGTGACGAGCTTCAAGTCATTTCAGTGGTGAACTTCAAGGGCGGAAGCGGCAAAACGACGACGTCTGCTCACCTCGCTCAGCGCTTGGCGCTCAAGGGGTACAGAGTTCTTGCGATCGATCTCGACCCCCAAGCATCTCTTTCGGCTCTTCACGGAATCCAGCCAGAACTCGACCTCATGGAGGGCGGAACCCTCTATGATGCCGTTCGCTACGACGATCCGGTTCCGATCTCCGAAGTGATCCGCAAGACTTACATTCGCGGCCTTGATCTCATCCCAGGCAACCTTGAACTCATGGAGTTCGAGCACGAGACGCCTGCTGCTATCCAGCGAGGCGGAGCGAAGGCGTTCTTCGCGAGAGTTCATGACGCACTCGATAGTGTTGAAGCGAACTACGACGTTGTTGTGATCGACTGCCCGCCGCAGCTTGGTTTCTTGACGATGTCAGCACTTTCCGCGTCCTCGGGCGTCCTCGTGACGGTTCACCCGCAGATGCTTGACCTTATGTCGATGTCCCAATTCCTGCGAATGACGGCGGATCTCCTGGGAGTAATCAGGGATGCAGGCGCAAATTTGCGCTTCGATTGGCTGCGCTTCTTGCCAACGCGATACAAAGTCGGCGACGCGCCACAAACCGAAGTCATCGCCTTCATTCGCGGGCTGTTTGGGAGGTCGGTCCTGACCAATCACATGGTTGAATCGACCGCAATTTCTGATGCCGGCTTGACCAAGCAAACGCTCTACGAAGCTGACAAGAGGGACTTCACGCGTCAGACGTTTGATCGTGCGATCGAATCTATGAACGCAGTGAACGATGAGATCGCTGAAATCATCCAGAACACATGGGGGCGGAATGGCAAGAAAGCCTAAACTTGGCCTGCCGCTGCAGACCCTTCGCAACGCTCCTGACGCTCTTGAAGGGCGCCGACTGCGTGGCGGTGTTTTTGAGATCGATCCGGCGCAGATTGTTACCGAAGGACGGTTGGATGACAGGCTTCAGATTGAAGTTGAGGGACTGAAGAACTCTATTTCCAAGAACGGTCAGCGTGTGCCTGTCTTGGTCCGCCCACTGGAAGGCGATCGCTACAACCTGATCTATGGCCGCAGACGCTTAGAAGCATGTCGCGAACTCGGTATCAAAGTTCGAGCTATCGTCACAGAGGTTGAGGGTGATCAAGCGCTTCGAGATCAGCTTCTCGAGAACCAAGAGCGTCGTGATCTGAGCTTTATTGAGCGTGCGCTCGTTGCGACGGCACTTCTGGACGGTGATCATTTGGAAGGGGCTGAGCGCACCAATCGAGGTGTCGCCGAAGTCCTTAACCTCCACGAAGCTGGGGTTTCACAACTCTTGAGTGTCGTTCGGACGGTCGGCGAGGAACTCATCCAGGCAATTGGTGCGGCTCCCGGGATTGGTCGCCCGAGATGGGAAGAGCTCAAAAAGGCTTTGGGTGCCTACGACGGTGATCGAGACCAACTGCAAGCCGTAGCTCATGCAGCCAAGTCCGAAAGTTCCGGCTCGGTCGATGAGGTTTCTGAGCGTGCGTTTCTCGCAGTTCTGGCAGCCGCGAAGAGCGCAGGGAAGAAAGCAAGCCCGTCTAGAAAAGGCGTGCCTGCTTTGGCGATCCCCGGTGTCGGAGCTGCGACGGTCAAGACCGGCCGCCAAGGCAAGCAGCTTAAACTCGATCTGACTACGGATGAACCTGATTTTATCAGCTGGTTGGAGGGCAATGCCCCAAAGCTGATTACCGAGCTTCATGAGCGCTGGAAGCGTTCAGAAGACTGAGGAAGAGCAACCAACAAGAAGGAGGCACGATACAGGCAAAAAGAAAAAGGCCCCGAGAAGCTAGCTTCACGAGACCTTTGTAAGGTTTCGCACCGGGATCAGCCCGCTACAAAATCTCAGTTTTCGCACTTCTGAATGTAGCGTTCTGGCCCCTACCCCGCAAGCGCAAAGCGATTCGCGGGCCCTAGAATTTTTGTCTTCGTGAACATTTTCATGGAGTACACACCAATTTCGCCGTTTATGCGGCCGATTTCGCACGCTCATTTGCGCGTCATCGAGCGACCCGAGGCATCTGTTCCGGCCAGACCCGTTAACAAGTGGGAACTCCTGCGCGAGCTCTCCAAGGCGCAAGCGGCCTTTGGGGTCTCGGAACGTGATCTGACTGTTTTGCAGGGGCTCCTCAGCTTCTTTCCGGACGATGCGCTTGGCGGGAACGCCGAGATGGTCGTCTTCCCCTCGAACAAGGCAATCTGCGAGCGCCTCAATGGCATGCCGTGCTCAACGATGCGTCGTCACCTCGCGCGTCTCGTCGAGGCCGGCTTGCTCCAGCGGCGCGATAGCCCCAATGGGAAGCGCTACGTCCGCAAGCACGGCGAAGACCGCGTCGCCTTTGGCTTCGATCTTTCCCCGCTCTACTGCCAGTCTGAGGAGATAGCACGGGCCGCAGAGGCCGTACGTGAGGCTGAGGAGCGCGTCAGGCGCCTCAGAGAGGTCGTAAGCCTCATGCGACGCGATCTCGCGGCCCTCGCCGAGTTCGGAGACGAGACGCAGCCAGGACTAGGCTTCTGGGATCAGCTTCGCGACAAGGCTGCCCTCACAGCCCGCGCGCTTCGCCGCAAGCTTTCAATTGAGGACCTCGCGGCCTATCGAGCCGATCTTGAAGCTCTCCTTGATCAGGCACGCAACATCATTGATGGCCCTGAAACAGAAGAAATGAACACCAATGATGCCCAATCTGAGCGTCACCATCATAATTCAAATAAAGAATCTATAGATTTTGAACCTGCTTTAGAAAAAAGCGGGGTGGCGGCGGGTGTGCCAGATGTGGATACGAATGAGCCGGTGGCTGACGTTGATGAACAGGACACAAGACATCTGCCAAAGATCCCGCTCCACCTAGTGATAGCGGCATGCCCCTCGCTTAAGACCTTCTACCAAGGTGAGATCCGGCATTGGCATCAGCTTTTCGATGCGGCGTGCCATGTGCGGCCAGCCATGGGGATCAGTACGTCTGCATGGGAAGAAGCACAGCGGTTCATGGGTCCGGAGCAAGCGTCGATCGTCGTTGCTGCGATGCTGGAACGCTTCGCCGACATAAGATCGCCTGGTGGATACTTGCGAGCTCTGACTACCAAAGCTGCGGCAGGCGAGTTTTCCTGTGGCCCAATGGTCATGGCATTGATTGGCCGGCGGAACGCGGCTTAACAGCTGTTAAACTCCGATCGCGTGCGGCTGGCATGGCATAACTTAACAGCTGTTAAGTAGGCTCTCGGCACACAAACGGTGTCTGAGAAAGAAAAGTTAGGGGGGTGAGGTATGGCGGTATTTGAGATCGTGAAAGTGGCTTTCGCCTTCGTCGCGGCGAAGATCTGATGACGAGGGCATCCCGATCACCATGGTGAAACCTCAGCTGGTGACCATCGCTGCTAGTAGCGCCAAGGCGGCTAGCGAAGAACATACAGATCGTTGCGCGCCTCCGCGGCCCCTGCCCTTTTCGATGTCTGAGATCTGATGATGAATACCCTAAATAACTGGCTCTACGCTATCCGGCGCCTGCTGACGGCGATTTGGGTCCTGGCCTCGGATATTCGCTTGGCCTTCATCGGTGCTAATGCCTGAGAGGTAGGTTGTGGATGTCTGTTGCATGATATCGTGGCTACGGGCCGTAGCGCACAAGGAGCAGACGATCGATGGTTGCCAAAACCGTTTGACCAAGGGCTCGATCCTCGAACTCCCGCGCGCGGGGAAGGGGACCCCGTAACTTCTCAGTCACTTCGATAATGGCGACATGGCCAGCGAGGCAATCGGCTCCTCAAGCGCAGCAGCTGGTTGCCAGCGGTCCCGCGTTCCGCTGATTTGGTCGTATTGGACGACGAGGACATCGCAGAACAGCGGTTGCAACTCAATCTCTTGATTTCATGACACCCGAACTCTTCAAAAGAGTGCTTTGATGTTGGCTGCGGAATGATCTGATCCGTCCGATGGAAGAAAACGATTTAATAACAATAGGTTATTGCGTTTTTGGTATTCGCGATGAGAAATCATGCCCATAATAGCCTTCATCGAAATGGCTTCCCTTTCCAGGATGCCGATCCGCTACATCGACGGGAAGCCAAAGGATCAGCACGCTTTACGAAGAAGTTGGCAGTCGCGGGCCGATTGAGCGGTCTGGGCTATCTCGTGAAGAAGAAACCGCCACAGGTCTAGCCGATAGGCCCTGTGGAAGTTCTCATCCCGTCGTGCCAGTACAGTTCGGTGGAGGTTGGGTGTTTCATGGGTTTGGTCCACGAAAAGTAAAAGTGTTCTTCGGGTTTTGTGACTGACGGATGAGGGCCTTTGGGGTCCCTCAGATGGGTCCGGGCCGGATTCCGGTCTGTCTTTCCTGATGAAGGGCATTCCGATGCAAACAGGTGTCTTGCGCGTGTTACGCGCGACCGCTGCCTCGTGGTGGCGACACAAGGAACTACGCCGAACCGGCCAGACGGGCCAGGCACTGCAGCTCGAACGCCAGACCGTCCTGCGTGATCTCGGCTATCTGAAGCAGGCGGCGTTATTGCCAAACGCGCACGTGATCTGCGGAGAGGGCGGGACATTCATCCATCTTGGTTGGACCACCGTGTCGACCTTCGCGCCGATCGAGCGCTTTCCCTTGGCCACTCTTGTAGTCGCACGAAGGACCCCGTTCATCGATATCCGACCCGTCACCGATGTCATCGCCTTCGCGAACCTGCCGCGGGTGGCGCGGGACGGATCGATCGACCCTGAACCTTGCGGCCCTGGCAGGTCCGTCTCGCTGACCGCCTACATCGACATGGTCGAAGCCCTCGGTGGCAGGATCGCCAACGATCCACGCCCCCGTCAGTCAACCTGATCACCACTCCCTCTCATCAACACTCGAAAGGAGGCCAGCCATGGCCCGATCCCGCACGCCCAAATTCGATGCCTCCGAGGTCATCACAAACGAAATCATCCGTATCATTGAGCGCGGCGTCCTGCCGTGGCGCAAGCCATGGACCGCAGGTGGCAGCTCTCGTCCCCTGCGCGTGGGCGGAGAACCCTACCAGGGAGTGAACAACTTCCTGCTGACGATGCGGACCGTGATGGCGGGCCACAGCTCTCCCTTCTGGATGACGTTGCCGCAGGCCAATGCCTTGGACGCAAAGGTCCGCAAGGGCGAAAAGTCCTCTGTCGTCGTTTACTACGGTCAAAGCCGGAGGGATGCCGGCGATGAGGATGACCGCAGCGACGGGGATGATCGCTCCGAGGAAGCCCGCATCTTCCGCTTCCAGAAATCATATCGCGTGTTCAATGCCTGCCAGATCGATGGCCTGCCCGAAAGTTTCTACCCTGACCCGGAGCCCGTACCCGAGCATCCGCCGTCCGAGCCGATCCCGCACATGCAGGCGTTTTTCGATGCCATCGACATCAAGACCGTCTTCACGGGCACGGAGGCGTACTATTTGCCGCCCGTGGACAAGGTCTACATGCCGTCCATCACGCGGTTCCAGGACCCGCGCAATTTCTACGGGGTCTGGGCCCATGAGCTGGCCCATGCCACGAAAGCCCCCCATCGACTGAACCGTGATTTCGGGTTCTCGAAGTTCGGCAACACGTCCTATGCGCGCGAAGAGATCGTCGCGGAATTGACCTCGGTGTTCCTGGGTCAGACGCTCGGCTTCACGGCGCATACGCTCGAGATGAATGCCGCCTACCTCCACAACTGGTTGCGCGTTCTGCGCTCGGACAAGGGCGCGATCTTCCGGCACGCCGCGGACGCGCAGCGCGCCTGCGACTATCTGATCGCCAGATCGGAGACGGGCAGGGCAGGGCGCAGTGCCGAGGCCGCCTGACCACACGGAGAACGGAGACGCCCATGTCACGCAAGGAACCCAAGACGCTGCGGGTGGCCAGCTTCAAAGACGGCCGCCGCAAGATCATCACCTTCAAGCGCGGTGCCTATTGGTGGAGCCAGTCCGAGGGCGCTTATCCGTTCTCGGCAGCGCTCGAGAGCATCAAAGAACAAGGCGGCTGGATCGAAACCATCCCCAACCCGAATTACAGACCCAAGGGGCTGTTCGGGTAGGGCACCTTCTGCTTCGGTCCCTCCGACAAGCAGAAAAGAAAAAGATGCCGTAATGGGGCTGTCGGCGAATCGAGCACGTTTCGCTTGTTTGTCAGCATGATGTGGAGTGCCGTTGCCCTTGATGCGCCTGCAGCGCGTCTACGAGGTCGTATGTTTCCATGCGCCTCAATTCCTTAGAATAGAAGGGCAACGACATGAATGTATTTATCGGATTGGATGTATCTCTGGCAAGCACGGCGATTTGTGTGCTGGGGCCGCAGGGGAAGGTTGTTGAGGAGTTGGAGGCCGCCAGCGAACCTGAGGCGCTGGTGCGTGCGATGGCGTCATTGCCGTACGCGGTCGACGCGATTGGGCTCGAAGCCGGACCACTATCCCAATGGCTGAGTAAGGGCATCGAAGAGGCCGGACTTGACGTGGTCTTGATGGAAACGCGGTTGGTGAAAGCCGCTTTGAAAGCCATGCCGATCAAAACTGACCGGCGCGATGCTCAGGGGATTGCGCGGTTGCTTCAAATGGGATGGTACAGACCCGTACACCGCAAATCCGTGTCCTCTCAGGAAATCCGCGCGTTGCTGACGGCGCGCAAGTCCGTTCAGCAGGGCATCATCAACCTTGAGCTTTCCATGCGGGGTGTTTTGCGGAACTTTGGCCTGAAGCTGGGGCATGTCACCCGGATCAGGTACGAGGCCCGGGTGAGGGAACTGGTTGAGCAAAATGAAATCCTGTCGGCGTCGACAGAGGCCCTTTTGCGCGCGCGTGCGCAGTTGCGCGCCGAGTTGGCTGAATTGGATGCGACAATCGCAGATCTGGCAAAACAAGACGACGTTTGCCGTCTGATGATGACGATGCCGGGCGTCGGTCGGATCGTCGCCCTGACGGTCAAATCCGCGATCGACGATCCGACCCGGTTTGCGCGATCGAAGGATGTTGGTCCGTGGGTGGGGCTGACGCCGAAGCGCACTCAATCCGGAGAGATGGACATCGTCGGGCAAATTACGCGAGCCGGCGACCGGGCCCTTCGAACGGCCTTGTATCAAGCGGCGATGATCTTGATGCACCGTGGGTCACCAAACTGGCTCCAGGCCTGGGCGCTCAGAGTGGCCCATCGGCGTGGATCGAAACGGGCTTTGATTGCACTTGCGCGGCGCATTGGCGTTGTTTTGCACCGCATGTGGCGAGACGGCACACCATTCCGCCATGCGCAGAGCTCCCCGGCAACGGTCTGAGTAAAACAATTCCAGAACTTGATCGGACGGAGGAACGCACTGCACCTGACGACAGGTACGACGAGGTCCCTTGCCGGGACGAGGTTCCTGGAGATGCCGAAAGCCCGCTAGTTATCGGCTAACGCTGAATACGCGTAAAAGATGGGCACCCAGGACCAGATTTGGACCAGGCATAGAGTGGCAGTCATGAGGCTGACTACGGACGGAAGAGCGAAGCCCGTGCAGGGGGTGTCCTTCAGTCCTGACGTGCGGGTGCAGTGAAAAAGAAAAAGTAAGCTTCTGAATTTGTGCCTTAAAACTCGGTGAAGAATGACATCTTCGCCGGGATTTTTGACTTGCCCGAAACCCTTGACAGAGGCCCGCCCCATTACGGAAGCGGGCTTTGAGAAGGGTGTTTCAAACCTCTCAAAGGAGATCCCCATGTCCATGACCGTTCAACCCCTGCCAGACCGTCCGGATCCGACCGTGATCGCGGCGCAGAACGACGCGTTTCGCAAGCTCGCGTGCCTTGGCGTGCCGCCCGCGCAGCCCATCCAGGGCCGGATGCATGTCACCCGCTCGCTTATGGAGGCCGGTGACGGCTTCATGGCCGAGGCGGTGAAGGCGACCGGTGCGTTCGATACATTCGAGCCTGAGAATGATCCCGAGGGCTGGCACGATTTCGGGGCGGTCGAGATCCGGGGCGAGACCGTGTTCTGGAAGATCGATCTCTATGAGGCAGATTCGGATTTCCGCTACGGCGCTGAGACCCCGGACAATCCTGCCACCACCATGCGCGTGCTGACCATCATGCTGGCGCGCGACTGGTAGGGCAGGGGACTCCTCACCCTGACATCTGAGACGATGAAGGCCCGCTGCTCCTCAAAAGGGAAAGCGGGCCTTTTGTCGTGGTGATCCCTGAAGCCGGGGATTGGCCACGCCCGCGCGCACGCGGGCCATACCTCACCCACCTGGAAGGATATCCCATGACCACAAGCTTTGCCCCCCTCACCGTCGCCATTGGCGATCTTGTCGCCCACCCCGCCAATGTGCGCAGCAACTCGCCGGAAACCTATGATTCCGAAAACATCGCGCATCTGAAAGCCAGCATCGCTGTTCTGGGCCTGCTCCAGCCGCTCCTGGTCCAGCAGCTTGACGGCAAATACGCTGTCCTCGCCGGTGGTCGGCGCCATGCCGCGCTGAACGAGCTGGTCGCGGACAAGGCCGCCAAGGGGTTCACCGCGAAGACGAAGATCGACTGCCGCCTCGTGCCGGAAGACTGTGACGTGACGACGGCGCTGTCGCTTGCCGAGAACATCACCCAGGCACCGATGAACGCCATCGACGAGTTCGAGGCTTTCGCCCGGATGATGGAAGTCGACGGCCAGACGCCCGAGACCATCGCAAAGACCTTCGGCACCACGGTGGCCGCCGTGAAAGGCCGGTTGCGCTATGGCCTTATCCACCCCGACATCCGCGCCGCGGCCCGGGGCAAGGTGATCACGCTCGACACGATGAAGGCCTTCGCCGAGCACCCGAGCCAGGAGGCGCAGCGCGAGGTCTTCGAGGCGCTCACGAAGGACGGCGGCTATCTGCAAGCCTACACGGTCCGTCAGGCGCTCAAATCCCGCGGTGTGCAGGTCAGCGATGATATCGGGGCTTTCGTGCGCGCGGACTACGAGGCCCGCGGCGGCGCCGTCGCGGCTGACCTTCTGGAAGAGCATTCCGTGCTGGAGGATGCGGCGCTGGTCGAAACCATCCTGCTCGAGAAGCTCGGTGCCGCCTCCGAAGAGGCCCGTATGAAGCTAGGCTTTGCCTGGGCCGATGCGATGGTGCGCTATGATTACGCGACCATGGCCGACTATGGCCGCGTCTATCCCGGCCCGATCGAGCCGGATGAGGCTGCCCAGAAGCGCATCGATGAGATCACCGCCGAGCTTGAGAAATTGCAGCTCGAGATGGAGGATGAGGATCTCGAGGACGGTGCCTACAACGCCCTTTACGACCGTGTGGACGCTCTGGAAGAGGAAGCCCGCGATCTGCAGGAGGCCTACAGCGCAGAGGATCTCGCCCGTGCAGGCGTGATCGCGTCGTGGCAGGGCGGTCAGGTGACGCTCCATGTGGGCCTCGTGCGCCCCGAGGACACCGTCAAAGAGGAGGGCGCGCGCGGCTCCTCGGCCAACCCGACCGGGGAGGAGGCCCCGGACCCGGGCGAAATCACTTATCCAGCCTCACTGGCCGAGGATCTCAAGACCGAGCGGGCCATGGCCCTTGGCGCCGCGATGGCGCTGCATCCGGAAGCCACACTCGATCTGACGCTCTTCAAGCTGGTCAGTGACGTTCTGGCCAGCGGCATGAGTGTCACGCAGGCGATCAAGATCGATGCCCGCAAGGAATACCGCAGCCATGCCAAGATGGACGAGATCGACGAGACCTCGCTTGAGCAGGTGGCGGCGGCGCATGATGCGCTTGATCTGTCCTGGCTCGATGACAGCCGCGCGCCCGCCGATCAGTTTGCGGCGTTTCGCGCGCTCGATGCAGGGGAGAAGGCCAAGCTCGTGGCCTATGCGACCGCCAGCACGACGCAGTCCTGCTTCGCGCGGGACCGCCAGCGCGACAGCCTGATGCATGCGTTCGAGATCGAGATCATGCCCGACATCCGCGCCCACTGGACGCCGAATGCGGCGCTCTTCAACCGCTTCAAGAAGGCCTGGCTCCTGAAGATCCTCGGCGAGGATCTGGGTCTGGCCCAGGAGGCGGTGACGCTGGCCTCGTCGAGCAAGAAGGAGATCGTCGCCTTTTGTGACAAGCTCTTCGCCGAGCCCTTCGCCACGCTCACGGACGCGCAGCGCGCTGCCGTGGCCGCCTGGTGCCCGCCCATGATGCAGACCGCCGGTGTCGCCTGTGATGAGGCGGAGCCCGCTGCGGAAACCCCCGAGCCTGACAGCGAGGTCGCGCAAGCGGCCTGAGTCCTCACGCGACCCGCGCGAGGCATTCCCCGCGCGGGTCGACCCTCCCACACCCAACCGAAAGACATCCTCATGGCTATTCTCAAGTTCTCTGCGTCCGCTGTTGCGGCACAGATCGCCCATGCGCGCGCCTGCAAAACCTTCCTGCCCAACTGGAACGGGCCCGTGGACAGGCCCGCCCTGATCCTGATCGTCGGCAATGGTGTGCATCTGCGCTCAAACGGCATCGATGGCACGACCACCCGAATCGTCACCACCGAACAGGCCGATCCCTCTTTCGCCTTCGCCGACGGCATGAACCCGTTTCGGGACACCGACTGGATGGCTCAGCGCCGCATGGCGTTTCGCGATCTGACCGGCCAGTTCTACACCGATATCCTGGATGACGTGCAGGTTCTCATCGACCGGGGGCGGGGGGCCATCCGGCTCGCCACCGATGGCCACAGCATCCGCGTCTTCGTGCGCCGGGCCTCGGATTATCTCATCGGCGGGACCTACGAAGTGCCCTCGGGCCTCGGCGGCACCTTCCGGGTCATCCTCAAGGATGCCTGCGACACCTTCGCGATCGTGCAGAACTGCGGCAATTGCGAGGATTTCGACGCCATGCAGCCCTACCGCGTGCCGCTCGATGCGCTGATGGAAATCGATGACCGGAGGGCGGCGTAACGCGCCCTTTCTCAAACAAGCATCGCCAATACCCTGCCGGGCCTGCGGCCCTCTCGGGACATTGGCGACAACAGTTTTCCAAACGAGAGAAAGGACTCTGAAATGGGTTGGCTCTTCTACACCGACGGCCGCGTCCAGACCTACGCGGATGAGAAAGCGGAGATTGCTCGGCTGTGCACCTTCGAGGGCGAAAGGCGCAAGACGGAACTGGTCAATGCCTGCAAGGTGGGTTCGACTTGGTACGCGGCGGCAAAGGTCACAAATATCGACGGCACCCCTGTCGAAGACACGACCTATGTCACCGATGCGGATGGCTCCATCACTTTCGCCGCCGTATTCCTTACCCGATATGATGACGGCTGCTGGGGCTACAAGGACATGGAGGAAAGCGCTGGCCCGAACGAGGCTCGCGCGCCCCTTGGGCTGATCGAACTTCTCTCCGACTTGAAAGACCCGGACAGCTACGCCCAGGACTGGCGCCAGCGCTGCCGGGAATGGGCTTCGATCCCGAACTACGAGGAAGGCGACAAGATCAAGCTCGCAAATCCGGTGTCGCTCACCGATGGCAGCACCTGCCAGATCGTCACAGCGACTCACTACAGGCGCGGGCGGCAAAAGCGTCGCTGTTTTCGCATCGAGGAAACCGGCGGGCTCGTACGCCTCTCGAAGGCCACGCTTGCGGGTTCGGAGCTGCTCAGCTCCGCGAAAGGTGCGGCCAGCCCGGTGCTGGCGGAATTCCTAGCGGGGCGGGACGCTTAGGGGCGCACTGCGAGTAGTGCGCGCACCGTCTCGATTTCCAGCACCCAGTTGCTGGTCGTTTCGTTGCGCCATCTTATGCAGCGGATGATCCGATCAAAATCATCCTGAAGGGCGCGCGGAAAAACAGGCTCATGGTGTGCGATTCTGTTGCGGAGCCTCCTCACGGCTTCAATGTCAGACCTTAATTCAGATCGGCGCTGGCTGGCAGCGACACCACGAGGCGCGTCCGGAAACACTGCGTAGAAATGATCGTCCCACAGTCTGCCTTGGTGCCTGTTTGTCAGCATCTTCTCCCAAAACACGAACTTCAGTTCGGCGACGACCTTTCCAGCAGTGGGTTGCTGTGCTGCGCAACCTTCGAGGTCTCGTTTGGGGCTGTATGCCGGACCGCGCGGGTTCGGTAACGAACGGATGAAGCCTTGTGTCCAAGGCCATGTTCCTCCATGGACAGCTTCGATTGCTTCCACGATCGCGTTTCGCAGCGCAACTTCCAAAACATGGAGTGGAACCATGAACGCGGCTGATACTTGAAGATTCCAGTGGTATAGGTGGAGAGCTCGCGTCCTATCATTGCCGGTTTCGCGCAGATAGGTCGCAAACCTAGGTGCGGATAGGACGTTCGGAAGGTGGTGTTCTTCATCAGCCGTGAACGGTGGATACATTGACAGTAAAGACTTTCGGTGCCATATAGAGCGTGAGCTTTGAGATTGCGGGCACTATGCCTCCCCTCATTGCACAAAGAAAGCAAAAGCCCGTCGCATTGCGGCGGGTTTTTCAGTTTTCTAATCCAACTCCGAAAAACCGTTTGATTGGCCGGCCGTAGATTGGATGCCTCTTGGTCTGAGCTCATCATCCCGAAAAGCGAAAGAGGGCTTTTTGTCTTTGGAACTCAGACCCTGATCCAAAGGAAACCCCCATGTCCAAGCCCCGCTCAACGCTCCCCAATCCTGTTGAATTCGACGCTAACCTCGCTTCTGCCCTTGCGCAAATCGGCGCGGAGCTCGACCACCAACCCCTGCGCACCTCAGTGCTCGCGCGCATTTTGCGCGAGACGTTTCATGGCAGTGATGCCAGCGGCGCCTGGGACTGGCGGATGGCTTATGACCTGATGCAGGCCGCGGCCATCCAGGTGCTGCTGCGCGGAGACGCCGCGGCAGGTGACATTGCCACCGCGAAACTCCTCGCGTTCCGGCTCCTGACGGAAACCCGCCGGTCGGAACAGCAGATCCGACTACAACAATTTTCCACGCCGTTGCCTTTTGCGGCAATGGCGGTGCGGGCGGCAGCCATTCGCAAGGGCGAGACCCTGCTGGAGCCGTCGGCTGGCACCGGTGCCCTGGCCGCTTTCGCCGCCCGGGCCGGTGCGACGCTTTTGCTCAATGAAATCGACCCCTTTCGCCAGCGCCTCCTGCGCGGGGTCTTTGGCGGCGAGGTGACGGGCTATGACGGGGAGCATATCGATGATCTGCTGCAGACCTTGGTTCTGCCCGACGTCGTGGTGATGAATCCGCCCTTCGCCTCCTCGGTCGATCGCTCCCGGGACAAGCACATCGCCGCCAAGCATCTCATCGCGGCTGCCAAGCGCCTGGCACCCGGTGGGCGGATGGTGGCGATCATGCCGCAGGGGTTCACGCCCGAACGCGATGCTGCGCATTGGTCCCGCGCCTGCGGTCTCCTGACGCCGCGACTGGCGCTCACGATGCCGGGACAGGTCTATCGCAAGCTCGGCACCTCTGTGGAAACCCAGCTGATGGTCTTCGACAAGGTCCAGGAGGACGGCGAGATGATCCGCGCAACGGTTCAGGATCTGGAGGAAGCCCTTCCTTTTGTCGACACCGTGGCCGCAAACCGGCCTGAGACGCGCCCCGCCCAACGGGCGGCGAAAAACCCTCATGCGCGATCGGCCGGTCCAGTACCTGTCACGCGCAAGCGCCCAGTTGCCAGAGTTGCGGCGTCCAACGCTCAGACCAACGCCGCCATACCGCTCACTTTCACAAGCCTTGAGGCCCCGCGCGACAACACGCCCGTCTCGGACATCTATGCGCGCTACCGCCCGCAGCGGATCGAGATCGCGGGCGCGCAGGAACATCCCACGCCGCTCGTCGAGAGCATCGCCATGGCCTCTGTGGCCCCGCCCGTGCCCTCAGGCGTGGCCAGTGCGGAACTGCGCCTGCCCGCTCGGTTGATCGAGGAGGGAAACCTTTCCGAGGCGCAGCTCGAGACCATCATCATGGCGCATGATGCCCATGGGCGCGACCTGCCGGGGCGGATGCGCCTAGATGACGACCAATCCAAGCTGACGCGCGCGGATGACGACCCTAAAGCACGGGCCTATCGCCTCGGGTATTTCCTCGGCGACGGCACCGGTTGCGGCAAGGGCCGCGAATGCGCGGGGCTCATTCTCGTGAACTGGCTGGCCGGGCGCAGGAAGGCGATCTGGGTCTCCAAATCCGCCACGCTTATCGAGGACGCGATCCGCGACTGGACCGATCTCGGCGGCTCGCCCGCCGACATCCAGCCGCTCTCCAAATGGAAGTCTGAGCAGCCCATCCCGATGGGCGATGGTATCCTTTTTGTGACCTACGCCACGCTGCGGTCCGCGGGCAAATGCGGCACCACGCGGCTGAGCCAGATCCTCGCCTGGATGGGCGAAGACTTTGAAGGCGTGCTGGCCTTTGATGAGGCCCATGCCATGCAGAACGCGGCAGGGTCTGAGCAGGGCAGGGGGGTCAAACCCTCCCAGCAGGGCCTTGCTGGCCTGCGGCTGCAACTGGCAGCACCCCGCGCTCGCGTCTTCTATATCTCGGCCACGGGCGCCACGAGCGTGCACAACCTGGCCTATGCCGCGCGTCTCGGTTTCTGGGGACAAGGCCCCGAATACCCCTTCCCGAGCCGCGAGGGTTTCGTTTCAGCGATGGAAGCCGGCGGCGTGGCTGCCATGGAGGTGGTCGCGCGTGATCTCAAGACGCTCGGGCTTTACACAGCGCGTGCCCTCAGCTTCGACGGTGTTGAATACGATGTGCTGGAACACGCGCTGACCCCGGCCCAGATCGAGGTCTATGACGCCTACGCTGGAGCGTTTCGCACGATCCACCACAATCTCGAAGCCGCTTTGACAGCCACCGGCGTCAACGACGCCTCGGGAGAGACCAATGCCTCGGCAGCACGCGCCTCGGCCAAGTCCCATTTCGAGAGCACGAAGCAGCGTTTCTTCAATCATCTGCTGATGGGCATGAAGGCCCCGACCATCATCCGCGCCATCAAGGACGATCTGGCGGCGGGCAATGCTTGCGTCATCCAGGTTGTCTCGACAGGCGAGAGCCTGCTGAAGCGTCGGCTTGAGGCGATGGACCCGGAGGATGAACTCGTCGAGGGTGCCTTGACGCCGCGCGACTATGTTCTGGGCTACCTCGAACAGGCCTTCCCGATCCATGCGCAAAAGCTGGTCGAGATCGACGGCAATATGGTGGCGGAACCTTTGCGGGATGAGACCGGGGCGCTCGTTGTCTCGCGCGAGGCGCTCGCCCTGCGAGATGCGGCCATGATGGAGTTGATGACGCTCGCCCCGATCCCCTCGGCGCTCGACCAGATCCTCTGGGCCTTTGGCGACGAGGCCGTGGCAGAGGTCACCGGGCGCTCCATCCGCCCTTTGAAGGCCGAGGATGGTCATCTCTTCATCGAGAAGCGCGCTGCCAGCAGCAATTCATCCGAGACCCAAGCCTTCATGGACGGCGAAAAGGATATCCTGATCTTTTCCGATGCGGGCGGGACGGGCCGATCCTATCATGCGGCGCAAACGGCGAAGAACCAGAAACGGCGGCGGCACTACCTGTTGGAGCCCGGCTGGCGCGCCGATGCGGCCATCCAGGGGTTGGGCCGTACGCATCGCTCGGCCCAGGTCAGCGCGCCTTTCTTCCGGGTCTGCACCTCGGATGTGCATGGCGAGAAACGCTTCACCTCAACTATAGCCAAACGCCTCGACCAGCTGGGGGCCCTGACGAAGGGCCAGCGCGAGACCGGCTCGCAAGGCATGTTCCGCGAGGAGGACAATCTCGAAAGCCCGATCGCACGGGCGGCCCTGCGCGGGTATTTCGCCGATCTTGCCGCCGGGCGGGCCGAGGCGATGAGCTACGAGAGCTTCACCGACTGGACGGCCCTGCGGCTGATCGACAAGGACGGGGTGCTCCTTGAGGAGCTTCCCCCGATCCAGCGGTTTCTGAACCGGGTGCTGGCGCTGCCCATCCACATGCAGAACGCGCTCTTTGGTGAGTTCATGGCGAGAATATCCGATCAGACGGAACGGGCGCGCGCAGCGGGCACGCTCGATCTCGGCGTGGAAACCCTGCGTGGCGAAAAGATCGAGCAGGTCTCCACAGAGGATCTCTGGACCTGCCCGAAATCTGGCGCCGTGACGCGGATCATCGGACTTGAGGTGACGGACCCGGTCCACGTGCTGTCGGCGGATGACGCCCTGTCGCGCAACCCCGACAAGCCGCCGATGGTCAATCGCGCCTCCGGTCGCGCGGCGCTCATCTTGGCACGCCCGATGCAGATGTATGACGAAGACATCGTCACGCTGATGCGCAAGGTTGTGCGGCCAAACGGGTCGAGCTACCTGGAGGAGGCGCGGTTCACGTCTTCGGCCTGGGAAGACATCGAAAGGCCCGAGTTCGCAAGGCTTTGGGATGCCGAGGCTGAATCCCTGCCAAAAACCACCACGACCAAGCTTTACCTGCTGACTGGGCTGCTGCTGCCGATCTGGAAGGATATTCCGACCACCAATGAGCGTATCTACCGGGTCACGCCGGACGGGGCGACCGCCATGATCGGGCGCACGCTGAGCGAGGAAGGTGCGGCCTCGCTGCGCGCCCGCTTCCTAGTCTCCAATCCGCAAACGCCACAGGAGATGTTGACCGCCGCCCTCGGCACCACCGCACCTGTCGATCTGGGCCGGGGTCTCACCCTGACCCGTCGCCGTGTCGCAGGCGAGGTGCGTCTCGAGCTTAGCGGCGCGGACAAGGGCATGATCGACGGCCTCAAGGCCCTCGGCTGCTTCACCGAGATCATCGCCTTCCAGCTGCGGGTGTTCCTGCCGCATGGGGACGGGATCGACACGGGAACCATTCTGGCCCGGATCGTGGGCCAGCGAGCCGCTAGAGCGGCAGAACAAGCCGCCTGAAAAGTCAAAGCGGGCTTCCGGTCGGGCGGCGTGGATCTGGGTTTGGCCGGTCTGCGCTTCCCGGGCGCGCGCTGACCAATGCCGCGCCCGGGCCCCCAATTGCAGACGAGAGGACAGACCCATGACCAACCCCCAGATCGACTATGCCGCAATGGCGGCTCAGTGGCGCGCAGAGCGTGAAACCACCTTGAAGGCATCCCGAACGGAGCTGTTCGCGCAACTACGTGCGCTTGGCATCAGCGGGGTCACTGCCGAATACGAAGGCTATGGCGACTCCGGCAATGTCGAGGATGTGACGGTGCAGCCTGCAGAGGTCCAACTGCCTGAGCCGCTTGCCACAGAGGTTGGCGACTTCGCCTGGTCGCTCGCCTATCATCATCACCCGGGGTTCGAAAACAACGAGGGCGGCTACGGCACGCTGACCTGGGACTTGCGCAACGACAGCATCACCCTCGATCACGCGGACCGCTATGTCGAATGCTCGCACAGCTATGACGAGGGGCTGTGAGATGGCCCATCCGCTTCATCATGCCGAAAGCTCTGCCCGGAAATTCGGCGGGGTGCCGTCTGACTATCAGTCTGTGCACGATTGGTTCGATGCCTCGAAAGAGCACCTCGCGCTCTTCACGCACCGCGCCATGCGTCACCATGCGCAAGGCCTGTTTGAGGCCCAACGGGTTTTTGGCCTGACACTGACCAATAGTGCGGGCCGCGACATCCCCGTGCGCTGGATCGGCGAGCAGCATATCCGTGAAGACTGCCAGGGCCGCATCCCGAGCATGGCGGACTGGCTGCGACGGATCCAGCCTGAGCCGTGGATGGCCAATGGCCACATCGACCGGCATTCCGGCGATGAGCCCTGCGGCGACCCAAGGGTTGCCTGGGCCTCCGAGGTCGCCGCCGGAAGAACGGTTCTTGGCCTGAAGGATTGGATGGCGGCGCGCGCGACGCAAGCCACGCAAGGTGCCTGACAGCTCTCGGCCGTTGGCCAAACAAATGCTGCATGGAAGCCCGGTTGGACGACCGGGCTTCTTGCGTCGTTTCCCCACCATTCTTCTTGAGGAGGTTCGCATGACACTCGAAGACATCAAGGCGGCCGTTGATGCCGGCCAGACCGTGCATTGGGCCAATACCGGCTACATTGTCCACAAGGACAGGCTCGGTCAGTACCTGATCACCTATCAGCCGAACGGCAGCTGCATCGGCCTGACCGACCGGAGCGGGCACCGGTTGAACGGAAAAGAGGCGGAGTTCTTCATCGCGCGATCGGAGGGCAGCGCGGAAAATCCGGGCAGCCAATCAAGACCAGACGGGCAGGGGAGGGGCGCAGCACCCGGAGGCGCGGGGGCATTCCCACTCGGACGGCAGCTCTGACCAGTGGGCGGGGCTGAAAGGAAAGCAGGCTTTCTGATTTGTGATCCCTCAAGGGGTCGAGAAAGCAATCCCGGATGCGCTGGCAAGAACGTCAGGCACCGGCCAATCCAAAAGGAACCATCCCATGTTCGCAGGAACCCTCACCCGCAATGTCGAGACCGCAGCCGCTCAGTACACCGGCATGATCCACTCGACGCGCTTTGACATCGCCATCCAGTTGGAGGCGCGGGCCAAGATGTCTGAACGCAGCCCGGATTTTGACGTGACGGCAGTCAACAAATCAGGCCGCAAGGTGCGCATCGGCACGGCCTGGAACGAGACCGGCAATACCAGCGGCAACCCCTACATTTCGATGCAGATCGATGTCGGCTTGGGTCCGTTCCGGGTCAACGCGGTGCAGACGAAAGAGGCGCGCGCGGCCCAGAGCGGCGAATTCGAGATCATCCCGCTGGTCTCGAACGGCCTGATGAAATCCGGCTCGATCTCGGGCGAACTCACCGCTATGGACGCCGACAACGCCTTCACCGGCTACATCGCCAACATGATGTTCGATCTGGAGTTCATGCTGATCGAGAACAGCTATAAATCCGAGGAGACCCACCCCGATTACCGGATCGAGGTCAGCTCGCCCCGGGGCACACCGATCCGCGTCGGCTCGGCCTGGATGGCGAAAAGCAGCCGCACGGGCAATGACTACCTGTCGCTGCTGATCAACACGCCCGATGGCGACCTGCGCGTGAACGCCGTGCAGAACGAAGAACAGCGCGGTGGGCAGACCTTCTCGATCATCCCGTTCATCGACAGCGGTGAGCAGCCGCAGGACGCAGGCGCGGGGCTGTCGCTGGTCGCATGACCAACGCGCGAGATTAGACGATCCGCACCGAAAGGGGAGCCGTGGGATCACGGTTCCCCTTTTTCCGTGTCCGTTGGCGTGAAGGACGCAACCCGCTTGCGATCAGGTGCAAATGCGATACAATAATATATTATCGAAACACAGAGGGCGGGCGCGTGGCGGCTAGATCAGGGACGGTTCCATGGTTCGAGAGCTTTGATGTTGAGGCAGAGGTTGAAGATCTCCTCGCCCATATCGAGCGCTGCACCGGATTTGCGCTACCCGCCCGGCAGCGTGAAGTCATCTTGACCTATGCAAGGGCAAAGCTCGACAGGACAAGGCAGGCATATCTGGAGGCCAAGGCGGCGGGAAAGCCGGTGTCCACATCGCGGCGTGCGTATCTGGCCGACCTTCAGGACACGATCTTCATGGCGATCCCGGAAGAGAACCTCGCGCGGATGCCGCTGAGCGAGCAGGTTCTCAACGACCCGTCATTTTACGCTGACGCCATGCACTGCGCCGCTGCGATCAGCGAGGATGAGCTTTTCATGGCGCTGTCCTCTTCGGTGAAGGACATGACGGTCCAAGACGCCCGCGCGTTCGTCTCGAAGCTTTGGCACGGCACGATTGACGACAACGCCCGCAAATACGCCGAAGCCCTGAAACGTCCCGAGCGTGAAATCATGCCTCTGCGGCCGGGGAACACTGTGTAAGATCGAAGCCATTCTCTTGGCTTGAGCCGTACCGAGGTTGGCGGCCCTGAACTCCGTTGCAGGCGGCGGCATCCAGTTCAGCGCGAAAATCATTGAAGGCGCTGTGGAGACGTCTACTGTCTCCAACATGATGAACCGGGATCACATGCGCGTCTTCTTCCGGCGCGCCGCGGCGCTTGTCGCCTTTGTCGCGCTGCTCTGGGCGGTCCAAGTCGTCAATTGGATCATCGGCTACGGTTTGAACCCGGCCTTCGGCCTGATTCCCAGGCAGCTCGATGGTTTGGATGGCGTCGTCGCAATGCCGCTGCTGCACGGAAGCTTCGCGCATCTTATGGCCAATACGCCGCCGCTCCTGGTGATGGGTGGGTTGCTGGTGGCTACGACCACGCGGGCCTTGCTGGCCGTGAACGCCGTGGTGATCGGCCTCGGCGGCGGTCTTGTCTGGCTGTTCGGAAGCTCGGCCATCCATATCGGTGCGTCAGGGCTCGTCTTCGGCTGGTTTGGCTTCCTCGTCGCGCGCGGCCTCGTGGATCGCTCCCCGATCACGCTGGGCGCGGCACTGGTGGTCGGTGTCCTCTACGGCTCTATTCTCTGGGGCGTTCTTCCGGGTCAGCCTGACGTCTCGTGGGAGGCGCATCTGTTCGGCGCTTTCGCGGGCGCTGCCGCTGTAGCCCTTGTCCGGACGCATGTCCATGCACCGCGCCTGGGCGGCGTCGATCTGGACTGAAACAGTGCAATCGGCCCACTGCGGATCTTGGAATCACTGCTAAATGCCGCGACACGTCTTCCACAGAGCGGACGCTCGTGAACTTGTCGAATTTATATCACTGCACCTTCTAGAAGTTCCTCCGCAACACGAGTTGTGGTGTGCAGTTTAAGGTTGCAAGCAAGGGACTGATTTATGCAAGGTAGGCCGGATCTGGTCGGCAACTACCGGACCGTTGCGTTACATCGTATTCATGGGGCATTATTTTGAGAGTTCGTCTCGACAAAATTGAGGTGAGCGATTTCAAGCGTATCCAAACGCTAGAAATCGAACTTAAGCCAATGACCGCGTTGGTTGGCGGCAACACGAGTGGCAAGAGTAGCGCGCTACAGGCTGCCCAACTTGGGGTTTCCATTCTTCAAGCATTGTTCCGTGGGTACCGAAAAAATGGGACCCCTGAATTTTCGACAACCGTTGCAAACGATGCAGTTCTATTCAGACCAACTGAACACTTGCTCGATCTACGTCGCGGGGGTGCAGCCACCCAGAACAATGGGTTTTCAGTCCAGTATTCCGGTGTGGATCTCGATACAGGCGCGGAAAAAACTTTGAAAATTGAAATCCGCCGTGGCAAGAACGCGAATATTGCAATCACGCGCGAAGGCGACGAAGATCTTGCTGTGGTCTTGGCCAGTGATGAGCAACCATTCTCGATCCTGACCCCTGGTCTGTCCGGGATCTCGATGCGCGAAGAGTGGAGAACAAAAGCTGCGATGGATGCGGCGGTTATGCACGGTGACGCCAATCTCTATTTGCGTACTGTGCTCGATCACCTCTTCAAACGTGATCTTGATGAGGGCGCACGGACGGCTTGGCTCCAACAGCGCTCAATTGATGCACTTCCAGATCAGAGCGGTTGGAAGGCTTTTGCAAGGCTACTCGACCGTTGCTACGAGGGCGCGCGCGTCTTGGTTAAACATGATCCGCTTCATGATCGCTTCATCAATGTGGATGTAGAAACGCCCCGAGCAACTGTGACCCTCGATATGGCGTCCACAGGTATGCTGCAGGTCATTCAAATCGTCGCATATGCATGTTTTTATACGCCTCCTCTGTTGCTTTTGGACGAGCCCGACGCCCATTTGCATGCGGACAGTCAGGCGCGTCTCTACGAAGCCCTGAAGGGTGTCGCAGAACAAACGCAAACCCGCATTCTCTTTGCGAGCCATTCCCCACAATTGATACAACGGTTGATGTACGATCAGAATGCGGAAGCCATTTGGATGGCAGAGGGCGCAAAGGTGCCCTTGGACGATGCGCAACGACCAGCAATCCCGATTATGATGACCCTTGGCGCACTGACCGCTGGTGCGGAAATTTTCGATCCGGCGCGGCAGATCATTCTCATGACCGAAGATAAGAATTCGGAACCGGTTAGGGTTCTTGCCTTGGCAAACGGTGCACCCGAAAATCTGACAGTATTGTCTTACAATGGATGTGGCAATCTGCCTGCAGCGCGACTATTGGCGAATATGATCTCTGACATGAGACCAGATGCCCAGATCATAATCCATCGCGATCGAGACTTTCGGACGCCTGAGGAGATGACCTTCGAGATCGCAACCGCATCAGCAGAACGCCAGCGAAACGGAATTGAAAATGTCTCCGAGGTTTTCACTCCATTCAACGATGTGGAGCATTCTTTCGCACAGGCGAGCCACCTGAAGGTCATCTTTCATGATGTCGCACCGGCGCTAATAGACGCCGCGATCACAGATGAGACAGCATTGAGACGGGACGACCTCGTACAGGCCGCTCGCAAGGCCCGCGATCAAATCCAAACAACAACATACATCCCGCGAAAGCAAGGAAAGGCAGAATGGGTTGACGCAGGTATGCCAAATCAAGCCCCCGCTGTTGCCGACTTTTTACCCGCCGATGGCTTAACGCCTGTTTCATTCGAGCATTCTCATGGTAAAATACTGATGACTGGCCTCAAAGGCAGAGTCCATGGCCACGTTGGCGGCCCCTCTCAAGAATCCGCAAGTAGACTGTATTCAGCTTCCGAGCACCTTCGGACGGAAGCTTGGACGAACGCGTTCCAGTACGACTAGCCAGTGGCGCCGAAAGTGGTTTTTTTGAGCAAAAGGACACATAAGACCCTTTTGTGTCTCGTCTTGATAGCTTGGCCTTCGATCAATGTCCGCTTTGGCTAATCCGGTTGGATCAGGACACTAGCGCAGCGTACTTCCTCTTCCCGCCGATCACGTCGAATGCTTGGACAAGTAATCCGTATAGTCGGCAGCGGCGTCGCCAGCACATCAACCTTGGGCTAGGCCTTGCGGCCTCCCCAGCTCGGCTTCGCGTGTCGCAGGTGAGAACGGCCCTTCGGTCCGTCGCGCATTCGGCCATGCGGCCTCACCGCGGCGTCGCGCCTGGCATCCCGGTTTGCCCGCCTCGCGAGCACGTCCCTCCCCGGCCGCTCTGCCGGATTGCGCTCTGGTCTGTTTTGCTGGGCAAAACGATCCCGCCGCTCCATCCGTCTCCCGCGTCCGGTCGGGCCGTTTGCCTGCTCGGGTCGGGCAAACCTACCGTCAAAACACACACACATGAGTGCGGAAGCATATCCTCCGGATGGCCCCCAAATCAGCCCGCGTCAAGGATCGCAAAACTTTTCGGCGAGGGCGGAGCCTTTGGCGCGGGGCGGTCCCGTGCGTGAGGGTGCGCGTGTGTCGGGTGTTGCGCACGGAAAACTTTTGCGCCCGGCAAGCCGGCGGCTGCGCCGTCCCTGACCCGGGCAGATTCGGAAACCAGGCATTCGGCCATGCCCCCACACTCACGTGGTGGCCTTGGAACCGAACACTGGAGACCAGACATGGCTTACGACACCGCAAACACCTACGAGACCATCGAACTTTTCGGGCTGACCGAGAAGGACGCGCAGCTGCCGATCCCGGAAGATCACATCCTGACCGACCGCATCATCCGCGAGAGCTTCGAGGCTTTGCTCGGGCAGCTGCGCGGGACCGGGCTTGAAGCAGAGATCGAACCGCTGGCCCATGGGCTCGCGACGATCCTCCAGCGCCGCAAGTTGGCGCTCGGCAAGGAGGTCGACCGCACCGCCGACAAGATCGGCGCGCTGGCAAAATCCCATGACGGATCGGAGATCGCCGAGACCGCGCTCGAAGAGGCGCAGGCGCGCTTTCTGCAGCTGCGCGAGATCGTCAGCGCCATTGAGGTGATGAGCGAGGCGGCGGCGGAATGCTACGAGATCGAGACGGGCCACGCCTTCATCCCGGCAGCCGGGTCGCGCGCAAGCGTCCGGGCGCAAGAGACCGGGGCGGTCTTCGAGGCACGGCAGCTCCTGGAGCAGCACGACCGCGAGACTGCCGAGAAGTCGAAAGTCGAGGGGGTGCCCCTGATCGTCTCGGGCGCCACCGACTGGACCGATGTCGATGTGATCTTCAACACGCTCGATAAGGTTCGCGAACGGATCAAGCAGAACCGTAACCAGGAGATCTTCCTCTGCCACAAGGGTGGCAAGCACGGGGCGGAGATGATTGCGGCTCGGTGGGCCCGGGCACGCGGGGTCGCGCAGGCGCGCTTCGATCCGCGCTGGTCCGCGCACGGGCGGGCGGCACCGTTCAAGTGCAACGACGAAATGCTGGACGACAAGTTCGCAGCGACGGGGGTTGTACTCTTCGGCGGCAACGGGGTCGCGCTGAACCTCGGGCAGAAGGCGGAAGCGAAAGGTCTGACGGTCATGCGGGTTGCGGACCCGGCGAAGAAGGCGTCGCAGGATTGAAGAGAGGGGTCGCGCTTGGCGCGGCCCTTTCGTCATGTCTCATGGTGCGTGCAATCGGTCACGCGTGATCGGCAGTCTGCGGCGTCCAGTACCGTTATCCCTCTACCCGGTCCGTCAGAGTGCGGCCCATCCGCATCGGTGCGGGCTCGGGATGGTGCGCACCTCTCGCACATCGTCAGCATCGCAAGACGCGAGGGGTCGAGACGTCGCACATGAGGCTGAAGACCTGCACGTCCCTCGGGTGTGTTTCGGAACATCGCACCTAAGCGGTCGGGCTCCGTCAGCACCCCGGCCAGGCTTGGCGGGACGAGGACGCGGATGGTGGCTGCGGCGTGATGGCAAGGGTCATTTGAGTCTCTCCTTTTTGCTCATAGATGTGGATCGCACGGGGTCGGCCCAATCGTGCCCTCAGCTCACGCTTCGGCAAGCACAAATACGGCTTCCACGGCTGGCCGCGGACCCTCCGCATTTGCGCTTGCGACCGGCCCTCTTGCCCCCGTGCCGGGTGATCCCCATCGCAACAAGGAGAGACCCAAATGACCAACCACTACGTCGCCACCGTCCCCGTCAAGTTCACCGATACCGATGGCCAGGAGCGCACCCGTTTTCAGCGCGTGGGTGCGATGTTCCGCAACACCCGCAACGGGGACGGCTCGGAGTTCTTCAGCCTCAAGCTCGACTTCCCGGTCGCGGTCTCGGAGCTGGTGATGTTCCCGCCGAGCGCGAAAGATCCCCAGGACTAAATCCTCTGACGAGGATGGGCCGCCCCAGGACGATCTTGGGGCGGCCCGATCCCTGTTCCAGGGATGCCGGTCCCTACGCGTTCAACGGACGCACTCCGCCCGGAATGATCAGGCCGCGACAGACCGGCCAGTCAGCCTCAAGGGGGCCATCCACAAAAACCTATCGGCCAGGGCCTCCCGGTTTTTGCGGCAGAGATTTGGGGACCCAAATCTGGCCCTCCTTGACCCTGCCTGTCCGCCCTGTCGGTGGGGTTTGCGCCCGCCCGCGGTTCCGTCCGAACACATGCGTGTTCGGCCAGAGCCTCGGGCGGGGCTGGCGGACGGGACCCCTAGGACAGGTGTCGCTTGGTGGTGAGGGCGGCAGAGCCGCGTCCCTGCGGGCCGCGGCGTGAAGCGGACACCAAGGCTGCCTGAGCCTGAGTGCGACGTAAGTATATAATTGACAGCTAGGTATATTATCGTAGGATAGGGGCAGCCTTGGTGGAAGGTGGCAGGAAATAGGGGGTCTTTCTTCCGCATGTCCCGAACAAAACGCCTGACAGAGATCGAGAAGATGCAGATCGTCCGCGAGGCCGCGGAGGGTGTGTCGACGTCCGAGCTGGCCGAGCGTTTCGAGGTCACATCGCGGGCCGTGCGCTACGTCCTGAAAGCCGATGCCGAGCGCCAGACGGATGCCGCGATCCCGGTCTCCGCGGTCAGTGTGAAGGTGACGGCCGCAGAGCTTGCGGCGCTCGACGAGGTGCTGGCCGCCGCCGGGATCGAGAGCCGTGCCGAGGGGCTCAGGCGGCTCATTCAGGCGGCGGGCGGGGTGTTCGTTCCGGACGCGCAGATGGCGGCCGAGATGGCGCGCTACCGCGCCTCTCTACACGAGGTCGGCAATGGGGTCGGGCAGATCGCCAAGCAGATGACGCGGGCCAACCGGATGGGGCAGGGGGCCGTGGGGGGCACGAGTGCCGAGTTCACCGAATTGCGTCTCGCGCAGATGCGCGGGCTGGCGCGGTTCATTCTGGATTCCGCGGACGAGATCGATCTGCTTCTGCGCCGCCGTCGAGACGCGATGCAGCTGCAGGCCACGGCCGCGCTGAGGGAGTTTGCCCATGCGGCTGAATGATGCCGTCCATGCCGTCACGGGCGAGGTCTTCCGGGATGGCTGGAGCCGCGTCCGGGGCTCGATGCAAGGGCTGCACGTGGCCAAGCAGACCCAGCTTGTGCGCGCGGCAGCAGGGCATCGGCCGGCGGTCTTCAAGGCAATCCGAAGCGGGGGCACGCACACGAAATCGCAGCTCGCAAACCAGCTTGATTACCTCACGACCAAGTCCACCCATATCGTTGACAGTAGCGGGTTCCTGGATGGCAAAGCGAAGCTCGAGGCGGGTGACATCAAGGATCTGACCGAGCGCTTTGCCAAGCGGTGGGATGCGGGCTTCAAGCCCAAGCTTGGGCAGACCACCCACATGCTCATGTCCTTCCCCATCGGCACGCGCGGGGAGGATGTGCGCGACATCGCGACGGACGTGGCCGAGCGGTTCTTCCAGACGGACGCGGGGCATTTCGACTACATCATCGCGGTCCATGAGGACCGCGATCACCCGCATGCGCATCTGGTGCTGAACCGCCGCTCGCAGGAAGGCGAGTTCTTCTTTCTGGGGCGCAACCATCGCTTCAACTATGACGATTTCCGCCTCGCCATGGTCGAGGAGGCGGAAAAGTATGGCGTGCGCCTGGAGGCCACGCGCCGGGTGGATCGCGGGGTTGTGCATTACCCAGCCCGCACTAGCGAGGTTTATGCGGCGAAAGACGAGGGTCGCGCGCCCCGCGAGCGCGAACGCGTGGGGCAGGACCTGACCCGGACGCTGGCGGAGATCGCCAACACCGGAACCGTCTACCATTCGCTTGCCGCAGAGTCCTCCCGGGAGGCCCGGGAAGACATCGCCGCGGCACTCTTCCGCGCGGGCGAGGTGCTGGCGCATGGCGGACAGATGGACCGAACAGGAGATGTGTATATGGCCGAGGATCAAAGCTTCGAGGATCTCAGAAGCCTCTATGCGGAAAAGCTCGCGCGGGTGCAGGGCATGATCGCCGAGAAGTCTGACGCAGAACGTCCCGTGCTGGAAAAACGTCTCATCGAGATCCAGACGCAGGTCCAGCACATGCAGCCTCTCGGATTGCGATCATCCACGCTGTCAGAGACCCCCTCGGAAGGCGGGATCTATTCCGAGGCCAATATCGACGCCAGCCAGCTCGCGCGTCTGGCAGAGCCCGACCTGAGATCGCGCATTGACGCGGCACTACGGGGCACCGGGATCAGCACATCGGAAGTGGTGGCCCGGATCGAGACCGGGGCCTCAAATGCGGCTCTCGAGCATCAATGGATCGCCAATGATCTCTCCAAGGTGGCGGAGGCGCGCGATCTGAATCTCGAGCGCCGCGCCGATCTGGAACAGGCCCGCGACATTCTCAATGACGTGCATGTGGAACTTGGCACGCTGTTGGAGCGCGAGAACGTGCTGCGCCGGGATGGGGTCGTTGAGGAGGAACCGGACAGCGAGCGGTTCCATTATCACCGGGACGCGGTCCGGGCGATGGAAGGGACAATCCGTCAGGAGATGCGCGCAGACGGTCTGACAGCGCAGCAGATCGAGGACCGGGATTGGGAGGTTGTCTCAAAGGCGGAGCGCCGGATCGAGACGGAGCAGCGCGCGTATCTCGAGGCACACCCGGACCTGCTCGCACGCCCTGGCGATGTGATCGACCGGTCTGAGCCTTACAGGGAGACCATCACCGATGCGGCCCGCGCCAGCGAGATCACCCGCGAAGTCGACCGGATCATGGAGGGACGCGACCTCCGCACACCCGTTGCGGATGCTGTCGCAGATGACTTACGCGCGCGCTATCCGGACATGCCGTCCCACCTCGCCCGCGGGCTCGGCGCGACCTATGCGGCTGTCGTCGAGATCCGGGACACGGAGGCCATCAATCAGGTCCGGCGCGAAACCGAGATGCGCGACGGGCTTGGGTCTGGCACGCGCGACGACATCCTCGCGACCCGAGATGAAACTGCGCCGCAGTCTGACCGTGCCGACCGCCTCGGAGACGAGATTGCGCGTGTCCTGGACCATGAGCGGGCGGGGGAGTTGTCCGCGCCTTTCGAGACCGAGGCGGAGCGGGACGCTTTCCGAACCGAGATCGCGCGGGTTCTTGATGACCGCCAACTCGCCCAGCTCACATCCGGCGATGCGGATGCGCTGGAGAAGGTTCTCGAGGACCGCCTCGACCGGCTCTATGTCGCCAAGGTTTACCTGCAATCGGATGCAGCGACGGCCAACACGGAGGCCTTGCGCCAGGTGGTCGATGATCTTGTCGACATCGAATATGAAAAACACCGCGCGAAAGACGTGGATGGCGAGACCGAGCGGGGTCAGGTCCATTGAGCGCCGCCTTGGGAAAAGCGCGGATCGCAACAGGGGTCTTTCTGGTAACGCTGGTGACCGGGGCCATGGGCTATACGATCGCCTCGGCGGTGCTGACCTACCAGGATCTCGGCTTCGGCGCCGAGATCGACTTTGCCTATATCGCGCAGAACTATCTGGCGATCCTCGATCGCCGCCCGGAAGACGCGCAACTCATTCACCTGGTCATCGGCAGCTTCGCCGCCGCCGGGCTGATGCTGAGCCTCGCCCTCTCGGGGTCCGCCCTGACACGGTTTGGCCAGACCCATTGGCAGAGTGCGCGCGAGATGAAGGCCAATGGCTTCTTCGGGGCGCCGGGCACCGGGTTCATCCTCGGCAAGCTGGGGCCGCCAGGCTCCCGCGCCAATTACATATGCTCGAAGGTTTTCCCGCATGCGCTGATCGTGGCGCCCACCGGCCGCGGCAAGACCACGGGGTTCGTCATTCCGAACCTGCTGACCTGGCAAGGCTCAGCCGTAACGCTCGATGTGAAGGGCGAGTGTTTCGAGGCCACGGCCCGGCATCGCGCAGCCCAAGGTGACAAGGTCTATCGCTTTGCCCCCACCGATTGGGAGGGCAAGCGCACGCATCGTTACAACCCGCTCCTGCGCATCTATCAACTGAAAGATCCCGCGCGCCAACAGATGGAACTGCAGCTCCTGGCGACGCTGTTCCTGCAGAGCGATAATGACCGGGTGCAGGGCCTCCTCAAGGGCGGGATCGATCTCTTCGTGGCGGCAGGGCTGCTGGCCTTTCAGCGCAAGCGCCCGACCTTGGGCGAGATCTACCGCATCGCGGCCTCGGGCGGGAACAAGCAGAAGGAGTATTTCGCGCGGGGCCACGAAGTCGACAACCGGGCGGCGAAGCTGATCTTCACGCGGCTCGCTTCGACCAATAACGACACGCTGACCTCCTATGTCTCGCTCCTGATGACCTCGGGGCTCGACCAATGGCAGAACCCTGCCATTGATGAGGCGACGGCGGTGTCGGATTTTGACTTCCGGACGATCCGCAAGAAACCCTTTTCGGTCTATCTCGTCGTCCAGCCTCTCATGGTGAAGTCTCTGGCGCCCCTCATCCGGCTCTTCTTTTCCGATCTTCTCTCGGCCATGCAGGAAAAGGACCCAGGGCCGGATGAGCCTTGGCCGGTGATGATCATGCTCGACGAGTTCAATCGTTTGGGCAAGATGCCCATCGTGGTCGAGAGCATCGAGACCCTGCGGACGTATCGCGGTCACCTCGCCGTGGTTACCCAAACCATCCCCGCCCTTGATGAAATCTATGGCGAGAACACCCGCCGAGCCCTGCAGGGCAACGCGGGCGTGAAGCTCTACCTCACGCCCTCGGATGAAAAAACCGTCGAAGAGCTGAGCAAGGCGGTTGGCAAGACCACGAAGACCGTCATCACGCGTTCGCAGTCCATCGGCAAGAACCCATTCGAGGGCCGTAGCCAATCCACACGGACCGAAGAAAGCTCCTTGCTCCCCGAAGACGAGGCGCGCCGCCTGCCGCTCGACGAGATCGTCATGGTGATCGATGCCCAAATGCCCGTACGTGCGAAGAGAATCCAGTATTTTGACGACCGACTGTTCAAGGCGATCCATGCAGCGCAAACGGGCGAATTGCCGTTTCCGGAGCCGGGAGGCGGCGGGCCGCAGGGTACGCTGCCGCTGAGTGTCCGCGCGATGCCGATGACACCGCCACCGAACGGGTCAAGCAGACCCGAGGCCGATGTTGAGGGCCTGCGCGAAGGTGTTGGCGATCAACCGTCCGGGCAAACTGAACCCAATCCACGGAAGACCGCGCCCGTCGTTCAAACTGTTGTCGCCGAGGAACAGCGTAAGCGGTGTGCTGACCCCACCTTTCTGACGTCATCCTGATCTGCGAGTCCGTTTCCAAGTGTAGATTTGGAATGGAGGCGGCGTTGGTAGGGCATATAGAGCACCATATGGAGGACATTGGCCGAATGGAGGTCATGGTGGGTCCTTCTGGGAAGCGGAATTGGTCGGATGCGTTCAAGGGCCGTGTTGTGGCGGAGACGCTGGTGCCCGGTGTGACGGTCAATGAGGTGGCGCGGCGGCATGACTTGCGGGCCAATCACCTTTCATCGTGGCGGCGGCTGGCGAAGGACGGCAAGCTGGTCGTGCCAGATTTGGCGGGTGCTGATTTTGCACCTGTGGTGTTACAGCCTGCGGCAGCGCGGTCTGTGACTGCGCCGGAAGGTGTTGTTGAGATATTACATGGCTCGATCACCATTCGCCTAGATGGGGCCACCCCACCGGATCGGATTGCCAAGATTGCCCACGCACTGTCCGCAGCCACATGATGTTCCCGTCGAACCGGGTGCGGATCGTGGTTGCGACCAAGCCGGTCGACTTCCGCAAGGGGCATGACGGGTTGGCGGCCCTGGTAAAGAACGAACTGCGCAAAGAGCCGTTCACCGGGACGGTCTTCGTGTTCCGCGCGAAGCGGGCAGATCGGCTGAAGTTGTTGTACTGGGACGGCACTGGGTTGGTGATGGCTTACAAGCGGCTGGAAGAAACAACCTTTACCTGGCCTGCAATCAGAGACGGGTTGATGGCGCTGAACCATGCCCAGTTTGAGGCGCTGTTCGCGGGGCTGGACTGGCGCAAAGTGAAGGCTCTGGCGGCACGTCCGCCGACTGCGGCAGAGTGAATCAGGCAGGCGTTTGCGCGGGTGCGCGATCGCCAGAAGTGATAGCCCTCCGGCATGCTGAACCCTGCCGATCTTCCTGATGATATCGCGGCCCTGAAGGCGCTGCTCGTCGCCTCAGAAGGCCGCAATCTGCGCAAGCAAGACCGCATTAATCAGCTGGAAAAGCTGGTCGCGGACTTCAAACGCGCCCTGTTTGGCGCGCGGTCCGAGAAGACCAATCCTGAGCAATTTGAGCTGGCGCTGGAGGACATCGAAACAGCGATAGCAGCGGTCCATGCCGAAGATGAAGCCTTTGATCCACCTGCATCGCGCTCGGCAAAGCCACGCAACACCAATCGCGGATCGCTGCCCAAACATTTGACCCGAATTGAAGAGGTAATTGAGCCTGACAGTACGACTTGTGGCTGCGGTGCTGAGCGCCATGTGATCGGTGAAGATACCTCGGAGCGGCTAGACATCATCCCCGCGCAGTTCCGTGTGATTGTCACTCGTCGCCCGAAATATGCCTGCCGGTCCTGCACAAATGGCGTCGTTCAGGCACCCGCACCTGCGCGGCTCATTCCTGGGGGCATGCCGACTGAGGCCACGGTGGCGCATGTGTTGGTCAGCAAATACGCGGACCATCTCCCACTGTATCGTCAGGCACAAATCTACAGCCGTCAGGGCATCGATCTGGATCGTTCGACCCTAGCAGGGTGGGTTGGCAAGGCGGCCTTTGAACTGCGGCCCGTGTTCGATGCACTGATGGCTGACATGAAGCAATCCACCAAGCTCTTCATGGATGAAACGCGGGCACCAGTCCTTGATCCTGGCAAGCGCAAAACCAAGACGGGATACTTCTGGGCACTGGCCCGCGATGATCGACCGTGGAGTGGCACGGCTCCGCCCGGCGTCGCCTTTACCTATGCGCCGGGACGATCCGGTCAATATGCCGATGACATTCTGAAGGGCTTCTCGGGTATCCTTCAGGTGGACGGGTATGCAGGCTATAATCGTCTGCTCAAGCGCGTGGATGATGATGTCGCATTGGCCTACTGTTGGGCGCATGCGCGTCGAAAGCTGCATGAGGTCGCGCAATCCGGCACCGCGCCCATCGCCGAAGAGGGATTGAAACAGATCGCCGCCCTTTATCGGATCGAAAAGGATGTTAGAGGCCTGAGCGCCGAAGCACGGCTGGCCATCAGACAAAACCGTTCAGCGCCATTGATAGCCGCCTTTGAAACTTGGCTGAATGCGAACCGCACCCGCGTCTCTGCCAAAGCGCCTCTGGGCGAGACCTTGAAATACATAGCCAAATACTGGGATGGCCTTTGCCTATTCCTGGCCGACGGACGGATCGAGATGGACAACAATGCCGTCGAGCGCACAATCCGTCCCATCGCCTTGAACCGGAAAAATGCACTCTTCGCAGGCCATGACGCAGGTGCCGCAAACTGGGGCATCATCGCTTCCCTGATCGAGACCTGCAAGATCAACGCTGTCGAGCCGCATGCCTATCTGGCAGACACACTCACAGCCATCGTGAACGGGCATAAACAATCGGATATCGACGCCCTGCTGCCGTGGAATTACAACGGGGCATATCGGAAGGGGAGCGGCCATGAGCATCATCGAATTGAAGGTCACGCTTGAATACATTGAGCCTGCAGTCACCCGTACGCTGCAAGTGCCCGCCGATATCCGCCTCGACCGTCTGCACCTGACGCTGCAGGCCGCCATGGGCTGGACCAACTCCCATCTTTACATGTTCGAGGCAGAGGGCGCGACATGGGGCGTTCCAGATCCAGACTTCGGCGGTGATGACCTGCCAGCCAACAAAACCACATTGGCCGAAGTGCTGGCCGACACCGGCGCACGCATTATCCGCTACATCTACGACTTCGGCGACAGCTGGGAACATCGGCTTCAGATCGGCAAAATAACCGATCCTACCCTCGGCAACCTATATCCCCGCCTGACCGATATCTTTGGCCGATGCCCGCCAGAAGACGTTGGCGGCTTTCCCGGATACGAAGAGTTCCTTGAAGCCATGGCCGACCCCAAGCATCCAGAACACGAAAACCTCAAAGAATGGTATGGCGGTGCGTTCGACCCAAGCACTCCGCCAGCAGACGAACTGCGCTTCGAAGTGCTCAAACTCGCCAAACGCTGGAAGCCGAAAAAAACGATCAACTGATCAACGTGGGGTCAACGCACCGCTTACGGAACAGCGCCAGATGGAGATGGATTTTGAGGGCCAGGTTGCGGATTCCGACACAGTGGATGATGAGGCGCAGATGCGCTCTGCAGTCGATGGCTTGAACGACATGGAAGCGATGCTGCAGGAGGAGGGTGGCAAAAAGCCAATTCACCGGTAGGGCGGTGGGCATGGTCTGACGGTCATAGAGGGCGGAAAGCGGTCTTCCGCTGTGCCGCATCGGAGGCCTAATACGTCAACTGAAACTGGACTTAGATGATCTTGCTCGGTTTTCTCTACAAATGTTTTACGCCGCAGCTAGGTGGCAAGGCGTCGTTTCAAGGTCGCCGTAGGGCGTCACCTTCATCGGAAGCCGAAGGGTTGCTTCTGGGAATAAACCCTGCTCTCTCTTCTGGACCAGCCGTCGGTCCGGCAAAAAGCTGAAGGTTGAGGTTTTGAGCGAGTTCGTCGCCAGGCTCTTTGTTGTCCAAGACAATGATCTGGAGGTCGGGCGAGGTATTGGCGATACTTTCCCAGAATAAGGGCTCGATGGTTTGGTTGATGGTTTGCGCCTCGGCCTGATCGCCGACCGGCGGCTGCTCCACGTCTCGCTGTTTGACGGTCGTCAAGGGTGAGTCCAACACAATGAACTTTGGGTGCGGTTTTCCATTTGCGTGGCAATAGCGAATGACACCGACGGCTAATGCAGAGTTAAGTACGGCGCGAAAGCCCTTGCCGTGGGATTTTCTTGCCTTGCCATTGACCTTGATATCGTAGGCCTTGTCATCGAACTCGACCCTAACGTCGTCAGGCCATGACCATTCGATCAACACCTTCTCGATCACCCGGCAAAGTGCAGTGACCGCGACTGGATCGATCGGTGCCCAAGTCTGTTTCTGTCCCGCAGAAGGCATTGTCTGATCAAGCTCGTCTTTGAGTGCGCGAAGGCGCGCGGCCTCTTCCCGATCGGACTGCCAAGTCTGCAAAATTAACCGTCGTTGCACCAACTCATCCAAACTGGATTGTACATGCGCACGTGTTGGCGCAAGGACACTGTCAAGTTTACGGTCGATCCGAGACACCTCGTCAGCAGCCGCGCTGCACTCATTTTCGCGCCACTCTTTACGTCCATTCAGATCTTTGATGGCTGCCTGCAGGTCCCGCTGAAGTCCTTGTATTTTCGCCGCTTCCGCCGTGGCAGATTGGTAGACGGCCGCCGCGTCCGGAACAGTATCCGCGCCACCGTGACTATGGTCGTAACCATCCATCTCTTGTCCGCAAAGGGGACACAAACTGTCCTGAAGCCCGTCAAAGAAATGCGATCCTTCGGCAATGAAGTCTAGTCGCTTCAGGTCTGATGTGTAGCGTTCATCCAGCAACCGATATCGTTCGAGCAGTTCTTCAATACCTATCAACTGCGATTCAGCTCGGCGTAGCTTCGCGAGTTGCTCCCGGCGCTCTCCCCTCAGACCCGTGCGTATATCTTCATTTTCTGAGAGAAGGCTGGAGAGGCTCTCGATAGCGTCATCGACACGCTCGGCACTGTCCTTCTCCTCGTCTTCGCTGCCTTGCTTTTCCAGACGAGCTTCAATCGGGGTCAGAAGGTCATCAATAAGGCTGAGCTTGGCTGATATCTCCGCCTGAACGATCTCGCGGCGCTCCTGGGCGATGATGCCGCTATCGTCTGTGCCGGTCAGAACATACGAAAACATGCGTTTGTTTGCGGTCTGACCAAACCCGTCACCGATGATTGGCGAGCGTTCGCTAATGATCGTAGCTTCGTCAAAGACAAAGATCGGCATTAGAGTGCGGATGGACAGACGCTGGGTTTTGCCTTTGTTATCGCTGCGCAAACGCACATCTTCCGGCATCCCGAAGAACGGAAAGATAAGTGAAGTGACATCAGGCGCCTGGGACAGCCCCTGCCTCCTCCAGGCGAGCACCTGACCATCCGCACCCTCGTTCCCCGCTTCCTCTGCTTCGGTAGCAGGCGCTTCGCCAGTTTCTTCCTTAGCACGTCTTCGTCGTGCCAACACATCGTCAATCGAGACCTTATGGGCACGCACGTCACCGCCGGTCAGATGCCTCTCTAAGGTGAGTATCTGATCTTTAGGGTCTATCAACTCGAGCCAGACCAGTTCATAGCCGGCCGCCTCTTCGATGACCTTTGTCATTTCCTGGGCGCCGAGAACGAAGTCAATGCAGCGGAGAAGATAGCTCTTGCCG